>DLVV01000295.1:20846-29849 GCA_003445035.1 Planctomycetaceae bacterium | reverse complement strand
AAAGCCGCATACCGGTGCACACGTCTATTTCCGGATTCCCGACAAGCCGATTCCGGCCAGAAATGTCCGAGCGTTCCCGGCAATCTATGCGGTAGCCGACGGCTACGTCTCCCGAATCGACGAGTACTTCAAGCTGCGTCCGATCTTCAATCGGGCCCTGGGAAAACGGATCGCCAATCACCGTTACGGAGTGACACTCGCCATCGCTCGCAAGGACGGGGCGGCGGTGAATTTCCACTACAGCATCGAACCGATGATCGACCCCGGTGATCCCGATTTCTACAAACCGTTCATCCTCGTCAAGCGAGGACAGCGTGTGAAGAAGGGAGACGTCATCGCCCGGATGTACATTCCTCCACGACGAGAATTCGCTCAGAACACACACATTCACTTCAACCTGATGGATACCGGCAAACGTCAGTTCATGGCTCCCACGATCTTCGGAGACAAGATCGTGGGACGATTCCACCGGGTCTGGGGAAAACGCGGACTGGATGGCGAGACCCGCATTCCGCCCTGCATGGGATATCGTCTGTCCGGCCCCGAAAACCCGTTCGGCACCGGAGCCAAGAAGCAGCTCTGAGCGACGATCTCGGGATTGCCCCCCAAGTCTCTCCATCACGAGACCCGGCGTTCAACTGGCTGAGACGCCCGACGGAGCACCGTCCACAGACGTCACAGCAGCAGGTCGGCGATCGGACGGCCATCGCTGATGATCGGCACGGGCCGGCCGCCGTTGTCGTTGAACTGCAGACGCAGATCGACCCCCAGGACGTGATATAACGTGGCCAGCAAGTCCTGGGCATGAAAGGCCGGCGTCTCTGGGAATTCGCCCTTCGCTGAGGACTTTCCGACGACCTGGCCCATCTTGAGCCCTCCACCGGCCAACGTGGCGAACATGACCTGGGGCCAATGGTCTCGCCCGGCTCGCTGATTGATTTTGGGCGTTCGGCCCATCTCACCCATGACCACCAGGAGAATCTGCTTGGACAGACCTCGCTGGGCCACGTCTTCCACGAACGTCGCCACAGCATGGTCGAGTTCCGGCACGTTACCACGGAGGAATTCGAACACGCCACGGTGATTGTCCCAGCCGTACCTCTTCCCCGTTCCGCTCCATTCGACACCCACAAACGAGGCTCCGGCCTCGCACAGCCGTCGAGCCACCAGCAGTTGTCGGCCCAGGCCCGAGCCATAACGATCCACCGTCCGCGGGTCTTCACGGCCCAGGTCATAAGCCGCGCCGGCCCTGTTGCCCAGGATCAGGTCAAAGGCCTGCTGTTCGATGCTGTCGAGGCCGTTCATCATGCCCCGCGCATCAACATCCCGCCGCAGCGTATCGAGCGACCGTCGCAGTTTCCGGCGGTCCCGCATCTGTGCCAGGTTCACATCGGCATGCAGAGTCAGGTTGTCCCGGCCCGGCCCCGTCGCCTCGAAGGGCGAACATCCGACGCCGAGATAGGCAGGGCCGTCGCTGGTGGGCATCCGCTGCAGCGAAATGTATGGCGGCACGCCTGTCAGCGGATGGGTGCCGCGGACCTTGGCTGTCACCGATCCGGGAAAGGGAGCAATCTGCGGCGCGCCCAAATCAGCCGGGGGGTGCAGCACGCCGGTGGCGACCCAGTGGACAGCACTCCCATGGTTGCCGTCGCCGTGACTGAGCGTCCGGACGACGGCCATCTTGTCCATGACCCTGGTCTGCCGGGGCATCAGATCTCCGAACTCGACACCGGGAACGTTGGTACTGATGGCATCGAACGGCCCGCGAAATTCGGCCGGGGCGCCGGGTTTCGGGTCGTAAGTGTCCAGGTGCGACGGACCGCCCGACAGGAACAACCAGACCACCGACGTGTCCTTGACCGGCCTCCCGGCCGCCGCGTCCGCAGCCCGCGCCCGGAGCAGCGCCGGGAGCGTTAATCCGCCCATCCCGAGCGCCCCCACCCGCAACACGTCGCGGCGGCTGACACCCGCGCAATTCACGTGGCCTGACGTTCCCTGAAAGCTGAGCATCGGAGGTCCCTTTCTCCCAGGCTGGCATCTCGTATCGGCTTGAGCCTGGACGCCCATGTTCGGAATCGCCGCTATCTCGGCGCGACATCTCCTCGTGGAAACACATCGCCAACCGCATTCCACAACTCGTCCGCGGCACCGGTCCCAACTTGCTCCATCGTCGGGGTCCGAAAACGGTTTGAACGAACCAATATGGGTCCATCCTTTGTCGAGCCAGGCGTGCCCGGCGTAGTCATCCAAAGAGCCCCATCAAGGGGCGAGCGGTAGTCAGCGGGAAGGGCCTCCCCAGGTGGTCGACCAGTTCGAAATCGGCGGGGACTCCCAGCGCGTGGTAAATCGTGGCCGCCACCTCTTCGGGACTCACGGCGTCGCGTATGGGGTAGGCCGCTGTGCTATCCGATGCGCCGTGGACCAACCCGCCCCGAATGCCGGCCCCCGCCAGGGTGATCGAAAAACAGCCGGGCCAGTGGTCGCGGCCGGCATTGGTGTTGATCTTGGGTGTCCGACCAAATTCTCCGATCACCGCGACCAGTGTCTCCTCGAGCAGTCCTCTCGATTCCAGGTCATCGAGCAAGGCCGTATAACCCTGGTCGAACACCGGCAACAGCTTCTTGTGTTTGACGAAGTTGTCCTGGTGCGTGTCCCAATGGTCAGCCACTCGCGGTTCATAATCACGAGCCCAGTTGACCGTCACCAGTCGGACGCCGGACTCCACCAGGCGGCGTGCCAGCAAACACCCCTGGCCAAAGGGCGTCATGCCATACTGATCTCGCAAACCGGTGGTCTCACGGGTCAGATCGAAGGCACTCAACGCCTCCGGAGAATTGACCACGCGGATCGCCTTCTCCTGGAACCGCGTCACGCTCCGCACCGACTGAACATGATCGAGCCGACGACGCAACTGGTCCAGTCGTCCCAGCAATGCCGCCCGCTCATCGAAACGTCTGCCGACGTTGATTCCACCGGTGGGGAACGGGTTGAAATCCGGCTGTGAGGGGTCATCGGTCACGAACATCGGATCGAGATGATTTCCGATGAATCCCGCGAAGAATCCCGGGAAGATGTGCCCGAGCGGGATCTCGTTACCGGGTGCGTTGAGACTGATTCCGGCCGGCAGCACCGAGGGCTGACGATGAATCAGGTTCATCGTCGCACCGAAACACGGAAAATCGTCCGGCAGGTTCGTCGGGTTGGTGTTGGGACGCCGGTGCCGCACACCGGTCTGCATGTAGTGCATCGCGACGGTGTGAGTGCTGTCGGGATGGGTGACGCTGCGGATCAGTGCAAACCGATCAGCCATGCCGGCGATTTTTGGAATGTGTTCGCCGAACTGCGTTCCCGGCACGCTGGTGCTGATCGGGTTGAAAGGCCCACGAACTTCAGCACTCGAATCGGGCTTCAGGTCCCAGATGTCCTGGTGGGCCGGAGCCCCGAACATGAAGCAGAAGATGCACGACTTCGCTCGACCGAACGTGCTCGTGGTTTCCTTTTTGGCCTGTTCGGCCCTGAGCAGGTCCGGGAGCATCAGCCCCATCGAGGACAACCCGCCGGCTCGTAGCCACTCCCGGCGAGTGACGCCTTCGCACAACCGGGTCGGATTCATGTCCAACGAGAGCACAGCAGCGCCCCGAACGGGTGGAACTTGTCTCAGACCGATGCATTGTCTGGATGTTCACCTGACCGTGTCAACCGGGGATTTTCGGTGTGGCATTGAGGACCCGCGGCCACCGATGGACGATATCCTGCCAACTGGCGTAAGCATCCAGCCAGGTCGTTCCGGGGCCATTTCTCAACTGCCTCGAACCCGAGTCCTTACAGTCGAGCACGCCTTGAGGCGAACGTCCCCATCAGTCGTAGGACTGCAGGTAAATGTTCCGCCGGATCTTCGGCTCAAAACCGTACAGCTTCGCCTTCTTGATATGAAACCGCAGCCGGATCGGTCGGGCCTGCAAAAGATGGCAGTCGGGCTTACCCTTCCAGGTCACGATGTGCCGAACACTGTCGGTGGTGATTGGCTTGCAGTCACTCGCGGCGAATCCCGAGATGACTTTCCCCTTCGCATCGAGAGCTTCCACGACCAACGTCCCCCCCTTGGCGTTGGCGTTCACGACGAGCGTATCACCCAGGAACACCAGCGGCCTGGTCGTAAGTGTCCCCGCATCACTCCCGGCTTCGATCGAGACGAAACCATCCACTCGCAACTTGGCGAGGCCGATCCCGGCATTGGGTTGTTTCGGGTTCGGGTCACGCTTGGGGGGATCTCCAGACCACGTCCACCAGTTTTTCGCGTCAATCCCCACGTAGTAGAACCAGATTTCGTCGTTCACGATAATCGGCTCGGGAGTGAAGATCGGTGAGACCGTTCCCCAGTCCCACTGCTTATCTCTTTTGCCGTAAGGGACAAACACCGCATCCAACGCGATCTGTTTCCAGTCCTTGTCCTTGTTCAATTCACGAGCCGGGATGGCGCCGTTTTTCCCCACGCGCGACCAGGTGAGACCATTGCGACTGTAGATGAGATGCAGGTTCTTGCGGTCGGTCCAGGGAGCTTCTTTGGTGATCGGTTTCAGTGATGCGTTGTGGTAGGCGACCATGAGGCCGAAGTAATAATTGCCGTAGGCGAAGGGAGCGGTCTGGTAGAACTGGGTGTTCAGTGGGACGTCCATCCTGGTCTTCCGCACGATGGTGACCTTGGGCGACCAGGTGAGAAAATCCTTGCTCTCGATGCGGCTGACCAATCGCGTGTTCGGCGGCCCGAAGCGAAGAATTGCCACATAACGCTGATGCCTGGCGTCCCAGAACGGACAGACCTGGGTGTCGCTGAACGGGATGATCGGCAACTTGGGGTAAGCCTTCCAGTGAATCCCGTCCGCGGAGTAAGCCGCGCTGGTCATCAACGACTTGGGCGTCCCATCGGGCAGGCAGCTGAACAGCATCTTGTAGCGTTTGGCCGGGTCCACTTCGTGGTGGTCTTTCATGATGCCTTCGGCCTGGATGCCATGAATTTTCGGATCCGCTACCTGGTTTGTCCGCTTCTCCTTGTCGACGAGTTCCTTCCGCCAATCGACACCATTCAGCGACGTCGCGTACAGCAAAGAGAAGCTGGATTCTTCATCCTGATTCCAGGTCTCGTACCAGGCCTTGAACAGTTTCTCTTCCGCATCGTAGATGATCGTCCCATAACCGGGTCCTGACGCTTCCCACGGCTTGTCTCGTTTCAGCACGGGATTTTTCCCGTACTTGACCGGTTGGTTGAGCTGCTTGCGAACGCCTTTCATCTCGGCAATCACATGATCATCGATGAACAACTGCATGCCGCGAACAATCATCGCGTCGCCGAGAATCTCGTCATTGAGATCCTTGAACGTTCCGGGAGGCGCCTTGCGGGCCTGGGCCTGGACCGGAACACAGCAGAGGCCGATCACGAGTGACGAGAGGCAGGTTAGTCGAAAACACATGGTGGGCCACCTGTTGGTTGCGGATGGTCTGCGATCCGAGTGGTTGCTTCGTTGGTCAATAATTTTCAGGGGAGATCTTCCAGTGCAGATGACTCGCCAGCACGGTCGACGCCTTGCCAGTCGACTCGCAATCACGGCTGGACCCAGACCTCGACTTCGTCGATCACAATCGATGAGTTGGCCATCGGGTCGCTACCGGTCAACGTGATCGCAAGACGGTTGATCCCCCGTTGAATCGGCAGTCCCTTCAGATCGAACCACCTGGTGGAAAACACCGGATCGGGGCGGTTGATCAACGCACCCTTGGAGGCCCTCCGGAACTCGATCCGGCCCTCTTCGGGAGCCAACTGGTATGTCCGGCCATCGTTGCTGAATTTTCGTTGAGCAAGAGACGTGCCGCCGGAAGCTGTTCGGCCAATCGCTGCGTCGGCGACGGCGTGCCCGTTCAGAGTCACGGCCACCCGGTCATTGGCCGTCAGGTAGAATCCCCGAAACGTCAACGTCGCCTGGCAGTCCGACAGGTTGTCGAACAGACGAAAATTGTAGGTCCCCCGGGCTTTCGGCTTCTTCCGATCCAGGACAACCCTTTGAGCTTTGACGAATCCGGTCGACGGCTTGTCCAGTCCGAATCCCTCTGAGCCGGCCCACGTCGGTTCGAAGATGTAGTGTCGCGTGCCAGCCGCAATCCGCTTCGGATCGCGGAGTTCGTGAAAGAACCTCAGGGACTGAGGATAGAAGGGCGGGTGCCACATCGTGGTGAAGTGGTTGTAGATCGCGACCCCGTCGGCACCAGCCCCGTACATCGTGGCCGCCAGCGCCCGCTGGTTGGACTGGGTCAACGGCTGCTGGTTCAGCCGGATACGCGCCCGCAGGCTGCTCCACGGCAACATTGCCGGATAGAGCATGCATTTCGACTTGCGGGTCAGTGCCGCAAACTCCTCGAACGGCACGTTGAAGTCGGCGTACATGACATCCTGGGGACTGACATAGTCCAGCAGTCCCTCGGAAATCCACGTGGGGACGTCCAGGCCCAGGAACAGGCACTCTTCGAGAGTGGGAGACACCCGGGCCCCGATCAACAGCCGCTTGCCCCGGGACCGGCCGGCCTTGTCCACCGTCGCACGAATCCGGCGGACCAGCCCGGTCATCAACTGCTTGCGAGAACGTCCGGTGCCGTGTTGAAAATAACCGTGGTCCCGGAAACAGAGTTCGATCCCATCGACATCAAACCGCGTCACAACCTCCTCGATTACCGAGTGCAGGAAGTCCCGTGGCCCCTGGAACGAGAAGTCGAGCGGCGCGCTCAGCCTGTAATACGGTTCGTCGGGAAATCCTTTCAGACGCCACTCGGGGTGCTCCTCAATGAATTTCGCAAGTCGCACTCCCTGCTTCTTCGCCAGGTAAGCGTGATTGTCATTCACTCGAAACCCGGCGATGAAGATCATCCCACGCTTGTGGCTCTGATCGATCAGCACCTCCACCGGCTGCGTGCCAGATTCGATCATCGGCAGGAAACGGCGATGCTGAGTCCGCTGGTCGTAATCAAAAGACCTGGACTTCCAGTACGCCGTCCAGCCCTGCGAGTAGATCTCCTGATCGAACATGTCCACCCCGCTGTCGGCGAGCATGTTCACCCAGCCTCTCAGGTGTTGTTCTCCGACCGGATCGGGAAGTAACCCGATCGCAACGCTGGACGGATCACTGACGAACAGGATGCGATTGTGTCCGCGCGGTCCGGGTGCCGCTTTCGACTGGCTCCGGTTGGCAGGCTCATTGAGAGATGTCTCAACGAGGCGATTGTCTTCCTGTCCCACCAGGGAAGTGACCAGGCCAGGCGACGACACGCCGCTCACAATCCCGACCAGCAGCACGCCTGACAGCAGAACTCTCATCGCATCTCTCCAGGATCAGGCCAAACGAACCAGACCAGTCTCCACGTGCCGGTCCCCGCGTTCAAGCCGCCAGCCCCGGGTCGCGGATTCCCTGAGATTTGACAGGGCACGGCCACCGGTCGGCCCCAAAGGGAACCGGAAACGGATCACCTGCTCGCCGGGGCGGGTTCCGCCAAACGGTCAAGCGAAACAAGACTTCTGCCTGCCAAAGCCGCTCTCACGGCAAAGCAGTACAGCAGGACGATCGCGGCGACCCCCAGGTAACTTGTCGTGGAATACCAGTGTTCGGAATTCGCAGTGGCCACCACGTTCAACACGGTGCTGCAGAACGCCATGGTCGTAATCAGCAGCGCACCGTATCTCAGGACGCAATAGGCGATGCCTGCGACCAGCAGGAGTGGAGCCGAGATGATGAAGTGACCGTTGTGTCAGATCCTGCCCGGGCACATCGGGGCCGCCGTTGCCTGAGAATCGCCGCCCCGCGCATTCACGGCTTGCGGATGCACAGCGTCCGCCCCAGTGGCATCCCGATGAAGACGGCAAAGACGTACGTCATCCGTCTCTGGGCCAGGAGCGTCGGCAAGATCCCCGCCAGTGTTGCCGTCGAACCGGGCGGCGGCCAGTTCACGACCAGCAGCACCTGCTGGCTGTTTATCATTGCGGCACCAAAGTGCTGGGACAGCGGCACGGCAGCCAGGCAAGAGTCATCGGAGCGACCTGGTTGAAACGGGCACCCACCGCGAGTCCCGCTTCCATGAAATTAAAACATTCATGAGGATGTCGATGCGATTCTCCGGCGGGATGATATGCCAGGCAATCACGCCAAAATCGTCCTCACTGGTCTTGTTGCTTCGGACTCGTCATGTGCATTTGAAGGACCACCGCATTGCGGATATCCACCTGAGCCTTGACGATCGCCAGGAATCCATAAATCAGGCCCAGGCCGGTCAAGGAACCAACGATGTAAAACGCCCCCATCGCCGCCACGGACATCCCCATCATAAAACTGAAGCGGAACATCCCGATTGCGGGATACAAGGTCACCAAGCCCATAATGCATCCCAGGGCCGTAACGATCTGAGAGGCGATTCTGACTAACGCGTACAACTTCGGCAGTTTCATCTGCATTTCCATTTGCATCTCCTTTGGTTCTTTCAGGAAGAGCCGTGGTGTGGCGGAACCAGCGGGCAGCACACTTCCCGCACATGCCATACTAGAAGGAACGAAGAACGGCTCCACAAGATCACACAAAACGGGCAATTCCCTTTAGGACAGGACTGCGGAGAGGTGGATCTCGGATGTCACAAAGCCGCGTGTTCGCCCTGACATCGCTCGCGATGGTCGCCTTCGCAGGGAACTCGCTCCTGTGCCGGATGGCACTCAAGGACTCTCAGATTGACCCTGCGAGTTTCACGTCGATTCGGATCCTCTCCGGTGCGGTGGTGCTGTTCCTGGCCACTCGGACACGTCGTGTCTCGACAGCCGGTTCTGGCGACTGGTCATCAGCACTGGCACTCTTCGGCTACGCTGCCGGGTTCTCCTACGCCTATGTCGACCTGCCTGCAGGGATCGGCGCGTTGCTGCTTTTCGGAGCGGTCCAGGTGACGATGATCGGCTACGGACTCACGACAGGAGAACGCCTG
>DLVV01000295.1:0-20482 GCA_003445035.1 Planctomycetaceae bacterium | reverse complement strand
TGCTGCCCGGCCTGTCGGCACCGCCTCCTGGAGGTGCTGCATTGATGATCGGAGCGGGAGTCGCCTGGGGGATCTACTCCATCCGGGGAAAGGCAAAAGGAGATGCGACCTGCAAGACAGCCGGCAACTTCCTTAGAGCAGCCCCATTGGCGTTGGGATTGAACCTGGCAATGCTCCCCTCGACCCGGCCAGCGACTCTCGGAATCACGTGCGCGGTGGCCTCAGGAGCACTGACGTCCGGAATCGGTTACGCGATCTGGTATTCGGCGATCCGGGGACTGAAGGCAACCCAGGCGGCGACGGTCCAATTGAGCGTGCCAGTCATTGCGGCGGCTGGGGGCATCGTCTTTCTCGGTGAAACCCTCTCGGCACGCCTTCTGGTTGCTTCGATGGCCATTCTCGGTGGCGTCACACTGGTTGTCATAGACAAGCCAGCTTCCCGTTGACCCGCTGGAGAAATCGGGTTTCCCGGAGTTGCACAATTCGCCGGCACGATCTCGCCCGAAACGCTGCGAACCCATCTGTGATGAAAACACCGACTCGGATGGACCCATCTGAACGGCTGCGGCTATCATCGACCGTGTATCAACGAGCACACCCGGAGAGGACGCGATGCTCAGCGTGCTGGGGTCTCCCAAGCGGGCCTGTGACGGAATCGTCCGGCGTGATCTTCTCCGCGCCGGAACGCTCGGGCTGCTCGGCGGAATGACGTTGCCGCAGTTGTTGCGGGCCGAGCAGGCTGTTGCTGGCCGCGACCGCACAACCCGCCGCCGTCACCACGTTCAGAAAGGTTGGCTGCAGCCCGGAAAGGCGAAGTCGGTCATCCTGTTGTACCTCTTCGGCGGCCCGGCAACCCAGGACATGTTCGACCTGAAACCGGATGGGCCCAGGGAATCGCGGGGCGAGTTTGCGCCCATCAGCAGCTCGGTGCCCGGATTTGACATCAGCGAGCATCTGCCGCTGTCGGCACGATGGACGAGCCGGTCGGCCATCGTGCGTTCGGTCCACCACGAGGCGGGCTGTCACAACGGCATCCCAAGCCTGACCGGATTCAATGGCACCTCGAAGTCGGGCAACCCGGACTTCGAGAGTCCACAGGATCCACCCAGCATGGGTTCGGTCTGCGACTACGTGGGACTGGGTGACGACCCGCAGATGCCGACTTACGTCCACATGCCCAACTACATGGGCTGGGGTCGCGGTTTTTATCGGGCGGGTGCAAGAGGCGGCTTCATCGGCAAGCAATTCGATCCGCTGTACACCGTCTGTCAGCCGACGGTCGAGAAGCCCGCGCATCGCGACGTGTCGCAAGTCGTCTGCGGCACGCCGACGTTGCCGAACCTGAATCCGGAAATCAGCGTCGACCGCCTGAACCTCCGGCATTCACTGCGAGAACAAATCGACAATAAGCTGCGAGAGTTCGGTGGATCGCCGGCCGTCCGAGCACACGACAAACAATACCAGCAGGCTTTCAATCTGCTGACCTCCTCCGAATGCCGAAAGGCGTTCGACCTCCAGGCTGCCCACCCGAAACAGCGCGAACGTTATGGCCCGTCACTGTTTGGCGAAAGTGTCTTGATCGCCCGACGCCTGGTGCAGGCGGGAGCACGATTCGTCACCGCGTGCTGGGAAAACTACTGGATCTCAAACGGGATCGCGGCCAAGAGCCCCGGCGACATCGACTACAACGCCTGGGACACGCACACCCTGAACTTCAAGCTGCTGCGAGAGCTGAATCTGCCGGTGTTTGACCAGGCCTATTCCGCCCTGATGGAAGACCTTGACCGCACCGGACTGCTCGACGAAACGCTGGTCGTGGTCATGGGAGAAATGGGTCGGACTCCGAAGGTCAACAGCAAGGCGGGCCGCGATCACTGGACGCACTGCTACTCGGTACTTTTCAGCGGTGCGGGGATCCGCGGCGGCACGGTTTGCGGCAGCTCAGACGCACGTGCCGCCTTCCCCGCCTCGAACCCCGTCACGCCGGCCGACATCGTCTCGACCATCTACCGCTGCCTGGGTATCAACCCGGAGACCCCGGTCTACGAGCCCAACAGCCGCCCGGTCCCCATTCATCATGGTGGCAAGCCCATCGAGGCGATTTTGGCATAGCTGGCGAGGGTGCCGAGCACCTCGTGGCCTGCCTGATCTGAGGCACTCGTCGGGCATCGACGACAGACCCATCGACGATCTCGCGTGACCGGCATCAGGCCGTTTTGCCATCTCACCGCCGCAACGATATTCTGGGTAGCCGCATCACCGCTCCGCTGGTGCCGCGAAGTTCTCGACAGTGCACCTCGTCGCTGCTGGAAAAATGACGACGGAGGCACTCGAATGCCAACTGCCAAACACATCGCGTTGTACACGAGTCACTATCCATCCCTCCCTTGTTGCCAGTTACCACCAACCCCCAATGACCGCCCCGTTCGAAAACCAGGTCCGCATCGAATACGTCCGCGTCCCAATGCGTGACGGCGTTGAACTGTGCGCCAAGATCACTCGCCCAGAAGCCGCCGGTTCTTTCCCGGCGATCATGGAGTACAACCCGTATCGTCGGCTGCGAAAACCGCTGCCCGACTACGGTGATGAATACCCGCCTTCGGTGCCGTACCTGGCCGAGCGGGGATACGCGGTCGTTCAGTTTGACGTCCGTGGCACGGGAAATTCGGGCGGCTTCACGACCGACATCTACAACGACGAGGAACGGCAGGACGCTTACGACATGGTCGGCTGGATCGCCGATCAACCGTGGTGCAGTGGCAACGTCGGCATGATCGGCAAGTCGTACAGTGCCGTCGTCCAGTGGCAGGTCGCTGTCGAAAATCCTCCCGCACTCAAGGCGATCATCGTTCGATCGGCCAACGACGACGTCTACACCGAATGGGTCTATCCCGGCGGCTGCCTGCGGCCCTACATGTTCGACAGCTACTCGGCCAACATGAACACGTGGAACCTCGCACCGCCGGACCCGGACGTCGTCGGCGAGCAGTGGGAAACGTTGTGGCAAGAGCGGCTCGAGAACAGCGCCCCGTGGGGAATCGGCTACATCTCCAATCCGCTACAAGGACCGTATTGGCAAGACCGCTCGTTGTCTGCCGATTATGGGCGAGTGAAATGCGCCGTGATGGTGGTCGGTGGATGGTCCGACTGCTATCCCACCGCGCTGTTGCGAGCTTTCGAGAAGCTGCAATGCCCCAAGAAAGCGCTGGTCGGCCCCTGGGGCCACTGGTATGGCGAGGAACCAGTCGCGGTGCCCGGGCCACGAGTGGACACTCGTCCGATTTATCACCGGTGGTTTGACCACTGGTTGAAGGACATCGACAACGGCGTTATGGATGAACCGCCCGTCACACTGTTCGTTCGCCGGTACAGCCCTCCGGCCGCCCGCATGGCTCTCGAAGAACCGGGTGAGTGGCGAAGTGAAAACGAGTGGCCGCTGGCCCGGCGGCAGGACCGCTTGCTGTACCTGGGTGAGGCGAGCCTCGACGAGTCAGCCGGGGACGCGGACGACCGGGACGAGTTCCCCTACCTCGCGGGCTCCGGAATCTCCTCGGGGATTCACTGGGGCGGTGGAATCATGCCGTGGGGAACACCGATCGATCAGCGCCTCGACGACGCGAACTGTGTTGCCTACACGTCCGCCCCGCTGGAGGAAGACATCGAAGTCACTGGCACTCCGATCGCAAAACTCTACGTGTCATCAACCGCTCGTGTGGCGTACTTCCGCGTGAAGTTGATTGACGTCGCCCCCGATGGAACGGCAAAGCTCGTGCGGTACGGCGGCCTGAATGCCACGCATCGCCAGTCACACGCCCAGCCAGAACCGTTGGTACCGGGCGATGTCTATGAACTCGACGTCCCACTGAAAACGATGTCCTACGTCTTCGAGCGAGGACATCGGTTGCGAGTCAGCATCGCCGGAGCTGACTTCCAGAACGCCTGGCCTGTTGGTGAACCGGGAGTTCATTCGATCCACCGTGGCGGAGACCACGCGTCGCACATCGTGTTACCCGTCATCCCGCGACAATCACCCGCTGTGCCACCCTCCAGCCTGCAACAACTCTCACCCGCCGATCCAGAGAAGTTGCCGAAGTCGACCGAGTACTCGATCACTCAAGACATGGCTGAACAAACCGCGACGCTCCGCCTGGGTGTCGAGACCGGCGACGCGAACAATCGGTTGCAGTTGAAGTCCGCCTTCACGGTCGACAATCGATCGCCGGCGACCGCTGTTCTTGAAGCCGCAGGCCACTGCCGTATCCGCCGGGCTGAATTTGACGTGGAAATTCATTCCGAAGAACAGACACGCAGCGATGCCGAGTCGTTTCATCACACCGTCCAGGTTCGCATCACCCGGGACGGCAAGCTGTACTTCGAGAAGGACTGGTCTGTCGTCATTCCACGCGAACTGAATTGACGGCAAGGACAGGAACGTCGACCAGCAACCAGTCGAAGAGAAGGGCAGCGAATCCACCATGCAAGAAACTGCGGACGCGGTCGTGATCGGGGGAGGGATTCTCGGCGCGAGCACCGCTCATTTCCTGGCCAAGAAAGGCTTCGGGCAGATCGTCTTGCTCGAGCAGCGAACCCTGGCCGCTGTGAGCACGGGCCATTCGGCCGCAGCGATCCGGACGTTTTATTCGAATCCGGTGACCGTACAACTCGCTCAACGTGCCGTGGAGATGTTTTCGAACGGAGAGGAAGAACTTGGTGGTGACTGTGACTTTCGGCAAATCGGTTACCTGGCTTTGCTCGACGAGACGGGGATCGAGTCGGGAAAGACCGTGGTCGAACTGCAGCGTGAGCACGGGATCCGGATCGAAGAATTGACGCCCGCAGATCTGTCCGACCGTCTGCCGATGGTCAACCTTGACGACATCTCCTACGCGATACTCGAACCGGATTCCGGATTCGCCGACCCGAAGAAAACAACGCGAAACCTTGTTGAGAGCGCGAGCGAATGGGGGCTCACAGCACACGAGGGTGTCGGTGCCCGATCCATCACGCTCACAAACGGTCGCGTGTCGGCTGTCGAAACCGACAACGGTCCAATTCAGACGCCCGTCGTCGTCAACGCGGCTGGAGGGTGGGGCCGGCAACTGGGACTGACCGTCGGGCTCAACTACTCGTTTCGGTGGAGCCGAGAGTACGACATCGTCCTGAACGTCCCGTTCGACACCGCCAATTACCCGTGGCTGACCGATCCGCAACTTTGCGTTTACAGCCGCCCGGCCGGACCACAGCAGTTGCTAGTCGGACTCGGTTTCCCCAAGGAAATCGAGCCACTGGACATCGACAATTACGACCGAAAGGTCGACGACACATCTCGACATCGCGTCGAAGAGAAGATCTTCCAGCGAGTCCCGTCGACACGAGAAGGCAGCTTCGACCACGGATGGGCTTCGATGTACACGATCAGCGACGACTGGCATCCCCTGGTCGGACCGGAACCGGAAGTCCCCGGTTACTTCGCCTGCCTGGCAGGGAATGGCCATTGCTTCAAGCTGGGCCCGCCGCTCGGTGAAGCATTGGCCGACACGATCGCCGGCAACACGAGCAAGATCGACATCACCGGATTGCGTCCGAGTCGATTCATCGAAGGCGACTATTTCACGTCCGCCTGGGGTTCGGGAAACCGCGCATGAGCAGCATTGATCCCATCAAGTTCGAAGTGATCCGCAACGCGTTCGTCGAAGTGACCGAAGAAATGTCGGCGGCACTGCGTCGCAGTGCCTACTCGACGAACATCAAAACTCGCTGCGACTTTTCGTGTGCGATCTTCGACCGCAATCTGAACGTGCTGGCCCAGTCGTTCGCGCAGGCCAACCATCTCGGCTCCCTGGTTCGCATGGTTCCCCTGGCGGTCGAGGCGTACGGAGCCGAGAACTTCAAGCCAGGTGATGGAATCGTTCTGAATGACCCGTTTCTCGGCGGCGTGCATTTGAACGACATCACGATCATCTCGCCGGTGTACTCCGATGGCGAACTCTTCGGGTACGTGGCCAGCCTGGCCCACCACGTCGACGTCGGTGGCGGGGCACCGGCAAGCATCGGTGCCTTCCAGGAAGTCTACCAGGAAGGCGTAATCATCCCGCCGGTCCGGCTCGTTGACGACTGGACGATCTGCGACGACGTGTTCCGGCTGATCCTGGCACAAGTCCGGGCCAAGCGGGAAACGGCCGGTGACTTTCGGGCTCAGATCGCCTCAAACAACACCGGCATCCGCCGCCTGACGACGTTACTGGAGCGACATGGATCGGACGTTGTCTCCGAATACGTCAACGAGTTGATTGAATACACCGACCGATTGACCCGGGCGGAAATCGCCAGGTTGCCACACGGCACGTATCACGCCGAGGGAGTTGTCGACAACGACGGGTTTACCGACGACCCGGTCAAGCTGGTGTGTTCGATCGTCATTGACGACGACGGCGTGCTGTTTGATCACACCGGCAGTGACGCTCAGCGACCAGCACCGGTCAACATGACCTTGTCGATGGCCTACGCGGGCGCCGCGTATGTGCTGCGGTGCATTGTCGACATCGACGTAGCAATCAACGCGGGCTTTTATCGTTCGGTGCGAATGATCGCACCGGAAGGCACCGTCGTGAACTGCACGCCTCCCGCACCGGTTGTCGGCGGCTGGGAAACGCACACGCGGATGGTGGACGTGATGTTCAAGGCATTGTCGCCGGCCATTCCCGACAAGGTGCCGGCCGGGACAAAGGCGATGATCTGTCACGCGGGCTTCGGTGGTGTCGACCCACGGAGTGGCGAGTTCTACTGCTTCCTGGAGACACTCGGCGGCGGCTACGGGGGCCGGATTGCCAGCGACGGGCCGGATGCCGTGCAGGCTCACGGACAGAACACCGAAAACGCGCCGATCGAAGAGACCGAGATGAGTTATCCGGTGCGGATCACTCGCTACGAACTGGTCGACGACTCCGAGGGACCGGGTAAGTTTCGCGGCGGCCTGGGACTCCGCCGCGACTACGAATTCCTGGACCACGAGGCGTCGTTCACGGTTCTCTCCGACCGCGATCGCTGGGGGCCGTGGGGCTTGTTTGGTGGCGAGGCTGGACAGCGAGCCTCTTACATTCTGAACCCCGACGGGGAAGCCGAAGAGCTCGGCTCGAAGGTCACGGTCCGGCTGAAACCAGGTGACGTGGTCAGCTACCGCACATGCGGCGGCGGCGGTTATGGCAGTCCGTTCGAACGCGATCCCGAACGTGTCCTGCAAGATGTTCGCGAAGGCAAGGTCTCGGCAGAGCGTGCTGAGGAGGTCTATCGAGTCGCCATCGATACCGGAACGTGGACTGTCGATGAAACCAGAACGGCCGGGCTACGATCAATATGAGTTTCACACACCGACTGGGCGTCGACATCGGCGGGACATTCACCGACGCGACGTTGATTGACGAAGCGACCGGCGAAGTCCGCATCTGCAAGGTCTCGTCGACACCTGACGATCCGTCGCAGGGCTTCCTGGAAGCCACCGAACGTATCCTGCAGGAAGCCGGCTTGCCGTATGCCGACGTCGGTTACGTCGTTCACGGCACGACGGTTGCCACCAACGCCATCATTGAAGGCAAGCTCGCCCCAACTGGATTCGTCACGACCGATGGTTTCCAGGACATGCTGGAAATCGCTCGGCAAATCCGCCCGTCGCTGTACGACGTGCATTTCGAAAAGCCGACGCCGCTGGTTCCGCGACATCGATGTTTCGGTGCCACGGAACGGCTCGACGCTCGCGGCAACGTGGTCGTCCCTCTCGACGAAGACGCGCTGAGAAGCACGGCCGAAGTGTTGCAGGCCGAAAATATCGAATCCCTGGCGGTTTGTTTCCTGCATTCTTACGTCAATGCGGATCACGAACGCCGTGCCGGCGAGATTCTCCGCGAAGCGCTGCCCGATGTTCGCATCTCGCTGTCATCCGACATCGCGCCGGAGTTCCGGGAATACTTCCGGGCCAGCACGACCATCATCAATGCCGGCATTCAACCAATCGTGGCTCGATACCTCGATCGGATTGAACACCGCTTGCGGGAAAGCGGCCTCTCGGCCGAATTGCTGATCATGCAGAGCAGCGGCGGCGTGTTCACATTCGCAGCTGCCGCCGACAAGCCGGTCTACATGGTCGAATCCGGACCCGCTGCCGGAGTGATCGCAACGAGTTTTCTGGGGGAGAAGCTGGGACATACGAACCTGATCTCCTTTGACATGGGCGGCACAACTGCCAAGACAGGTTTGATCCAGGACGGCAAACCCGGCGTGACGAAAGACTACGAAGTCGGCTCCGCCGCGAGTTCTTCCGAACACGGCGCGAAGGCGGGCGGCTACCCGATTCGTACGCCGGTGATCGACCTGGTCGAAATCGGAGCCGGTGGAGGATCGATCGCGTGGGTCGACGGTGGCGGCGTGTTGCGAGTCGGTCCGCAAAGCGCCGGAGCGGACCCTGGGCCGGCGGCCTACGGCAAGGGCGGACGGGAGCCCACGATCACCGATGCCAATCTGGTCCTGGGTCGAATTGACCCCCGAAATTTCCTCGGCGGAGAATTGGAACTCGACGTGGAATCAGCGCGCACGGCCATCGAAGAACGGTGCGCCGGCCGGCTGGGCATGGACGTCGTCGAAGTGGCCCACGGCATCGTCGAGATCGCCAACGCCGCCATGACCGGCGCATTGAGGAGAATCTCTGTCCAACGCGGCTACGATCCACGAGATTTTGTGCTCGTGGGATTCGGTGGTGCCGGACCACTGCATGCCAATCGACTCGCAGACGAACTGGAGATCCCACGCACGCTGATTCCCATGAGCCCGGGGATCTTCTCAGCCATGGGACTGCTGTCGACTGACCTGAAGCACGATTACAGTTCCACGTTCGTAACACGGCTTGATGAGACGGTGCTCACGAACGTGATGCAAGAATTCGAAATGATGGAAGCCCAGGGACGCGCCGCACTCGAACAGGATCAGGTCGACGAGCAGCGGATGCAGTTTGTGCGTCAACTGGATCTGCGCTACTTCGGACAAAGTTACGAACTGACGCTGTCAATCGAAGATCCCAACATGCGGCCAGACGAAATGCAGCGCGTGTCGGAGAGATTCCACCACGAACACGAACGCGTTTACGGTTTCAGCGCTGCCGACGAGCCGATCGAACTGGTCAATCTCCGCCTGACCGCCATCGGCACGATCGCAAAACCCAGTCTTCGGCAGATCGCCAGCGGCGATCAAGACCCGAGCTCAGCCGTGCTGACAACGCGATCGGTTTACTTTGCAGAAACCGGCGGATTTGTCGATTGCCCCATCTACGACCGGTATCAGTTCCATGCCAACACCACGATTGACGGGCCGGCCATCGTCGCGGAAATGGACTCCACGACGCTGATTCATCCCGGCTACAAGGCCTCGGTCGATGACATCGGCAACCTGCTGATCAGTAAGGCCGATTGAAGCGACTCAAGCTGGCGACGGGAATCTCATTTCTTCGCCGGCATCGCCTGCGTGTGGATCATGTTGGCCGCGTAGATCGATTGCTTTCCGTCCTCGGCAATTGCACGGGCACGGAAAATCACCGTCTTGCCAGGTTCGACAGAGAACTTGGCAGAGTAGGGGGCTGTCGCGTCAACGCGAGCCTGCCAGACGCCTCCGCCATCGGTGCTCTTGCCAAAGACGACCCTGGAAATTTTTCCCGAGTCCGAGACAGCCTGCGCGGTGAGCGTGAACTCGCCGGCCGAGTAGGTGCCGCGGTCAGCGAAGGGGCTTCCGTTGTTGGTCAACGTGACAGCCGGCCAGCCATGTGAGCGACGGAGGTCATGTGCGGCGGCGCTGAAACCTCGGCGAATGCCGTACTGACCATTGCCGTGGCGGTCGACCAGCGAGACCGCACGGTGCTGGTTGTACATGTAGGGATGGAATCCGCTGGCGCCATAGCAAAACGCGGTGACCATCTCCTCGTAGGCGTCCTGCGCGTTGGTCCTTTTCGCGAGCCAGCCGAAGACCGCGGGAGTTGCCGGCCGGATGTTCCAGTACTCGACACTGCCAACCTTACCACCTCCCCAGTCCGACATTCGCCCGAGCAGGGCGACCACGGTGAAGTTCTTCAGCCCGATCGCCTGAGACGCCCGAATGCGATCGCTGATCCGCTGGCTGTTGACGGCTATCGTGGGAGCGGCACTGCAGGTTGCGTGCTTTTCGTTCAGGTCGTACCACTTGGGATCGCAGTGGTTGACGTAGACTTTGCGGTTGGGGTTGTGCTGATGATAGGCATCTGCCCACGCCCGCAAGAAACGGCGTTTGTCTTCGGACAGGCCGGGGGGACACTCGGGCTCATCCGTCATGATGTGTCCGACGCAGGCGTCACCAACGTATTGGTCCTTCCAGATGCAGGTCCGGAGGAACTCACGCTGCTCCTTGATCCCCTTGGCAAAGTCGGACGGCTTCCATTTGCCTGGCCCGGGATAACCATTCAACTGGCCGTAGCTGGTCACGCCGCGCATACCCCAGTGCTTGATCGCAGCCCATTGATCCGCCCAGCAATTTCCGCTGATGACGACAAAGTTGCAGCCGGATCGAGCCATGTCCATGAACGCATAGTCCCAGGAGAAGTCGTCCTTGGGATTCAGCCACGGCATCGCATAGTAAACGCCGATCGTGAACTTCGATCCGACCGGCCGCTGGATGTTCGTCGAGCCGGATCGTGTCGGTTTTACTGGCCGTAGACCGCGAGGACTGATCGGCGTCAGTGTCAGCGACTCGATCCCGAAAGTGTTGTTCCTGCCCGGACTCATGTCGCGGACACGCACGTAGAAGTCATCCTTTCCCACTCCCGAGACGGTGATGGAGCCTGCCACCGGGGTGTTGGGAAACATCGAAAAGCCGACCGGCTGAGGACCAGCCAGGTCGTGGGTAAACCATCGATCGTTGTCCACGGCGGCAAGACCTGGATAGAAGTAGTGCCATCCACTTTTTTCGATATCGTTTTCCACGACACTTCCGCCATCGGCACCCAGCAAAAATGCCCAGGGTGTCCCGTTCATGCGGCCCGTCCGCCAGCAGATTGTCAGGCGATAACTGCCGTCCGGAATCGGTTGTGGAAAGTGAATCTGGAAATCGCCCATGGCGTGAGCCGGATTCCCATGGGAATCACTCGCGAGTTGAACCAGCTTCCCCTTGCTGGAGTCGACCTTTGTGTAATGACCGTAGATCGGGGTGATCCGGCAGTTTTCCGCGCGGACCGAGAGTGACCGCTGACGATTCTCCTCTGCCGGCAAGACGGTGAGACCCAGAAGCACACATGCGATCACCAACCAACCACTGAATGACCGCGGAAAATCGAATCTCGTCATCGTTTCAACTCCTGGCAGCTGCGAGAAGGCGCCCATCCCGAACAAAGTCCTCCCCCAGTCTCTCCGGTCCAGATCCAACCTGCAACCGGCCAGATCCTGGCCATCTCGCGCGACGTCGGACAGGAATCAGTCTTTAGGTTTCGGCTGGAGAGGAATGGTCCACCCAGACCGTGCTTCGCGATTGTTGACGGATAGTGCGGTGTCCGACACCCTAACGTCGACTGTTCCGGTTGCGGTCTGGATGGACCATTTTCCGGCCGAGGATTTCCAGTTTCGGAGGTCTTCTCCGGGCTGGAAAACACAAAACAGCGAGAGAATCGAACAGCGATCACCACGCACGGAGGCTTCGACATAGCTGCCCTTGGAATGTTTGTGCTCCCGGCGAGCCAGCGACAACCTGGCCTTCCCCGTCTCTGTCACCCGGGCTGCCAAACGTGAACCCCGTTTCCCTCGAACCACAAATTGTCCCTCCTGGTCCGGCCGACACTTGTCCGCGGTGTGCCAGTTCAGAGAGATCTCACCCGGTTTCAACAACGTGGCCGTGTCCAGGACCACCACCACGCCCGGGTTCAGGTGAACCACCAGGCGTCTCACCTGTTTGACGTCCTCGTAGACCTTGGTCGAATCCAGCATCCAGTAACCTCCACGCCGATCGTCGAACTTGCGAGCCAGCCACCTGGACCGCAATGCGGGCCAGTTGCGGATTTCCGGCTGATCGAAACACACGCGGGATCTGGGAGGATCGGTGATCATGTCCTTGCCATTAAAGGTCAGGACATTGTGGCCGGCCGCGCTGTAGACATCGTGAGATCCTCCGATATAGCCGCCATCGTAACCAACCTGTTCCACGATCAGGCGTTCACCATTTCCGTCGATGCACACCTGGCCGACGTCATGGTGCCCGTGGATCTCATAAGCGGCACCCCCTTTCCCGAAGACCACGCACCGCGTGGCCTTGGGAGACCAACTCGTACGACTGCTGACACACATCGTGTTGGCCGAGAAGGCATGGCCATGCGGAAGACGACCCTCCGGTGATACCGGCTTCAACGTGTTGTCAAAGGTCAACAACTCCATCAGGTAGTCACGGCAGTTCATCGTCTGCTTGGGAGGAAAGCGGTAGTTGAGATAAAACCACTGCAGCACACCATCACGATTGGCTGCTGCAATTGCCGGAACAAAGGGCAGGACGATGCGCTGTTGAGTCCCGCAGTTTCCCATCTTTGCTGCACGACCAGGTGGCAACGTCATGTACATTTTCCAGCGGCAAAACTGGGGAAATGGATGTTCGGCGAGGGTCGTGTCATTGCTCACGTCCGGCCGAACTGTCGTCCAGTAGCGGAGCCCCGAATAGAACTCGACCGTGTCACGAACCGAGTTCGAATAATCCACCGACTCGTTCCATTCACCTTCCGGCCCAAACACGCTGAGATAGATCTTCATCCGTTGCCGAGCAGTGCGGACGAGAAAATCGGAATCGGGATGATCCTCGGCCAGTCCCATGCCGGCCAGTCCAACGCCTCCGACGATGTTGGGCATGAAATTGTCCAGCACGGCCACCTGCCAGTTCCCCTGCCTGACGGTCTTCAGGTACGGCTGAATGCCCTGGCGATCCAGGCCGGCCACGATCCGCTTGCGTTCCTTGACAGTGAGCCCGGCGTGGAGCCAGTCGTAGGCCAGCCCGATTCCAGCGCACAGTTGTCCCACGCGAAGACCGGCAGGGAGATTCCGGGGTTGGCCGGGATCATCACGCCAGTGTTCCGGCCACTTGTCGGTGTCAAAGGTCACGGCGATCTGCTGCAGCGCGGACTCCTTGTAGCGGTCATCCGCAGTGACCAGGAAAGCCAGTGAGGCTCGCAGAATCCGCTGTGACGCATCGTTGCAGACGATCCAGTTTGCGTCGGTGCCGGCAACAATCGGCTCGGCTTCCAGATCCGCGTCCGCCCGCTTCCTGACTTTGTCCCAGAGGAGTTTCCGGTGCCCGCTCTTGATTGCCTGCCGTAGCTCTGCCACGGAGAGCAGCCCCGGCACTTTCCTGGCCGTCACATACAGGTGAGGACGCATCGGGGCCGGGGTGTCGTAGTCAACGGGATCGGCCACGACACCGGGAAATTCGTCCCCGGTGGCCCGCCCCGCCGTGATGGCATCCTTCAATGTCGAGAAATAGAAATCATCGCCAAAGCAAGCCCCCCGCAGTTTGCCGACATTGCCCTTGTACTCCCGACTGGGGCCGGCAGGCAGAAGTCGAATCGAGGCGGTGACCGCACCCGACGGCACAACGACCCGTCCCCGAATTCGTGTCCAGTTGCGGCTGTCACTCACGCCCATCCAATGCGACGACAAGTACTTGTTGTCGCGATCGAAGAACTGGATATCGCACGTAATCAACCCCGGCGATTTCGGATCCACGCGCAACCAGGCTTCGCTGTAGTAATGCCCGGGCACCACCGCCATGGCGGCGCTGTTCCCCTGGCCGTACGAGTCAGATGCGTCCTTGACGTACAGGCAGTGGCGACCGGAATGCGGCCGATTGTTCACACGGGTCACCGCAGCCGACGAACCCTGCCAGTTCACCGCTGCTTCCGACTCGAGCCCCGGATCCTGGACCAGGTTGCCGGTTCGCGACCGAGACGATCCCACTGCGCCATCGACCTGGAAAGCCAACAACACGGCCACGGCCAGCAGAACTCTCATCGGATCTCTCCAGGCTCGGCCTCAGACCGCCCAGTCTCTCGACCCCAGCCTCGGCGTTCAAGCCGTTGGATCGGGATCATCAACACCGCCACTACTTGGACACGGCTGAACCGCTGAGCCCCCCGGCTACTCCAGCGTCTTGATGCGGACGTTGCGGTACTGGATGTAGTGGCCTTTCGGCGAGTGCGAATCCTGCAGGCCGATGTAACCCGTCAGCGGTTTCTTCTTGGTTTTTTCGTTCGTCGACTGATCGAAGTCGATGCATTTCCGGCCGTCGGATTTCACCGTGACCCGATTGTCCTGGCAGCGGATCTCGAATGTGTGCCACCGATCGGCCGCTTCATTCGGCCGCGGCTTGACGGCGACGAAACCGTACAGCGCTCCGGTGCAATGGCTGTCGTCGCGGCGGGCGTTGGAGATCTGCACTTCGTAACCGGTCACAAGCAGCATGTCGTCGGGCCTGAGAGCCAGGTCGGTACCCGAGCGAATGAACACACCGCTGTTGCCCCCCTTGGAAACCTTCCATTCGACTTTCAGGATGAAGTTCTTGAATCGCTTCTTCGAACGCAACCACTTGCCGCCCTGGCCACCGTCGGAGTGGATGATCCCATCCCTGATCGCCCAGCCTTCCTTCCTGCCCATGATGTCCCAACCAGCGAAGTTCTTACCGTTGAAGAGTGGCACAAAGCCGTCTTCGGTCTTCCTGGCACTGACGATCTTCACCACGACAGCCTGGCCAGCGGAATTCTTGGGCTGAACCGGTTTGCTTGAGACACGCCTGGACTCGAACCTCTGAAGAAGTTGCCTGGAGACTTCGGTGACGATCATGCCCTCGGTCGGGCGGTGTTCGCCCACGAGCTTCCCGCTCGGATCCAGCGCCAGTGCCAGGCCCGGGTACCAGTAGTCTCCCGAGCGTCCTGACTGGTTGGCATAAAAGACGTACAGGCCATGGTCGGCAGCTCTTGCCGGCAAGAACTTCATGTGCAAATTGCGGTGGAATTCGGCCTGGCGGGTCTGATCACCTGTCTTCTTGTCTACCAGGGAATCCCGCCCACTGCCCCCGATGGGACAAAGCATCATTTCCGCTCCGTGATGAGCGGCTGAGGAGAAGTAGCTCTGGTAGTTGATGTCGGCACAGATCCCCACACTGAATTTCCAACCCTGCGATTCGATCACCGGCAGGCTCTTCCCGGCCTGGAACCACTTTTGCTCGTTGGCATTCGGCAGCCATAGCTTGTGGTAGGTGGTGCGATAGCCGGATGGATCGATCACCATCGCGCCGTTTCGCAGCCGATCGGCCGTCGGGTCGACAATGCCCACGACGAGCGTCATGCCCAGTTTCGCGCACAGTGCTTCCAGCCGCGGCCGAGCAATCGACATGGCCTTCGTGGCGATCGTGCGTGCCGTTGTTTGTGTCATCGTGGAATTGCACAACGACCCCGTGACGCACAATTCCGGAAACACGGCAAACGTCGCGCCTGCCTTCTGAGCTTTCGCTGTCCAAAAGGCGATTCGGTCGAGGTTGATCTCAAAATCACCAAGCTCGGAATGCATCGCGACGGTCGCAACACGAATCCTGTCCTGGACCTGTTGCCCTCGCTCCCCGGCGAAACCTTCGCAGGCGATCGACGACAGAATCACGGCCAGCCCCAGTGTCATGCCGTGTCCAGTAAAAAACCGTTGCATGGTTGCCATGTCCTCTTGCCAGGCACTCCACCGGATGAGATCGCATCTTAGCGGAGTTGGATGTCATCCCGGGGATGAAGGAAACCTTGTCTCGGACCTCGACTATCTCCCGGCTTCCACCATCGAGATCCGCAAGGAGCATTATCCTCGCCAGTCTCCCCGGCCGAGCCCCGTCGTTCAACCCGGCAGTTCCAAACGGATCCTTCCGGCGTCGCTCCACGCGGCCGCGAGCGTTTTCTCGCGGGCGTCATCGCGCCGTTTTGCCATCCCACTGTCACGCTGATACGCTGGAAAGCCGCGTTATCGCTTTCCTGGATGTGCCGAGATCTCCACCGTGCAACCTGTCACCGGTTCGTGCTACCGCCTGTGGGCCCCGTCATCGAGTGGCCGGTCATGAGCAACAACCAGAACGACAAGGTGAACCTCGCCGAAAAACTCCAGCAGTTCACTGAACACTGGAGCCCCCGAATCGTCGGTGAACTCAACGGACAGCATGTCAAACTCGCCAAGCTGGAAGGTGAGTTCGTCTGGCACCATCACGAGCACGAGGACGAACTCTTTCTGGTCCTCGACGGCCACTTGTCGATCCACCTTCGCGACAGGATCGTCGAACTCGACGAAGGCGAGTTCTTCATCGTTCCCCGGGGCGTGGAGCACAAACCTGTCGCTGATGCCGAGAGCCACGTGCTGCTCCTCGAGCCGACCTCAACCCTCAACACCGGAAACGTTCGGAATGACCTGACCATCAATGACCCGGGGCGACTGTAGACAAATCGAGGATGGAAACAGGACCGGCGGTTGTCAGCGTCACAACGGGATCGACGGTCCCGGTCGACGCAGATATCATGGACATCAAGGCAGACGCTGGTGGAGCGCATGAATGGAAACCCGGCCCGAAGACAAACAGCGTGCTGTTTCACGACGGGCTGCGATCCGAAGTGCCGGAGCCGCCTGCAGCGTCCTGGGCCTTGCCGATCTCCTGAGAGCACGTGCGGTCTCAGCACCGACGGCGGTCACCACTCCGGACACGTCGGTGATCCTGGTCTGGCTGCCCGGCGGCCCGTCACACATGGAGACGTACGATCTGAAACCCGATGCGCCGTCCGCGTACCGGGGAGAGTTTCGGCCGATCGCCACGAAGGTTCCCGGACTCGACCTTTGCGAACACTTGCCCCGGCACGCCCGCTGTGCCGACAAGTTCACGGTGATCCGCTCGATTCACCATCATTCGGCCAATCATGATGCGGGCCACAAGCGAGTCCTGACCGGGCGGATCCCGAAGAAGCCCGATGGGTTCGTCAATGACCACCCGATGGTCGGGTCGATCGTCTCCCGAATGCGGGAGGACACGCCGGCTCGCAGCGGACTCTACAACTACATCGTGACCGGCGACGGGCGGGTCAACAACGTTGACACCTTCAGCTTTGGTGCGGCGTACCTGGGCAACCGGACACATCCATTCCGAATCTCGGCCGACCCAAACGCAGACGATTTCCGGGTCGAGAACCTTTCGCTGGCAGCTGGTGTTTCGGAGGCAAGGCTGGGAGAACGGGCGACCCTGCTCACGACCCTCGATCGACTTCGCCGCGACATCGATGTTGGCACGTCAATGAACGCCGCCGACGCGTTCAACCAGCGAGCCATTCGCATGGTCACATCACCCGAGGCTCGTGCGGCCTTCGACCTGTCGCAGGAGCGGGATGAGGTGAGGAATCGCTACGGTCGGCACCAGTGGGGCCAGCGAGCGCTGCTCGCGCGTCGGCTGGTTGAAGCCGGCGTGAGCTGGGTGACAGTGGTGCTGGAGAACCCGTTCGTTTCAGGGATCGATTCGCCGAAGAACGGAACGTACAACTGGGACAGCCACGCTGTGAACGCTCACATCTTCGATGACCTGCGTGTCCGACTGCCGATCTACGATCGCACGATCACCGCGTTGATCGAGGACATCTACGCTCGCGGACTGGATCGGCGAGTCCTGCTGATTGTCACCGGCGAGTTTGGACGCACGCCACGCATCAACTCGCAGGTCGGGACGAATACCGGCATCAAGCAACCGGGCCGTGACCACTGGCCTGATGCGATGAACGTGCTGGTCAGTGGCGGCGGCATGGCCACCGGCCAGGTTGTCGGTGCGACAACGAAAAAAGGCGAAGAGCCCGTGCAGCGGCCACTGTCGCCAAACGATCTGTGGGCAAGTGTCTACCAGCACCTGGGGATCAATCCGGAGATCGCTTTCCCAGATCACAGCGGCCGCCCCATGCCGATCCTGCCCTTCGGCGAGCCGATTCCGGAACTCGACCCGGCTGGCTGATGATCACCGGGGACGACTGCGACGAAACTCGTGCAGATATCGTCGTTCCTCAATCATCGGCAAAAAGGGCTGCAGGTAGGACCAGGTGAACATCGAGACGCCATTCACCTCGACTCGTTTGGCAACCTTCAGGTAGTCCGCCACCTCCTGTGCCCGGGTGATACGGCCGTGGCTCGTTCGGATGCCCAAGCAGAACGTGATCTCGACCGGGGAACCGAGGGCCTTGTTGATTTCAACAGCACCCCGGAGACGTTTCTCGAACACCTTGAGATACCGATCTCCATAATTCTTGCGGTAGCAGTACCCCGATATGTTGACCATGTCGATGTACCCCTTGCTCGCCCATGTCCTCCAGTCCTGGGCGACGCGATGTCCTTCCACCACGTGAGGACCCCACGAATAAATTGCGACAGGGATCCCGGGTTGAATCTTGCGGACCTCACCGCTGATTCGGCTCATCAAGCGAGTGAGTTCGGCTTCTTTGAATTCCTGGATCTGATCCGGACTGATCTTCGAGTATTTCAGTCGGTGTCGTTTTTCCAGAAGGGCGACCGAATGGGGGTCGAGTCGCATCGGCCGATTGTTGAATCGCATGTAGTCCAGCAATAGACCGTCCGGCCGATACCTGGTCACGATTTCCTTCATCACCGAAACGACCCAGGCTCTCGCGTCCGGATGCCCCGGACTGATATGGCCGATTGGTCGACCGCCGGGGCTGCAAAGTGCCCATTCCGGATGCTTTGCGAGAATGCCGGCTGGCTTGTCACGGCCGCAGGCAAGTACACAGGGGACCGGGTAAACGCGCAAACCGCGGACCGCGGCTTCCTTGACGATCAGTCTGAGTGGATCCCAATCCGGATACACATGGTTTGGGAGAATGTCGCTGGGAAAAAGAGCGGACCCGGATGTGGTGGTGGCGTATGGCATGACGACATCGACCCCGCTGGCCTTGATGCGATCCAGGTGATTCCGCAGGGCCTGCTCTCGAACCACGATCGAATCGCCAGCCTTGCACAGGTGATGGATGTTCACGTAGGTGCCCACGAAGGGCTTCCCCTTGGCATCAACCAACGGCGTGCAGGACAGGACCAGGCAGACGCTCAAAAGGCCGTGACGAGTGACCACGGCAGAGAACTGCAACGGCGACATTGTCCATTTCCGTTTTGTTCGTGAGTCAGAAGACAAGACACTATCCGTCTCGTCACGCTCCTCGAATCGATGCCGGCCGCGGACTCGACGTCACAGCCTCACCACTGCACCCGCGACATTCAACTTGCCAGCCCTCAACCCTGGCAGGGCCTTCATTCACCAGCCGCATCACCCGCTTCAGCCGCCGAGAGAAATCTCTCGGTAGACGACGTACGCCACCTCATCGGTTTTGTCCGGGCTGGCCTGCAAACGAATGCTCCGCTTGCCGATCGGCTGGGACAATCGGGTTTTCAACATCCGCCCGGACCTGATCGAGGCAAAAGGAATCGCATGCCGCTCCTCACCACAGAAAATCACCAGCGACCCCTTGCCGGCAAGCCCAAGGACATCCAGTTGAACCACGGTTGCCTTCGGGTCGGGATTCTCCAGCAGAACCACCAACGGACCGTAATCCCGATGGGCCCGATTCCGCCCGACGAAGTTCGGTTGGTGAAGCGGTCGAAACAACTCCCGCTGACCGTCACGGGCTGACATCCGCAGACGAATTGTCCCACGCCCCCCACGGAGGATGTCCAGTTGGGGGGTGTCCAGGTACTCCAGCGGATCCAGCTTGCTGGCAACCCACTGCTGGTACCAGAGATTGGTCTGGTTGGTGACGGCCCAATCACGGCTGCGACGATCGGCTCGAAGCCGTGTCACATCAGCCAGGTCGTCCCGACGACCACCCGAAACCGGAAAGTAGGTTCCCCAGGTGATGTCGAACAACCGCCAGCGGCCCCGGAAAAACACCTCGGCACAAATGTGGCTGTGGTTCTTCTGTGGCTTGTCACCACGAAAATAAAATTCCACCGGCCTCGCCCGGAGTCCCAATCGCTTCGCGATCTCAAGAAAAGCGGCCACGTGGTTGCCACAAATTCCCGCCCGCTTTTCCAGGCACTCCTCGACATTCGTCGGCAGTTTCTTCTTCTCCACACTGAGAATCGAATAGTTCAACGAACTCATTCGTGCCTGCACAAAATTGGCCGTCGCCAGGGCCGAAAAGAACTCGGGAGCCAACGACCGGCTACCCAGGGCCATGTGTTTCGCCTGGCGGCGAATTTGTTCGACAGCGCGGTCGGTCAGTGGGGTTTTCGAAGGCCCCTCAGCTCGCACGCTCATCGACACAGCAAGGCAAATCACCGAAGTGCACACCCACCACGGCATCTTTCGTGAATCGCAGATCATGGTCCCCCGTCTCGCCTGTTCGTCGAGTCCTTCCAGTGAGTCATCGCTCGCTCTTCAGCACCCAGTA
>DLVV01000439.1:2056-20009 GCA_003445035.1 Planctomycetaceae bacterium | reverse complement strand
GGGGAATCTGTCACGTGATCGGGTCTCTCAGGCGATGACGCTTCGCCGACGATTGTTGGAATGGAACTCGAAATCGGTCTCCCCGAGCACCGCACCAAGTTCGGTCTGCAGTTCCTGCGAACACGAAACGCGGAGATCATTGGGTGTCGACATGATATAGCGAACCGGTGTCGCTTCGTCATCCGCTCGCGTCGACTCGATGATGACCACGACCTCGACCCGGCCGGGATACCGTCCCAGGATCTCTCGGGTGCGGTTCATGTCGGCCCTGGAGTGAACGCCTCTCCGAAACTTGATCGCCAGTTGCCTGGTGAACTCCCGCTCGGCTTCCTCTTTGGTCAGGACGTTGTGGACGACGATCGAGGGTTCCCGGCCTCGCCGGTCGACCTTGCCCTGCAGGAACAGGCAGGTCTCGGGTTCCAATTTCTCGCCAAGCCGATTGAAGTCCTCGGGCCAGATGATGCAGCGGACATTGCCGCCGGGATCCTCAAAATTGAAGTTGGCGAACCGGGTGTGCCCGTTGCGAGTTGGCCGGCGGGTCTGGGAGGTGCGGATCGATGAGATCATCCCGCCCAGCAACACCTCGGTGCCCTCGTCCAGGCTGCCGGTGTCGATCACGCTGTGGGTTGCGTGTCGCGAGATGACGGTGGTGTGCTGGGTGAGCGGATGAGAGGTCAGGTAGAAACCGAGGACCTCCTTCTCCATCGACAGCTGCAGGTTCTCCGGCCATTCGGGAGCGTCGGGCAACTCGGTTTGCAACTGCTCTTCCTGTTCACTGTCCCCGAAGAGGTTCTTCTGGCCGCGGGCTTTGTCGCGGTGGTGAGCCACGGCCGACTGGACAGCTCTCTCGACCACCTGGGTGTGCTGATTTCGATGGGGGCCCAGGTCGTCCAACGCACCGCTCTTGACCAGGATTTCGAGCACGTTCTTCGTGACCGACCTGGGTTCGACTCGTTCGGTCAGGTCGAAGATGTCGTGGAACGGTCCACCGGATTTTCGTGCGGCCACGATCGCCGAGACGGCCGAGGCTCCCACGCCTTTGATCGCGGCCAGTCCGAAACGGATCCCGCCATCCTCGACTTGAAACTCGACTTCCGAGTGGTTCACGCAGGGGGGGTGCACATCGAGTCGCATCCGGCGGCAGTCGTCGATGTGGTCGGCGATCCGGTCGGTGTCTTCCATTTCGCAGGAAAGCAGTGCCGCCATGAACTCGACGGGAAAGTGGGCCTTGAAATAGGCGGTCTGGTAGGCGACCGCTCCGTAGGCGGTCGAGTGCGACTTGTTGAATCCGTATCCGGCGAACTTTTCGATCATGTCGAAGAGTTCGATCGCCCGGGGTTCGGGCAAGTCACGGGTGCGGGCGCCCTCGACGAATTCCTGGCGGAAACGCTGCATCACTTCGATCTGCTTCTTGCTGATCGCCTTGATGCAACGGTACGCGCTGGAAAGTTCGATGCCGCCGACGCGGTTGAGGATCCGCATCACCTGTTCCTGGTAGACCATCACTCCGTAGGTCTCCACGAGCAGTTCATCGACGATGGGGTGCACCTTCGGCGCCGGTTCGCGACCGTGCTTGACGTCGACGTAGGTCATCACCATCCCTCCCTCGAGAGGCCCCGGGCGGTAGAGGGCACTGGTGGCGATGATGTCGTCGAAGCAGTCGGGACGCATCTTGGTCAACAGGTCGCGCATGCCGGCGCTTTCGAGTTGGAAGATGCCCTTGGTTTCCCCTCGCTGGAGCAGCGCGAAGGTCGCCTCGTCGTCGAGCGGCAGTTCGATCGGGTTGATTTCGGTGCCGTGCGTCGTGCGGACGTTCTTGACGGTCTTGTCGAGGATGGTGAGGTTGCGGAGTCCGAGGAAGTCCATCTTCAACAGGCCGGCCTGCTCGACATCCTTGTCCCGCCACTGGGTGATCACGTCCTCCTTGCCGGTGATCCTCTGGAGGGGCACGTATTTCTCGAGAGCCTCCTTGCCGATCACCACGCCGGCCGCGTGTGTGCCGGCGCTGCGGGCCAGTCCCTCGAGCCGTATCGCGATGGTGATCAGTCGCTTGATCTGGGGGTCGGCGTTGTATTGCTCGTCGAGGTCGGGGCTCTCCTCGAGTGCCTTCTCGATGGTGATACCCAGCGTGTCGGGCACCATCTTGGCGATCTCGTCGACCCGGGAAAGCGGAACATCCAGGGCACGGCCGACATCCCGGATGGCGGCCTTGGCCTTCAGCGTGCCGAAGGTCCCGATCTGGGCCACGTTCGCCTCGCCGTACTTCTCTTTGGTGTAATCGATCACCCGTTGCCGTCGGTCGCGACAGAAGTCGATGTCGATATCGGGCGGCTCGTTTCGACTTGGGTCCAGGAACCGCTCGAACAGCAAGTCGTACTTCAGCGGACAGACGTTGCTGAGTCCCAGCAGGTAGGCGACCAGCGAACCGCAGGCCGATCCGCGGGCCTGGCAGGGGATGTCCTCCTCCATCGCGAAACGGACGAAGTCCCAAACGATCAGGAAGTAGCTCGAGTAACCCATCTCCTCGATGATCCGCAACTCATCGTCGAGGCGTTCGAGGACCTCGGGGGTGACCTGTTCGGGGTAACGCCAGGCGAGCCGTTCCTCGCAGAGTTCCCGGAGGTACACCGTGTCGCTTTTGTTGTCCGGTGAGTGAAACACCGGAAAGTGCCGCGTGGTGAAATCGAGGTCGATGTCCACTCCCTCGGCGATTTGCTGAGACAGGGCCACCGCCTCGTGGTGTTCGGGGAACGCCTCGTACATCTGCTCGGGCGATTTGACAAAGAACTCGTCGCCCTCCAGCTGCATTCTGCGTTCGTCGGAGATGACCGTCCGCGTGTTGACGCACAACAGGACGTCGTGTGCCTCGGCGTCGTCTCGCTCGAGGTAGTGCGAATCGTTGGTGGCGACCAGGGGGATCCCGGCGCGGCGGGAGATGTCGACGGTTCCGACCAGGCACTCCTGCTGAATCCGCAATCCGGCGTTCTGGATCTCGAGGTAGAGGTTCTCGCCAAAGACCTTCTGGTACCAGTTGACCAATTCGGCCGCTTCGTCGTCCCGCCCGGCGAGGATGTAGTGCGAGAGTTCACTCGAGGCACAGCCGGAGAGACAGATCAGGCCCTCGCTGTGAGCTTCGAGGATTTCCTTGTCGATCCGTGGCTTGTAGTAGAAGCCCTCCAGGTAAGCCAGTGACGAGAGTGCCATCAGGTTCTGGAAACCGGTGCGATTGCGGGCCAGCAGGGTCAGATGGTAGGAGGCCTCCTTGTTCTTCGAAGGTGTCCGATCGGTGCGGTGACCTGGGGCGACATAGGCCTCGTAGCCGAGCACCGGGTTGATGTCCTGCTTGCGGCACTCGTTGTAGAACTGCACGGCCCCGTAGAGATTGCCGTGGTCGGTCAGGGCCAGCGCGTTCATCCCGTCGGCCTTGACCTTGGCCACCAGGTTCGGGATGCGGTTGGCGCCGTCGAGCAGGCTGTAGTGCGAGTGGCAGTGCAGGTGCGCGAACGGGGGTGAGTCGGACATCGTCACTCCTTTAACGGTCCAGGCCGACTACGGCGGCTCCCGCCGGGTCACATTACTTCGCGACCTTACGGGGCCGCTGATTGTAACACGCCAGGTGTCGGCCTGTTACCGAGTCGGCGTGCGAGGAGAGTTCGGCCGGCGTGCCGACCGCGACCAGATGTCCCCCGTTGGGGCCGCCACCGGGACCCAGTTCGATCACGTGGTCGGCTCGAGCGATCAGTTCGAGATGGTGTTCGATGACCACCACCGTGTGGCCGACCGAAATCAGTGTGCCCAGGCATCCGAGCAACGTCTCCACGTCAGCCGGGTGCAGGCCGGTGGTCGGTTCGTCCAGCAGGAACAGCGTGCGCCGCGTGGCTCCGGCCGAGAGAAACGACGCCAGTTTCAGTCGCTGGGACTCTCCTCCCGAGAGTGTCGTGGTGGGTTGGCCGAGCGGGAGGTAGTCCAGGCCGACTTCGCGGAGCGGCTGCAGTCGGCGTCGGATTCGGTGTTCGCCCCGGAAATAGCCGAACGCCTCGTCGACGGTCATTTCGAGCACGTCGGCGATCGAGCGGCCGCGGTGGGTCACCTCCAGAACCTCGCGGCCGAATCGCCGTCCTCCACACTCGGGGCAGGTTGTGCGGATGTCGGCCAGGAACTGCATGTCGACTTCGATCTCGCCGGTGCCCCCGCACATTTCACAACGACCACCCCCGGCGGTGTTGAAACTGAACTGCCGGGCCGTGTAGCCCCTTTGCTTCGATTCGGCCGTTGCCGCGAACAGGCGACGGATGTCGTCGAATGCCTTGAGGTAGGTGGCCGGGATCGACCGGGCCGAGCGACCGATCGGTGACGAATCGACCAGCAGGACCTGTTCGATCGCCTCGTGCCCCTGGATCGAGTCCCAGCATTCGATGCCGAGCAGTTCCGCGGGGATCGGTTGGTCCAGTGCCCGGCAGAGAGCCGGATGGAGTGTCTCTTCAACCAGGCTGCTCTTGCCGCTGCCACTGGCACCGACGACGGCGACGAGTTTTCCGAGTGGAAACGACACGTCGATTCCCGCCAGGTTGTGCCGGGTGGCTCCCCTGAGCGTGATCGTGCCCAGCTCGGAGGGTGTCGTTTCCGGAGATGATTCCGGGTCACCGGATGATTCGGGGAGCCGTCCACAGAGGTGGCCTCCGGTCAGGGAGTCGTCGCAGGAGGACAGATCTTCGGGAGGGCCCTGGAAGACCAGTCTTCCACCGTCTCGCCCGGCTCCCGGGCCAATGTCGACGACCTGGTCGGCCGCGGTGACGATCGACGTGTCGTGTTCGACCATCACCACGCTGTTGCCCCGCTCGACCAGTTCAGTGATCACCTCCAGCAGCCGCTCGACATCCTCGGCGTGCAGGCCCGCGGTGGGTTCGTCGAGTACGTAGAGCGTGTTGACCAGGTCCGATCCGAGTGCCTGTGTCAGCAGCACCCTGCGGGCTTCTCCACCGGAAAGCGTGCGGAGAGGGCGGTCGAGAGTCAGGTAGTCCAGTCCGGTCCGATGGAGGCAGCCGAGGCGAGCGAGCAGGGGATCCAGGACGGTGTGCCGAAGATCTTCGGGGAGGTTCTCTGAGTGGTCCCGGTAGCTGGCCAGTGCCTCTCGCAGATCGGCGACCGGCATTGACGAGAGACGGTCGATCGTGGAGATGTCGGAGGGGAAGGCGTCGGAGCCGGGCAGATGCACCGCCAGGGCGTCGGGCTGCAGGCGGGCTCCGTCGCAGGCGGTGCAGGTGTCGTAGGCCCGCCAACGGTTGAGGAAGACCCGGACCGAGAGCTTGTAACGGTGCCGTTGGAGCCAATCGAAGAATCCATCGAGTCCGCCAAAGTCCCGTTCGGGCACACCGTGTGTGATCAGTGCGAGATGTTCGGGCGACAGGTCCGAGAATGGTACGTCGACCGGGATGCCGTAGTCGGCCGCCAGGTCGATCAATTCGTCGAGTTCGTGAGAGTAGGCCGGGGTGGTCCAGGCCACGATGGCCCCCTCGCGGAGGCTCAGCCGGGGATCGGGGACGAGCTTGGCGAACGAGATGACCGGGACGCTTCCGAAACCACGGCAGGAGGGGCAGGCTCCCAGTGGACTGTGAAAACTGAACAGGCGAGGCTCGGGTCTGGCGAACCGTCGTCGGCACCCACTGCAGGCGGTGCCCGTCGACCAGTCCGTGACGCTCCAGGACTTCCCGTCGACGGTCACCTGTCGACTCGGAGGAGTGGGGTCCGAATCGGCCAGCAGCACCAGGCAGCGGCCATCGCCGTAGCCGATTGCCTGCTCGACACTTTCCTCGATCCGGCTTTGATCAGCGGCTCCCGTGGTGAGCCGGTCGAGAATGACCCAGGCGGTTTCGAGTTGGTCATCGTCGACGTCGTCGAGATCGACAATGGTGCGGGTCCGGTCGTCGCCATCGACGATCGCCAGGCGGCGGAATCCCTCCTCGGCCAGTTGTGGTCGCTGCTGCTCCTTGTCGGGCTCGTGGGTGGCCACCTCGAACGCGACCTGGAATCTCAGGCCGTCGGGGAGGTTCACAAGGGTCTGGGCGATCGAGTCGACCGAAGACGATTCGACGGGGATCTCGCATTCCGGACAGACGATGGTGCCGACTCGTGCAAACAGCAGGGTCAGCAGGTCATGGATCTCCGTCGTCGTTCCCACCGTCTCACGGGCACCCGCACGGCTGGTGCCCTGGCGAATGGCGATCGTCGGCGGCACCGACTCGATACGGTCGGCGTCGGGGCGGTCGAGTCGTTCGAGCAATCCACGGGCTGACGGCGAAAGCGTCTCGATGTACCGTCGCCGACCCTCCACCGCCAGGGTCTCAAAAACCAGGCTGCTCTTGCCGCTGCCACTGATACCGGTGACGACGACCAGGCGATTGAGAGGGATTTCGAGCGAGAGGTCCTGGAGGTTGTGGACCCGGACCCCTTCGAGCACGATCGACTCACGGAGGGAAGCGGAGGGCATCCCGAGGAGGATACCGGCTGGAACGCGACGTGCCAGTCAAACTGGCGGCTAGGCCGCGTCGTTGTAGAAGTCGATGCGGTTTTTCGGCTGGAACGGAATCGTGTCGGCCGCGGTCTCGTACAGGCGGTACCGCATCACGTAGGCGTCCTCGGTCGTGTCGTCGTAGTGCGTCCTGAGCACACGGACAGCCCGGAAGTCCTGGGCCTTGAAGAACAACTGGGCCTCGAGATTCGATTCTCTGACCTCGAGCAGGATCTCCTGTCGGCGTTGTTGGGAGAGCTTGTCGACGAGCTTGGCGACCATCTGCAGGCCGACCCCCAGGCGTCGAAAGTCGACGCTGGTGGCGAAGTTGAGCAGTTGCAGGCGTGCCTTGTGCAACTCGTAGATCATGAATCCTACGATCCGCTGGTTATGCTCGGCGACCATGCCGATGCAGTTCCGCTGGCGGAGATGCCCGAGAAATTCCTCCTCGGTCCACGGTTGCTCGAAACTCGCTCGCTCGATCTCCAGCACCTCGGGCATGTCCCGACGTATCAGCCAGCGGATCTGGACCTTCAGTTCACCTGACAGGTCCCCGTCCGCATTGGACTGGTGAGGGGAGGGATCGGATGAGTGTCTTGACGATGGCTTGGGCGAATGTCCCCAGCTCACGACGGCCTCCTTGCCGCTCGCTCTTGGAATCACTCGGATAATGGAAACCCCGCCCGATGGGCGAAGGCGGGGAAGCTATCACAACAAAGCGTTTGAGGTCGAGACCGATCTGCGGGGACGGCGACGTTTTGGAGATGTTCGGGAGGTGAGTGATGTGTGGCCCGTTGTCGACCGGGACGGCGACCGCTAGGATGCCCGCGTCGTTCATCGGGTCACAACGGGTCGTGCCAACCATGTCCCCCTACGCGTCAACCGTCGTGGTGATCGTCGGACTGGCGGCGACGGCGTACGCCGCACCGCCGGCCGGGGGAACTGACGCGGCTCCGGCGGCCCTGATCGATCCGGAAGTGTTTCGACCGGTGCTGGTCCCCGAGGGCAGCCTGATCTCCCGGGGAATCCGGGCCGGGGAGTCCGAGGCGTACTACCGGGTGCTGGATCATGCTCGCCGGGTCGATCCGGTGACGCTTCGCCGGGCAGCTGCGAGATTCCTGGCGTCGAGGCAGAAGGTGTCCGGGAGTGCTGCGGTGCGGCGATTGCCGGCCGAGGAGTTCCCGGTTTTCGTCGACCTGTACGAGAACGTTCGGAGTCCGGAGGTCTACCTCGGGAAACCGGTGACATTGCGGGGGCACTTGAGGAAACTGGTGGAGATGCCCGCCGGCGAAAATCCCCACGACATCCAGACGCTCTACGAGGCGTGGCTGTTCACTTCCGACAGCCAGCAGCATCCCACGGTCCTGGTCATGACCTCGGTTCCACCAGGACTGCTCGAGGAGGTCCGGCGACTCAAGGCGGCCAACCGGCCCGTGCTGGTCAACGGTGTCTCGGGCAGCGGTTACTTCTTCAAGATGTACGGGTACCCGGCCGCCGACGCCTACCGGTTCGCTCCGCTGGTGCTCGGCGGTCGACTCGAGTGGGCGGCTCCCCGTCCAGGAGATCTCGACCGGTCACTGCCGGTGGTGTTGGCGGCCGGCGTGGTCGTGTTCGGACTTCCGATCGGGTGGTTTGTCTGGAGAAACCGGAGCGAGGACAGGCGGAGGCGGAAGCGTCGGGCGGCTGGGGTGCCCGAGTCGTTCGCGTGGGAGAGTGACGCGGAGGAGACGCGGGCCGTGGAGGTTCGGGAATCCGTCGAGGTGGTAGAGGAGACCTAGACGTGGAGACGCTGTTTGGACCCCTTGATCGTCCCGTCCGGCTGGCGGTCTTTCTTTCCGGAGGTGGCCGGACACTGGTCAACCTGTTCGAGTCGATCGACCGCGGAGAACTCGACGCGGAGGTCGTGGTCGTGGTCTCGGATCGCGTGGGGGCGGGAGGCGTCGATCGGGCTGTGGAGGCGGGGGTGAAATCGCACGCGCTGCCTCGACGGGAATTCGAGTCGGCGGCGGACTGGAGTGATGCCGCATTCGCTGTGAGTCGTGAGGTCGGTGCGGACCTCGTCGTGCTGGCCGGGTTCCTGTCGCTGGTCGTCGTGCCCGAGGATTTTCACCTGAGAGTGATGAACATCCACCCGTCACTGATTCCCGCGTTCTGCGGCCATGGATTCTACGGACACCATGTCCACCAGGCGGCGATCGAACGGGGGGTGAAAGTCAGTGGCTGCACTGTGCATTTCGCTGACAATGAGTACGACCACGGTCCGATCGTTCTGCAGAAAGTGGTTGCCGTCGAGGATGGTGACGCGGCCGACGACCTGGCAGCACGGGTGTTTGCGGCCGAATGCGAGGCTTACCCCGAAGCGATCCGCCTGTTCGCCAGCGGCAGGTTACGGCTCGCCGGCGGTCGGCTCCAGGTCGACTGATCCTTCGGCGTAACGGCCGTCAGTTTGAGCTCCTGCGCCGATCTCGTGCGCGATAAAATATGACGTAAAATGACGGAAAATGATTGAATCTGCCAGTGCCACGTGTCAATTTGGGTACTTAATAGTCACGCTCGCGAGATGAGGGCGAGAGATGCTGGTTGATCAACGGCGGAGCCAGATCTTGGAAATCATTGAAATGAATGGATTTTCTGCGCTGCAGGACCTGGTTTCCGAGGTGGGAGTCAGTGAGTCCACAATACGACGTGACTTGGAAATTCTTGATAGAAATGGACAGATTCGGAGGACTCGCGGAGGAGCAGCCTACGTCGGTGAATCGTTGACTGATTTCGATGACCGCCGGCACAGGGCCCGCCCCCAAAAGCAGCTCGTGGCTCGAACCGTAGCCGAGTTGATCGGTCCGGGTGAAACGGTGCTTCTGGACGGAGGGACGACGACCTTGGAAGTGGCCAAGCAATTGCAGGGCAAGTCACTGCAGGTGGTCACCAACTCGCTGCCGATCGTCAACGTGCTGCTCAATCAGCCCAAGATCGAGCTGATCCAGATCGGGGGATTCGTCTATCCCAAGACGGGTGTCGCGCTGGGGACACTGGCCGTTGAGGCGATCGGGCGGATCCACGCCCGGAGACTGATCATGAGCGTGGGGGGGATCACCGAGCGTGGCCTGTTCAACAGCAACGCGCTGCTGGTCGAGACCGAGCGGGCAATGATGGATTCGGCCGAGGAAGTGATCGTGGTCACCGACAGCGGAAAACTTGGACACGCGGCCCTGGCGAGGCTTTGTCCTCTCGACGAGGTCGACCACCTGGTCGTTGACGGAGGCATCAGTCACGAGTGGCGGGACAGGATCGAGTCACTTGGAGTGTCCCTGACGGTTGTGGAGCCGGATCCGGCCGAGGAATTGGTAGCAGAAATGGCGGAGCAGACCGGATGACGACTATGACACAGATTCCAGCAGGGCTGGGGCGAATCGAGATCGAGAAGCTGGTGCGGGAGGTGCTGCGCAGCCAGGGCGATACGGGGGCGGCTGGTTCCCAGGTGGCCTCTGCCCCCGACGGAGCCCCCAATCCTCTGATCGTCAACGTCTCGGCTCGCCACGTCCATCTGTCGCCGGAACATCTCGAGATGCTGTACGGGCCCGGTGCCGAGTTGGAGGTGGATCGCGAGTTGTACCAGGGGGGGTACTTCGCGGCTCGCCAGACGGTGTCGGTGGTCGGGCCCCGCCGACGGATGCTGCCGAATGTCCGCGTGCTGGGTCCCTGCCGGGGAGCCACCCAGGTGGAACTTTCGTTCACCGACGGGATCTTTCTGGGCCTGGATCTGCCGGTGCGGATCAGTGGCGACCATCACGACACGCCGGGTTGCCTGCTGGTCGGTCCGGCCGGAGTGGTCCAACTGGAGTCGGGACTGATCCGGGCAATGCGGCACGTGCACATGGGGCCTGAGGACCTGGCTCACTACGGCGTCGAAGCAGGCGAGTCGATGCAACTGCGGGTCGAATCGGCCGGTTGCACGACGGTGCTCGAGGACATGGTGGTGCGGGCCGGTGAGGACATCCGGCTGGAGGTGCACATCGACACCGACGAGGGCAACGCCGTGAACCTGGGGGTGGCCCAGAAGGTGGAGTTGCAGAAGTCGAACCCGTGTGACTGCCACGGGTGACATGCGAGCCGAATGGGCAAACGAGACAAACAACCAAACAACCAAACAACCAAAGAGACGGGCGGCAGTGTCGCCGTTCGATCCACATCCTGAGAAGAGAAGTAGGAGAGTCGAAAGATGGCCAAGAAAATGGAAGCGTTGGGAATGATCGAAACCCGGGGCCTGATAGGCCTGATCGAAGCGTGTGACGCGATGCTCAAGGCGGCCAACGTCGAGATGAACGGCTGGCGGCAGGTCGGTGGTGGCCTGGTGACCGGCTTCGTGGTTGGCGACGTGGCGGCGGTCAAGGCGGCCGTGGATGCCGGTGCCAGTGCCGCGAGCAAGGTCGGCGAGGTGGTCAGCGTGCAGGTGATTCCTCGTCCGCACGAAGAACTCATCGCGATGTTGCCCACCGGAGACTAGTTCCGGAATCGGTGGTCCGGGTAGTCCGACGGTCGCCGGCAACTGGCCGTGACGGTCAACGGGACGGATTCGGAGATCCACCGGTAAGTAGTCAAACAGGTGCCCTTCGAAGGGGCCTATCGGAGAGATGCTCTCATGAGTAGTGAATCGATTGGAATGGTAGAGACACGGGGCGTGGTGGCTCACATAGAAGCCTCCGACGCGATGGTCAAGGCGGCCAATGTCAGCATCGTGGCCTGCGTCACGCTCGGTGGCGGATGGGTCACCTCGATCGTCGAGGGAGACACTGGCAGCGTGCGGGCCGCAGTGGATGCCGGGTCCCAGGCGGCTTCGGCCGTCGGTGAACTCGTCTCCGCCCAGGTGATTTCTCGGCCCAGCGATGGGCTCGTCGAGATGTTTGTTTCCTGAATCGTGTCTTGAAACGGGAGGTTCGAAGGACCGAACCATGAAAGTACTTGTCGCCAACCTCGGGTCGACCAGCTTTAAGTTCCGGCTGTACGACCTCGACGGTGAACACCAGCTCGCCCGTGGTGCGATCGATCGCATCGGCGGGGAAGGTGGTGTCGTGTCGATAGAGATCGGGGAGCAGGTGATCGAGTCGACAGAGTCGGTTTCCGACCACGCCGTGGCGGTGGGCCTTTGCCTCGACGCACTGACGCATCCCGAAACGGGATGTCTGGGCAGTGTCGAGGATGTGGCGGCCATCGGGTTCAAGGCGGTTTTCGCTGCCGAGCTCTCTGGCGTCCGACTTGTCGATGACGGGTTGCTGGAGCGGATGGAATCTCTGGCCGACGTGGCGCCAGCACACAACCCACCCTACGTCGAGGCGATGCGTCAATTGACGTCCGCCTTTCCTGGAATCCCGCTGGTGGCGGCCCTGGAAACGGGGTTTCACGAGACCATCTCGGACGCACAGCGGGCCTACGCTGTTCCTGCCGAGTGGCAGGAGTTGGGGGTCAGGCGATGGGGATACCACGGAGCCAGCCACCGTTACATCGCCACCCGGATGGCCGAACTGACCGGTCAAGACGACCTGAAGGTCGTTTCGTGTCACCTGGGAGGCAGCAGTTCACTGGCGGCGATTGATGGAGGTGTTTCGAGGGCCGCGAGCATGGGAATGAGTCCGCAGAGCGGACTGCCTCACAACAACCGGGTCGGCGATTTCGATCCGTTCGCGTTGCCGGTCCTGATGCGGGCTACCGGCAAGGGGCTCGAGGAACTCCTTGATGACCTGGCATCCCGGAGTGGACTCCTGGGCCTGAGCGGTCTCAGTGGTGACCTTCGGGATCTCGAACAGGCTGCTGACGAGGGGCATTCCGGAGCCGCGATGGCTGTGGAGCATTTCGTCCTGGCCATCCGGGGTTATCTCGCGTCGCAAATGGCGGTGTTGGGCGGAGCCGACGCGGTCGTGTTCACCGGCGGCATCGGTGAAAACAGCGTCCGCGTCCGTTCCGAGGTCTGCCGTGACATGGACTGGTGCGGGTTGGCGATCGATGAGGAAGCCAATGCGGCAGTCGCGGGCGAAGCGGAGATCACCGGTCCAGGGAGTCGCACGGCGACCTGGGTGGTGCCGACCAACGAGGAACTGATCGTGGCCCGGCAGGCGGCTGGGCTGGTGAGTGACGGAGCTTGAAATCGGGCAACGGTGAGGAGATCGACGGCGATGTTCATGGCACGAATCACCGGCAGCATCGTATCGAGTCAAAAGGTCGAGTCGATGGTCGGACAGAAACTGCTGATCGTCGAGCCATTGCGGGTCAACGACAAGGCACGAGCGAAACTCAATTCTACAGGCCGTACCTTCATCGTCGTCGACACGGTCGGGGCCGGCGAGGGCGAAGTCGTGCTGTGCGTCCAGGGATCCAGTGCCCGATTCACCGAACAGACAGAGAAACTTCCGATTGATGCCGCGATCGTCGGCATCGTCGATCAGGTTCAGGTCGGAAATTACACGGTGCCGATTCCCAACTGAAATCGGACCCGGATTCACAAGCCGAGATGTGACAACAGAATTCGAAACAGATAGCTAACAACAGAGAAGAGGTCTCTCGATGATTCAAGCCAATCAACAGGTCGTTCGTACGGTGGTGGAAGAGGTCCTGTCTCAACTGGGCGGTCGTGATTCGGTCCCGACAGAAGTCGCCCCGTCGGCCGACGGGGACTGGGGCGTTTTTTCGAGGGTGGATGACGCCGTCGACGCCGCTTCGAGGGCGTTCGAGCAACTGCAACAGAAGCGGATCGAAGACCGGGCCAAGGCGATCGCCTGCGTGGTACGGATTTGCACCACGCAGTGTGATGAACTGGGTCGGGCCGAACTCGAAGAGACTCGCATCGGCCGGCTCGATCACAAGATCGAGAAGCTGCAGATCATCAAGCTGGTTCCCGGCACCGAGTTTCTCCGCTGCGACGCGCTCTCGGGTGACCGCGGCCTGACCGTGACCGAGTACGCACCGTTTGGCGTGATCGGAGCCATCACCCCTGTCACCCATTCGCTGCCGACATTGGCCGGAAACGTCGTCAACATGGTTGCCTCGGGCAACACCCTGGTCGTCAATCCGCACCCGTCGGGGGCGAAGATTGCCTGCGAGGGTGTGAGGCGGTTCAACCGGGCGATCAAGGATGCGATCGGGATCGAGAACCTGGTGACGATCGTCAGTGAACCGACGCTCGAGACGGCCAATGCCATCTTCGAGCACCGTGGCGTGCGGCTGCTGGTGGTCACCGGCGGTCCGGGAGTGGCTCGGGCCGCGTTGGCCAGTCGCAAACGGGCCATCGTGGCCGGTCCGGGCAATCCTCCGGTGCTGGTCGACCAGACCGCCGACCTGGAGAACGCTGCCGCCTCGATCGTCAAGGGGGCCGCTTACGACAACAACCTGTTGTGTATCGGTGAGAAAGAGGTCTTCGCTGTCGAGTCGATCTTCGATCCGCTCATGGAGGCCGTCTCGAACAACGGCGGCCACCAGCTCTCGACTGACCAGATGGATCAACTGGCCAAGGTGGCTTTCTCGCCGCCGACCGAAGCCGGCGGACACCATGTGCTGAACCGTGACCTGGTCGGTGTCGATGCCGAGGTGCTGGCCGAGAAGATCGGGGTCAAGGTCCCCCACGGCACCCAGATCCTTTACGGGGAGACCGGCACGGACAACCCGTTTGTTCCCGAGGAGCAGATGATGCCATGTGTTCCGTTCGTCCGCTGCCGGGATGCTGCCGAGGGGATCGCGTTGTCCCTGGAGGCTGAGCATGGGTTCGGGCACACCAGCCTGATCCACTCTCGGGACGTCCGCACCATGACCGAGATGGCCCGGGCGATGAACACGACGCTGTTCATCAAGAACGGGCCGTCCATGGCGGGACTGGGGCTCGGCGGTGAAGGCTACCTCTCCTACAGCATCGCCACCCCGACCGGCGAAGGTGTCACCAACCCCCTGACCTTCACGAGGCAACGGCGGTGCGCGATGGTCGACGACCTGAGGGTCATCTGATGCGTTGGGGCGAAGTCATCGGTCGGACCACGGCCACCGTCAAGCACGCCTCCCTGGAGGCCCAACCCCTGATTCTGGTGCAGCCGCTCGACGCCGTAGCTGCCGCGGACGGGGACCCGATGGTGGCCATCGACGCCGTCGGCAGCCGACAGGGAGATCGGGTGTTGATGACCAGTGACGGCCGCTCGGTCCGGAAGTTGCTCGAAGACGACAAGGCACCGGCCCGCTGGGCCATCATCGGAATCATCAACGACTGACCTCCAACCAGATCCTCTCCTCCTGCGGTTTCATGGACCTCCCAGCGAATGCCCTCCGATCCGAATCTCGTTGAACAGATCGTCGCCGCCGTCGAGCGGCGGTTGGAGACCGATCTTTCCGGACCAGCAGGCCCGGCGGAGGCGGTTGCCAACGAGATCGTCTGCTGCGAGTTGATTGTCACCGGAGAACTGCTCACTGGACGAATCACCCCGGAGGCCCGTCTGCTGAGGATCGCCGCTGGTGCGATCCTGACCCCCACGGCCCGCGAGCTTGTCGAGATAAACGCGTTGACCGTCGCCGTCGATGCCAACGTGTCGGCTGCGGGGGATCCACAGAAGGCCGCGGCGGACTGGAGACTGCTGCTGGCTGATCCGGATGTGCCGGAACTGGCCGGGTATGTGTCCGAGCGGTCCGAGGGCATCGATGAGGCTGTTTCGCGGTCGCACGGGTGGCTGTCGAGTGACACCTCGGCTGGCGTCGTGGTGCTCTCGACCAATCCTCACCGCCTGGCTTGCCTGGCCAACCGTCGGTCGGAGGTGCGTGCCGCGGTCGTGAACGATGTCGATGAGGCGTCGAGGACACTCGATCGACTGGGAGCCAACCTGGTGGTTGCCTGTCCGCTGGCCGCCGGAACCTGGATGTCGCGGCAGATCGTGAAGACCTGCCTGGAGTCATCTCCACCGGAACCGCCGATGGACTGGCCCGACGAGAAATCATGAAGGAAAAACCCATGTCATTCATTGAACGTCTGAACCGGAGAACCGACTGATGCGGGTCGCCGAAGTGATAGGCAACGTGACGTTGTCAACCTGTCATCCGAGCCTGGTGGGAGCCACCTGGCTGGTCGCCGTGCCGCTTTCCGCGGCCGGCCTCTCCGGCAAGCCGGGTGGTCGTGGCGAATCGCTGGTGCTGCTGGATGAGCAGGGAGCCGGTCATGGCGCCAGGATTGCCGTCGCCGAGGGACCCGAGGCGTCGAATCCGTTCCGACCTGAACTCAAACCCATCGACGCCTACAACACTGCCATCCTGGACAGCGTGGAAATCGGGTAGGCCTCAGACCAGACAGGCCCGATCGACAAACCGTAGAACAAGCAACTTGCAAAAGGACACAGAATTCGATGACCGACACACAATGGGGCCGAGGAATTCACGATCGATCGCTGAAGGAAGAGATCTGCGAGATCGGGCGGCGGGTCTACGACAAGGGTTTCGCCGCGGCCAATGACGGGAACATCTCGATCCGCGTCGGTGAGAACGAGGTGCTTTGCTCGCCGACGATGATCTGCAAGGGATTCATGGAACCCGAGGACATCTGTGCGGTCGACATGGAGGGCAACCAGATCGCCGGACGTCGCAGGCGGACCAGCGAGGTGCTGCTGCACCTGACGATCATGAAGCACCGTCCGGACGTGACGGCCGTTGTTCACTGCCATCCGCCGCACGCCACCGCATTCGCCGTTGCCGGCGAGCCGATTCCCCAGTGCGTGCTTCCCGAGGTGGAGGTGTTCATGGGCGAGGTCCCGCTGGCTCCTTACGAGACGCCCGGTGGTCAGGATTTCGCTGATACGGTGATCCCGTTCCTGAAAGGGTCCAGCACGATCATCCTGGCCAGCCACGGGACGGTCAGTTTTGGCAAGGACCTGATCGACGCCTACTGGAAGACGGAGATCCTGGACTCCTACTGCCGGATCCTGCTGTTGGCCAAGCAACTGGGCAACGTGAACTACTTTGACGAGCGGCAGACCCGCGAACTGCTCGATCTGAAAAAACGCCTGGGCTTCGACGATCCCCGGTTTCACAACGAGGATTGCGACCTGTGCGGCAACACGGCATTCGTCGACGGATATGGTGGCCAGGCGCCTCCGCAGCAGGCCTTCTCGCCTGCTCCCTCGTTCCCCGGCTACCTGCAGGATTCGGCAACGTCCGAGGCGGCCGAAAGCGGTGGTGGAGCGGCCGAGCCCGCTGACGAACTTGTGTCGGCAATCACCGATCAGGTGATGGCCGCCTTGTCACAATAATTTCTGGTGGCCTGGTCACACGGGTGACAGGTCCGGAGAGACCAACGAGATGACCAATTCCTCGCCCAAGTCGCTCGACCGTAAGCTGGCCGCGATCGGTGCCGATCCGGCAGGCAGTCGCGAGTTCATCCTGGCCGATGCCAAGGATGCCGACATGGCCTTCGGGATGGGCGCGCCGGGACGATCGCCGGAACGCCACGATGGCGAACTGGGATTCCGGTCGCTGGCCGACTACCGCGACCAGATGGAGCAGATTGTCGAAGCGGGGTTGGTCGACATCATGCTGATGTCGGCATCGACCAATGAGGAGTTGACGATTCGTCGTCGGCTGTTCGACGATTCGGAGGTGACCCCGGCGGTGCGGGCCAATGACACCACCGACATCCACGTTGTCCGCGGAGGCCGGATCCACGAAGCCGCTTCAAAGCCGTTTCGTTCGGCCTCGATTGATCACATCCAGTGTGGACATCTCGACTGCGAGGTCAAAGAACGCACCGTCGGTGCTGACCTCGGACTCTACTCGGTCACTTTTGCCAACAATCGTGACGACGATCTGGAGACGATCGAGGCGTACCGGACGTTTCGGGACGAGGCCGAGCGGAAGGGGTTCCGGCACTTCCTGGAGGTCTTCGATCCGAACCTGGCCGACTGCGTTGCGTCGGACGTGTTGCCGGGATTCATCAACGACCTGATTGCTCGCACGCTGGCGGGTGTTACCAGTTCGGCTCGCCCGCTGTTCCTGAAAATGGTCTACCACGGCCCGCGGGCGACCGAGGAACTGGTCAACTACGACCCGAGCCTGGTGATCGGCATCCTCGGAGGATCGGCCGGTACCACGCGAGATGCCTTCCAGTTGATCCACGAGGCCCAGAAGTACGGGGCCCGGGTGGCGTTGTTTGGTCGCAAGATCAACAACGCCGAAAATCAGCTGGCGTTTGTTCGGTTCCTGAGACTGATCGTCGACGGAGAACTGGACCCTGTCGAAGCGGTGCGAGCCTATCACGCCGTGCTCGAGAAGCTGGGGATTGTCCCGCGACGGTCTCTCGAGGACGACCTGGTGCTCGAGACCGGGGTGATGAGCTACGGGGGCAGTGAGACGACGATCAGCTTGCCGCCAACAACGACCGTGGTGGAGACGTCGGTTGAAACGCCGCCGACGGACGAAGCACCAGACGAAGCACCA
>DLVV01000439.1:0-1688 GCA_003445035.1 Planctomycetaceae bacterium | reverse complement strand
GGAGTCTTCGCCCGATTTCTCGGCGATGACAGCCGACGAGCGGTTGGCGTATCATCGCAGCAGGCTGGCCAGCCTGCTGGGGTCCTAGCGTCCCGGGCAGGCGTTTCTGTCTCGAGACTGTTGCCGATGATCGACGACTGGGATGACGGATTCGAATGGGACGAGGGGGCGGGAGACGATCCCGACCGGTCCGAAACCGTCACGTGTCCCTCGTGCGGCGTGGATGTTTACGAGGACGCCGAACAGTGTCCGTCCTGTGGCGAGTGGATCACGTCGTTTCATTCGCCCTGGCAGGGGCGTTCGACGTGGTGGGTCGTCCTCGGCGTTCTGGGAGTCGCCGCGACGATCCTGGCTCTGGCGGGCCTGGTCTAAGACCGGCTGGTCAAGCGGCCGCCGAGGACGGAGAACTGGTCAGCGGGAATCGGAGAGTGAACCGGGTGCCCCGGTCGACGGCGCTCTCGACCCGGATCCGTCCCTGGTGAGACTCGATGATCTCTCGGCACAGTGACAGCCCCAGGCCGGTGCCACCCTGCCCCTGGCTGTCGGCGGTCTTGGTCGAAAAGAACGGGTCGAAAATGCGGCCGAGCGTCTCGGGCGTCATCCCGCTGCCGGTGTCGGCCACCATGATCTCGGCCATCTGGTCTTCGGCGTGTTGGCTCACGGTGATCGTCAACTGCCCCCCTTCGTCCATCGCCTGTCGAGCGTTGATGACCAGGTTCAACAGCACCTGCTGCACCTGGCTGGTGTTGATCGCCGCAAAGACATCCTGTTCGAATCGGGTTTCGAGCCCCACCCGGTGTTTCTGCAGATCTTTTTCGACAAGCAGCAGCAGGTCGGTCACCAACTCGCCCAGGTCGATCGGTTCGTGGCGGTCGCCGCTGTTACGAGCGTAGGAGAGCATTCCGGTGGTGATCTTGGCGGCACGTTGTCCGGCCGCGAGAATCTTGGTGAAGGCCTTTTCCCGGGTCTCCTCGTCGGTGTTCCTCAGCCCCATCTTCGCGTAGTTGATCACCGTGGTCAGGATGTTGTTGAACTCGTGCGTTGTCGATGAGGCGATCGCGCCGATGGTGCTCATCTTCTGGGCCTGACGGAGCTGTTCCTCGAGAGTTTCGAGGTGTTGCTGGAGGGCCGCGGGGGAGTCGTCCGAGGTCATCGTGAGATGTCCTTGCGGGAAACAGGAAGAGTTGGTGGTGTCAGCACGACCACACCTTTTCCGTATCGGCCTCCATCCCGGAATGACTCCATCTCCAACGGTCCCTGATCGTGATGTAGTGGCGACGCGATATGTACCCGTCGGGCAGTCTGGGTAAGCCCGTCGAAACGTTTGCGGTGTCCTGCCGCGGAGACCTGTGATGGGCTAAACTGACCGTAGGGCAGAGAAGATCGCCGCCGGGTGACGGTTGTCCCGAGCGGACGGTTCTGGAAGAGAGGGGTGAAGGGTGATTGCTGTCGAGCAGCTCAACGTGACTGTCGGCAACTTTTCGTTGCAGGATGTTTCGTTCTCACTGGAGGTCGGTGAGTACGGGATCCTGATGGGGCGTACCGGCAGTGGCAAGACGACCCTGCTCGAATCCCTGTGTGGTCTGAAACCGATCAGCTCGGGACGGATCGTAATCGATGGACGGGATGTCACGCGGCTGAAACCCGGAGCTCGTGGAATCGGATTTGTGCCCCAGGAGGGAGCCCTG
>DLVV01000247.1:49743-49875 GCA_003445035.1 Planctomycetaceae bacterium | reverse complement strand
GGGGACGAATCCTTCAAGAACACGGCCTTCAACTACTGGCTGATCACGACCATTGGCTCGCTCATAGCACTCGGCTTTGCTCGCTACTTCTACACCTGGATGATGAAGCAGGATGAGGGCAACGAGAAGATG
>DLVV01000247.1:48834-49420 GCA_003445035.1 Planctomycetaceae bacterium | reverse complement strand
TCGAGATCGCCCAGGCGGTCCGCGACGGAGCCGATGCCTACCTGAAGCGACAGTACAAGGTGGTCGGCATCTTCTTTGCGGTTGCCTGTGTGGTGTTGATGTTCGTGTCGTTTGTGCTGGGAGCCCAGCATCCGCTGGTGCCGTTCGCGTTTTTGACCGGCGGACTCTTCAGCGGATTGGCGGGTTGGTTCGGGATGAAAACGGCCACCTGGGCCAGTTCCCGTACCACGCAGGGCGCCATGAATTCTCTCAACGAGGGCCTGCAGATTGCCTTCCGCAGCGGGGCCGTGATGGGCCTGACCGTTGTCGGTCTGGGACTGCTCGACATCTGCCTGTGGTTCGGTGCCCTGTACTTCCTGTTCGAAGGCTCGATGACCCTGGCCGAGATCACCGTGACAATGCTCTGCTTCGGCATGGGAGCCAGTGCCCAGGCGCTGTTCGCTCGAGTCGGCGGCGGCATCTTCACCAAGGCGGCCGATGTGGGTGCCGACTTGGTCGGCAAGGTCGAGGCGGGGATTCCCGAAGACGATCCGAGAAACCCGGCGACGATCGCCGACAACGTCGGCGACAACGTCGGTGACGTGGC
>DLVV01000247.1:46403-48515 GCA_003445035.1 Planctomycetaceae bacterium | reverse complement strand
GGCATGGGTGCCGACCTGTACGAATCCTACTGTGGCTCGATCCTGGCCAGTGCCGCACTGGGCGTGGCCGCGTTCCACGAGAAGGGTGAAGCTGTCCAGGTCAACGCCCTGTTGTTGCCGATGATGCTGGCAGCCGCGGGAATCATCCTGTCGATCTGCGGAGTGTTCCTGGTCAAGACCAAGGAAGACACCAGCCAGAAGAACCTGCTGAAGGCGCTGGGCAAGGGGATCAACTACAGCAGTATCGGCGTGGCCGTGGCGGCCTATTTCCTGGCGAATTTGCTGCTGCCCGACAACAACATGTTGTTCATGTCTGTCGGTGTTGGACTGCTCGCCGGCTGGCTGATTGGCTGGTGGACCGAGTATTCCACCAGCGACGAGTACGCTCCGACACAGGCTATCGCCAAACAGGCCGAGAGTGGCCCGGCGACGATCATCATCGCCGGTGTTGCCGAGGGACTCTACAGTGTCTGGGTGCCGATCGTCGTGATCGGTGCGGCCATCCTGTTGGCCTTCGGTTTCAGCACCGAATGGGCCTTTGGTGATGACGAGAAGTTCGCCCTGGGGCTCTACGGAGTCGGCCTGGGGGCGGTGGGCATGCTCAGCACGCTCGGCCTGACACTGGCCACCGATGCCTATGGTCCGATTGCTGACAACGCGGGCGGTAACGCCCAGATGGCCGAGCTGGAACCGATCGTTCGCGAGCGAACCGATGCCCTGGACAGCCTGGGGAACACCACCGCCGCCACTGGCAAGGGTTTTGCCATTGGATCGGCTGCCCTGACCGCGCTGGCCCTGCTGGCCGCTTACGTTGAAGAGGTCCGGGTCGGTTACGACCGTTGGGCCAAGGCCGAAGTGGTGGATCTGGACGACGGGACGGTGATCAAGCTGAACCGCCGCGCGTTGGCCGTCAAGCACGGAGACTCCGCCAAGACCTATCTCGTCATGCCGGCAAGAAAGGGCCAGGGGAACGACGACTATGCCGCTATCGGGAAGGCCGACGCCAAGGACGAAGTCGAAGTCGACACCGAGGCGCTGGTCGCAATGGGCCTTCTGGTCAACAATAAAACCGCGACCATTCCCGATTTTGTCCAGCTCTATGATGTCACGATCATGAACCCCGCCGTGTTGATCGGCATGTTCATGGGGGTGATGTTGGCATTCGTCTTCTGCGCGATGACGATGAAGGCTGTCGGTCGGGCTGCTGACGGCATGGTCCAGGAAGTGCGGCGGCAGTTCGCCGAGAATCCCGGGATCCTCGACGGATCTGTCAAACCCGACTACGCCAACTGCGTGTCGATCAGCACCGGGGCGGCCCAGAGGGAGATGATCCTTCCGTCGCTGCTGGGATTGGTCGTGCCGATCGTCGTCGGGCTTCTGCTGGGCGTCGGTGGCGTGATGGGCATGCTTGCCGGTGGACTCACCTCCGGCTTCGCCGTGGCCATCTTCATGGCCAACGCGGGCGGGGCCTGGGACAACGCCAAGAAGTATATCGAGGCAGGGAACTTCGGCGGCAAGGGGTCGGATGCCCACAAGGCCGGAGTCGTCGGCGACACCGTCGGTGATCCGTTCAAGGACACCAGCGGCCCCAGTCTCAACATCCTGATCAAGTTGATGAGCATGGTGTCGGTCGTCTTCGCCGGACTGATCGTCCAGTACGCTCTCGCATTGTTCTAGGTCGGACCGTGGCCGACGACGTGACCAGCACGACTGTGGAAGGCACGGACGCCACGAACCGACCGACCCGGCACCGGCAGGCCTGCCAGGCTGCGCGGATCGCCGACGACTACCGCAGTCGCGATGTCGTCGTGCTCGACCTGACCGGTATCACGCCCATTGTCGATTACTTCGTCGTCGCCACCGGCACCAGCCGACGGCAGATGCAGGCGGTGGCCGACGAGATCAGCCGGGTGTTCAAGGAGGACGGGGACGCTCGGCTGGGGATCGAGGGATACGGCAACGATTCGAGCTGGATCCTGATCGACTTCGGCGACATCGTCGTACACATGCAGGATGAGGCAGCCCGCGCGCTTTATGATCTCGACCGCCTCTGGGCCGATGCGCCTCGAGTCGACTGGCAGATTGCTACAGCCGACACCTCAGCCGACACCT
>DLVV01000247.1:20277-46046 GCA_003445035.1 Planctomycetaceae bacterium | reverse complement strand
AGTCGACCCGGATTCCGACACGGCATGAACCTCCTCGCCGAACTCCGACGTCGCTTTCATCGGGCACTCGACGGACTCTGCGATGACCCGTCCGAGTACACCTCGATGGTTCGCCCGGCCCAGGACGCTCGCTTCGGCGATTTCCAGGCCAACTGTGCCATGCCGCTGGGCAAGGCCACCGGCAAGAACCCCCGCGAGGTCGCCGGTGAGTTGGTCGATCGACTCGACGTCGGTGAGTTGTGTGAATCCCCCGAGATCGCTGGACCGGGGTTCATCAACCTGAGGCTCCGCGACGACTGGCTGGTGGCCGAGACGTCGCGGATGCTGTCCGATCCCAGGCTGGGTCACCATGCGGTCGAGACACCTCGCCACGTGGTCATCGATTATTCGAGCCCCAACGTCGCCAAGCCGATGCATGTCGGCCATCTTCGCAGCACGGTCATCGGCGACGCGCTGGCCCGGGTGTTTCGGTTCCAGGGCCACCGTGTCACTGCCGACAACCACGTGGGAGACTGGGGTACCCAGTTCGGGATGATCATCCAGGGTTACCGCAACTTCCTGGACCCAGCGGCTTATTCCGCCGAACCGGTCGCGGAACTTTCGCGTCTCTATCGGCTGGTCAACCGCGTCGCGGGCTACCACGACAAGCGGGCGGCGTTGCCGGGGAACCGCGAGACTCTCGAGGAACGTCGCCTGGCACTGGCCGAACTCGAGGAGGCGATTGCCGGGGGCGACAAGTCCAGGAAGGGGGATGCGAAGAAGCTGCGGGCCGAGGTGGCCGGACTGGCCGAATTGGTGTCGTCGGATGAGGCGGAGGTGGCGGCTGTCGAGGCGGATGCCGAGTTGGCGACTGTTGCAGCGGGTCATCCGGACATCGCCGAGGCGTCTCGGGCAGAAACCGCCAGGCTGCACGCCGGTGACACCGAGAACCGCGGGCTGTGGGAGGAGTTCCTGCCACCGTGCCTGGAGGTGATGGAGAGTGTCTACCGTCGGCTGGGGATCACTTTCGACCTCACGCTCGGGGAAAGCCATTATCAACCGATGCTGGCCGCTGTCGTGGAGAGCCTCCAAACGCAGGGCCTGGCCTCCGACAGTGAGGGCGCCGTCTGTGTGTTCATCGAGGGCAATGACGCTCCGTTTATCGTTCGCAAGACCGACGGCGCTTTTACCTACGCCACCACCGACCTGGCGACGATCCGGTACCGTGTCGAGGAACTCGATGCCGACGAGATGCTCTACGTGGTTGATGCCCGGCAGGGAGAACATTTCCGGCTGCTGTTCGAGACGGCCCGGCAATGGGGTTATGCCGATGTCGAATTCGCTCATGTCAGTTTCGGCACCGTGCTCGGCGACGACCGTCGCCCGTTCAAGACCCGCTCGGGTGACACCGTGGGGCTGGAGAGCCTGCTCGACGAAGCCGTGGCGCGGGCGCGCGGGATCGTCGACGAGAACGATGACGGGAAGCCCGACGGACCCGAACTGGACGAGTCGACCCGGGCAGCGGTGGCCGAGACGGTCGGGCTGGGGGGAATCAAGTACGCCGACCTGCACCACAATCGCGAGAGCGATTACCAGTTCAGCTGGGACAAGATGTTGGCCACCAATGGTGACTCGGCGACCTACATGCAGTACGCCTGTGCCCGGATCCTGGGGATTTTTCGGCGAGGGGAGATCAATCGCGAGTTGCTGCGGGACGAGCCGCCGGCGATCGTGCTCGAGGACGACGCCGAACGGGCCCTGGCGATGGCGCTGAATCGCTTCGCCGACGCGGTGGACATCACCGTTGTCGAGCGACGGCCGAACGTTCTGACCGGGTACCTGTTCGAAACCGCCAACACGTTCTCGACGTTCTACAACACCTGTTCGGTTCTCAAGGAAGAGGACCCCGCGAGACGGCTGAGCCGATTGGCGTTGTGCGACCTCTCCGCACGGGTCTTCGAGACCGGGCTCGAACTGCTAGGCATCGCCAGCTGCGATCAGATGTGACGATCCCGGGGTGACGCTCGTCAGGATGAAACCGGGTCGGTGTCGGACTGGCGTCCGAAGATCATGCGGCCGGCGCTGTTCTGCAACACGCTGGTCACCGTCAGGTCGATCTCTTTTCCGATCAAATCCACAGCCTGTTCGCAGACGACCATTGTGCCGTCGTCGAGGAACCCGACCCCCTGCCCAGGCGTTTCGCCCTCCTTGGTGATCTTCGTCTTCAGCATGTCGCCGGGGACGAACCGTGGCTTCAGGGCATTGGAGACGTCGTTGAGGTTGATCGCGGCGACTCCCTGCAGTGCGGCAACCTTGTTGAGGTTGAAGTCATTGGTGACGATACCGCCTCCAAGCTCGCTGGCCAGTTCGACAAGACGCTGGTCGTTGGTCAGTTCCATGCGTTCGAGGTTCGCCCCTCTGTAGACGGTCACCTCGGCGTGGGCGCTCTTCTGCAGCTTGTCGAGCACGTCGAGTCCCCGTCGTCCTCGGACACGCCGGTTCTTGTCGTTGCTGTCGGCGATGTCCTGGACCTCCTTGAGAATGAACGAGGGCACGATCAACTGCGACGCGACGATCTGTGTCTCGGCCACGTCGGCGATCCGTCCGTCGATCAGTGCGCTGCTGTCCAGTACCAGTGGCCGGCCCCCCTTGAGTTCACGTGAAAACTCGACGTAGGGGATCACGAACCGGAAATCGTCCTTGGTCTGCAGCAGGAACGAGATGCTGACGTAGCTGAGGATCAGCGGGGTGAGCAACTCGATGAGGAACATCACGTTGAGTCCCGAACCGGTCGCATCGCCGGTGACGTTGAGGGACTTGAGTTGTTCACGGACCGGTTCGAGAGCCTGGATCAGCAGGTAGCTGAGCAGGGCACCGACAAGCAGCCCGAAGTAGATCGACGAGAGCACTTCGATCCGTTTCCGCTTGATCAGCACATCGATCAGCGTGAACAACTGGGTCACGGCCAACAGGCCAACCCACAGCAACAGGGCCGCGTAGTACGGGAGATCGAAAGTGTCCTGGCGGATGTAGGTCGCCAGTGCCCCGGCACAGACCAGGAAATACAGCACTCGGACAATAAAAATCAGCATGCTGCGTGTTACCGCGACCTGGGAATCGTATCGGTGGGCAGCCGTGTCAGAACTGTGGCGAGGCTGCCCGCAGTCTCATGATAGGCGGCGATCGAGACGAATTCCACTGGCGCAATCAGTCGGTGGACCTCTCGTCGACCAGTAGCCCATGGAGCGATTCCAGCGACTGGGGAATCACGTTGGCGTTGCCGACGACCGGCATGAAATTCGTGTCGCCGTTCCAGCGTGGAACGATATGCCAGTGCAGGTGGCCGGGCAGTCCGGCCCCGGCGACCTGGCCGATGTTGATTCCGATGTTGAATCCGTCCGGCGACATCGTCTCGCGCAACCGCCCGGTCCACCGTTTGAGTTCTCTCATGCACTCGGCCAGCCCGTCGGCCGAGACCTCCTGGAGGTCACCGACGTGTTCCAGGGGGGCGACCAGCAGGTGCCCGTTGTTGTAGGGGAATCGGTTGAGCAGGCAGATGGTCCGTTCGCCACGCCCGATCACCAGGTTGTGGGCGTCCTCGGACGGATCGGCATCGCGGTACCTGCAGAGGAAACAGCCCTCGTCCCGGTCGGTCGACTTGATGTAGTCGAGTCGCCACGGGGCCCAGAGTGGTGCCGGGTCGGTCATGTCGTCTGGTCTCCGTTGACGTCGCCGGTGTCCTCTTCCACGCGGCTTGCCGATTCCTCCGTCTCGATTTCCTGGACGTCATCCGTCCGGTCACTGGACTTATTGGCCTTGTTGCCCTGAAACCATCCCGCCACCTTGTTGAAACCCCATCCGATCGCACGGCCACTCAATACCGATTCGGTCCAGGTCTTGCGGTCGATCGAAAAGTTGGACCAGACGGCGTCGATGTAGGGTTCGCTGGTGTCCCGCAGCGACTGGTAGAACCCCTGTTTCTGGATCGTGGCCATCGATTCGGTGTAGTGGCTGATGACCTGCCGATTCAGCAGTCCGCCGACGACCTGGACTCCGGTCAGCGCGCCGTGCCCGACGGTGCTGACTTTCTGCAGCGTGAGCATGGTGACGGCACCGGAAACGCCCAGCAGGCCGACATCCTCTTCTCCGGCCACCTGCTTCATCTCGTCCCAGAGCGTCTCGAGTTCGCTTTCGGGAATCATGCTCGTGATGTCGGCTCCGTCGAGCGCGGTCCGGGTGGCCTCGAGGGTGGCCTTGAGATCGCTGACCGACAGTGGTGGTGTGTCGAACATTCCGGCCGCTTCCCCGGTGGCTCCCTGGATCGCCCCCAGCAGGTCATCGACGGAATTGATCGTCGAATTTTCGTCGATCAGACCCTTCTGCTTGAGTTCGGTTGCCAGTTCCCGAGTGTAGGTGCGGGCACCGTAGGCGACGTCGCTGACGACGGCCATCAGCCAGATGGGTGAGCACGAGAGAGTGGCCCAGCCGGCCAGGTCGACGAAGTTCCCCACCGCCTTTCTCGCCAGGTACCCTTCGATGGCCGGCTCTTCGCCGCTGGGATCTGGAGCGACTCCGCCGACGTCGGAAACCAGGAAGTTGAGCGAGTTCCTGATGACGATGCCGTAGGTCTTGGAGTCCTGGAAGGCTCGGGGAATCAGGAACTGGGCGGTTTCCCGGGCCGCTCCGGCGGCCATCCCGATCGAACTGCGAACAGCTCGTTCGGGCAGCGAGAGGCCGTAGAAGAGGTACCGGCCGGCCGATGCCACCGAGTCGGCCAAGCCTCCGCTGCCGGCGGTGTCACCGGCGGCGTCGAGCCATTCGGCTCCACATTCCCCGCACCGCCACGCACCTTCGGCGGTCCCCATCATCTCCCCGTCGCACAACGGGCACGTCCGTGGCTGATTCATCGCCGTTGGACCGCTTAGACTGTCTCGGGAACCACGAACGGCTTGCGGTAGTTGCGGGTCAACAGTGCGTTGGCCTTCGTGTCGTCGATGAAGCGTTCGGCCTTCGGATCCATGTTGAGCGGCCGACCGAGGTGGTAGCTGGCCGAAGCCAGTTTTTCGCCGACCACGTCGAGGTTCTCACGGACCTTCTCGATCGATGACAACACCTGCGGGTTCTCTCCCAGTGTCCGATCACGGTTGCGGAACGGAACACTGACGCCGAGGCGGTAGGAGATGTTGCAGAGGTGGCACAGGGCGCTGGAGTAGTGGCCCTCGAGTACATCGGCGTTGAGGTCAGCGACCTTGCGGCTGCGGACGGCGTGAATGAAGCTGCCGAACGGGCCCCCGGGGGTCACTTCGACCTTCGGTCCCTGGATCTTCTCGGGCTTGCCGCCCCCCTTGGGGTAGAACATCCCGCCGCGGATCATGCCCTCGGTCGTGTAGTACTCGTTGTCCACCACCCGTCCCATGCTCTTGTGCTTGCCCACCAGTCCGCGGGTTTCGAACAGCAGCAGGGCCTCGTCGTACTCCATCACGGTGACCTGGGTGTTGGGTGTTTCGCCCTGGTCGTCGTAGCCGAAGCGTCCGCCCATGCTCACGACCCGTTTGGGCAGGGTGGCTCCGGGGATCGCCCAGCGGGCGACATCCATCTGGTGCACTCCCTGGTTGCCGGTGTCGCCGTTGCCGGTGTCCCAGAACCAGTGCCAGTTGTAGTGAACCAGGTTGCCGTGGTAGGGCTGATCGGGCGCGGGCCCCAGCCAGATGTTGAAGTCCAGTTCGGCCGGCGGCTTCTCGTTCGCTTTCTTCCCGATGCTCCAGCGGGGCTTGCAGCAGTATCCCTTCGAAACAGTCAGCTTGCCGTACTTTCCGCTCTGCACCGCGGCGATCTCGCTGGCCCGGCTGTTGCTGGACCGCGCCTGGGTTCCGTGCTGGACCATCCGCTTGTATTTCCGGGCCGCTTCGACCAGCTTGCGGCCTTCGAAGATGTTGTGAGACAGCGGTTTTTCGACGTAGACGTCCTTCCCGGCCTGGCAGGCCCAGATGCTCATCAACGAGTGCCAGTGGTTGGGAGTGGCGATCGAAACGGCATCCAGGTTCTTGTCGTCGAGTACCTCGCGGACATCCTTGATCGGCTTGGGAGCGGTTCCCGAAGTGTTCTTGACGTCGCTGATGGCCCGGGAATACTGGCGGCTGTCCGGATCGACCACGTAGGCCACCTGGACATCCTTCATCCTGGCGTACGCCCCGTAGTGCGATCGGCCACGGCCGTGCAGCCCGGCCACCGCGACCCGCAGTCGGTCGTTGGCCCCCAGGATATTGCCCGAGGACTTGGTGCCGCTGATGGCGAACGTGGCTCCGGCAGCCAGTGAGGATTGCAGGAAACGACGACGATTCTGACCAGTCATGACCGACCTCTTGTTGTGGACCCCGGGGTGGGAATTACCCATCAAACAGCGCTTATACCCCAGCATGCTGCGAGGTTGCAAGCTGGAGTGGGCGGGTCGTCAGGTCAGCTTCGTCCGGGCCTGCGAAAACACCTCGTCGAACATTTCCTCGGTCAGCCGCCCGGTGAACGTGTTCTGCTGGCTGGGGTGGTAGCTGCCCAGCAGCCAGCGGTTTCCAGCCAGGGGAGCCATCGCCCCGTGGCTGAACCTGGGAAGCCGCTGGCTGCTCCACTCGCGGCGGCCAATCAGTTTGGCCAGTCCCTGCCACGCCAGTCCGCCCAGTGCCACGAAGACCCGGGCCGGGACCGCGTCGACCACCTGGTCGAACCAGTGCTGGCACGCCTGGAGCTGGTCGCGGGTCGGCTTGTTCTTCGGCGGCGCGCAGTGACAGACGTTGGTGATCAGGCAGTCGAGCAGTTCGAGTCCGTCGCCGGGTCCGATCGACTCGGGCTGGTTGGCGAATCCCGCCCTGTGCAGGGCGCGGAACAGCCATTCGCCGCTGCGGTCGCCGGTGAACATCCGGCCGGTGCGGTTGGCTCCGTGAGCCCCGGGGGCCAATCCGACGATCAGCAGTCGAGCCCGGGGATCGCCGACCACCGGCACCGGCCGCCCCCAGTACTGGTGATCCCGGTAGGCGCGTCGCTTGGTCCGTGCCACCTCGGCGCAGTACTCCCGCAATTCGGGACACCGCTCGCAGTCGACCACGTTTCGATTGATTGTCGGAATTCCGGTCATCGCGATCATCGTCTCAGAGAGCCCTGCGTGCGTCCACCGGGTCCCCTCGCAACCGGCAGATCCGTCACGCCCGCGCCAACCTCACCCCGGTGATCGGACCTCCGGCTTCAGCTACTTGCCCGGCGGGGCGTTTCGGACATAGGATTACGACAAGGGAGTGCCGGGAGGACCCGGTGCCCGGTGACCCGTGGGAGACGCTCCGGTGTCGAAATTCGGACAGACCATGGCCTCGCTTGTCGCTGCTGTTCCTGCAGCGGGACTCGCGGCGTTACTGATCATGACCTTCATCACCGGTGAGCATGCCACCGAGGTGACCGGCAACGTCCCGTTGCTGATCCTGGTGGGAGCGACGCTGGCGGTCAGCGCGCTGGTGGCGCTGATGCCGGCCGGCGTGTTGATCTTTGCCGGTGGCAGCAAGGTCGCCGTCGGCGACGACGTGCTGGTTGAAGACCAACGGGACACCGATGCCGAGGGTGACAGCCCGTTTGTCGTTGAGGATGATGATCCGTTCGTCGATGAAGAAGATGACGACGAGGATCCGTTCGCCGAGGACGAATCCGACGACGAATCCGACGACGAGCTCCAGATCGAGGGACTCGACGAAGAGGACATCTTCGCCACCGATGACGACGATGACGTCTTCGATTTCGAAGACGCGTGAAATCCGTCGCCGGCTAGCTGCTCGCGCTGCGGTAGCTTCGCAGTGACCACGTGAAGATCATCCGCGAGACGACCAGCCCGATTCCGGCCGCGGCCAGGCCGATTCCGGCCAGCCACGACTGGTTGCCCAGCGTGTTGAGCAGCACCCTCGACGGGACGGTCACCACGACCAGGATCGGCAGGATGAAGGTGAAGACGAACCGGATCACGTCACCGGCCGGGGTCGCCGTCTGGTAGATGCTCCGCGGGTAGCGGGCGAAGACGGTGATGTAGAACCAGAAGTCGTACAGGCCCTGGTTGCGGCCGAACCAGATCGCGGTGCTCGCCAGCGAGATCATCAGGCTGTAGAGAATTGTCACGCCGACGACGATGAACAGCACGTACAGGGCCACGCTGCCGATGGTCACACTGACCTCGGTCCCTGTCGGCAGGTTCGAGAGCGCGTAGATCAGCAGTCCGACCGAGAGCAGGATCTGGTTGAGCATCGCCAGGTCCATCTTCTCGAACGAGATCAGGAACTGGGTGTCGATGGGTTTCAGCAGTGCGAAGTCGAGGTTGCCGGTGCGGATCAACTCGCTGAAGTTCGCCATGTTCGGCATGAACAACGCTTCGACCAACGCGTTGATCAGCATCCCGGTCGCCATGAAGGCGAAGTACTGGTACTCGTTCCAGCCCGGGGTGATGTGCTGGACGTTGTGGAAGATGATCTTGAAGAGCAGGATCTGGCTGCAGAACCACAGGGCCCGGGTCACCACGGTGATCAGGAAGTTCCCACGGAAGGTCATTTCGCGGATCAGCGCGTTGCGGACGAACGTCAACCAGACCCAGCGGTAGTTGGGTTGCTCGTGGCCGGCCTCGTTCATGACCCGGTCCGCTCGACGCCGGGTTCCCCCGCCTCGATCCGTCCGATCACCCACGATTCGGTCCGCATCCCGTCCAGACGTCGTTGCACGCTCTCGACGTAATACGGGTCGAGCACCAGCACGAAACCGATGCCCATGTTGAACACGCGGTACATCTCGTCGGTCTCGACCTGTCCCAGCTGGCCGATCCAGTCGAAGACCGGCGGCACCGGCCAACTGCCCGTTTCGACCACTCCCCGGCATCCCCCGGGCAAAATTCTCTCGAGGTTCTCCTCGAGTCCCCCCCCCGTGATGTGAGCCATCCCGTGAACGACCGTCTTGACGCGGTACCGCTGCATCACCTTTCGCAGCGGACGGGTGTAGATGCGAGTCGGGGTCAGCAGCGCCTCGCCGACGGTCTGGCCGAGCGATTCGACATCGTCGTTGATATCCAGTCCGGCCGATTCGAACACCGCCTTGCGGACCAGGCTGTAGCCGTTGGAGTGGATGCCGGCCGCGGCCAGTCCGAGCAGAACGTCTCCGGGACGGATCGCCTGACCGTCGATCAGCCGACGGCGTTCGACGACGCCGACACAGAAGCCGGCCATGTCGAAGTCGTCGCCGGCGTACAGGTCCGGCATGATCGCCGTCTCGCCGCCCAGCAGCGCCGCGTCGGCTTGCAGGCAACCGTCGCTGATGCCCGAAACCAGGTCGGCGATCAACGGCGGGTTGTCGGCACCCATCGCGATGTAGTCGAGAAAGAACAGTGGTTCGGCGCCCAAACACAGGCAGTCGTTGACGCACATCGCCACCAGGTCGATGCCGACGGTGTCGAACCGCCCGGCCATCGACGCCACCTTGACCTTGGTGCCCACGCCGTCGGATCCCGCCACCAGCACCGGGTCGCGGTATCCCCGGCCCAGCAGGCGGCTGCCGGGGTTCAGCCGGAACAGTCCCGCGAAGCCGCCGGGCAGGTCCATCACTCTCGGTCCGTGAGTCCGCCTCAGCAACGACGGAAGACGCTCCATCGCATCCCGATACAGGTCGAGATCGACGCCGGCGTCCTTGTAGGTGAGCGGGGCCATGGGGCGATTTAGCCGAAGGGTCCGGGCGCTTTGTGCAGCCCGATCATACCAAGGCACTTCAACCCGGCAAGGCGGCTGATGTCGGGTCGGAAGGTGTCGCCGCGGTGGTTATCATGGCGGCCATGATCGATTCGCCGCGCCGCGTGCTGTTTCTCTGTACCGGAAACTCGTGCAGAAGCCAGATGGCCGAGGGCCTGTTTCGCAAGCTCGCCGGAGCCGACATCGAAAGTCTCTCGGCGGGCGCCCGTCCGTCGGGGTATGTTCACCCGCTGGCCGTTGAGGTGATGGGTGAACTGGAGATTGACATCTCGGAGCAACTCAGCAAGTCGATCGACGATTTCCTGCCGCCGACCGGGATCCCGCCCGATGTGGTGATCAGCGTCTGTGACAACGCGGCCGATCAGTGCCCGGTGTTTCCCGGCGGGGGTGTCCAGAGGCTTCACTGGCCGTTTGACGACCCCGCGGACGCGACCGGGACCAACGACCAGAAGCGAGACGTGTTTCGCCGGGTGCGGGATGAGATCCGCGAGATGATCATCGAGTGGGTCGCTTGATCACCGACGTCGGACTACTCGAGCAGCGTCTTCATCTCGGCGACGGCGCGTTCCAGCCCGACCAGGACGGCTCGCGAGACGATCGAGTGGCCGATGTTGAACTCGCAGATCCCGGGAATCGCGGCGACACGTGAGACGTTGCGGTAGGTCAGGCCGTGGCCCATGTGGAGCACCAATCCCGCGGCCCGGGTCGCTTCGGCCGCCGCCACCAGCGATTCGAACTCGCGTTCGGTGTCTTCAGTCGTCACGGCGTCGGCGTAGGCCCCGGTGTGCAATTCGACAGCGTCGGCCCCCAGTTCAGCCGCCGCGGTGATCTGCTGGGCCACGGGATCGATGAACAGGCTGACCTCCATCCCGGCTTCCTGGAGCCTGCGGCAGGCCGTTCCGATCCGCTCGTTCTGTCCGAGGACATCCAGTCCCCCTTCGGTTGTGATCTCCTCGCGTTTCTCGGGCACCAGGGTGCACTGGTCGGGCCGCGTCTCGAGCGCGATCCCGATAATCTCCTCCTCGGCAGCCATCTCGAGATTCAACTTCACCTGGACCGTTTCCTTGAGCAGCCGCACATCCCGGTCGATGATGTGTCGCCTGTCCTCCCGAAGATGGATCGTGATCCCATCGGCACCCCCGAGTTCGGCCAACGCCGCGGCCCACACGGGATCCGGCTCGATCGTCCTCCTCGCCTGGCGGATCGTCGCCACGTGATCGATGTTGACTCCCAGGGCCGGCATCGCGAGTCTCTTTCTTGGCAGGGACCAGGTCACCGACGGGGCAACACCTCGTCGGTCGCGTCGATTCTACAGGTCGTCGGCGTTGACCAACAAGCAGCCCGAGCCGGGCAAGCCGCTTCGGTCGTCTCGCAGCGGAATCGACGCAGCCGACATGAATGAACAACAACTGATCGGTTCGATCATCGCGGTGCTGGGCGGCCTGGCCGGGTATCACCATCACTGGCTGCTCGAACAGACGCCCAAGGGCCGCCGCCTGGTTGGCTGGGTCGGCTTGGACCGAGCCCGCTGGGTGTTCGGCACCGTGTTGCTGGTGGTTGTGGTGTTTGGTGTCCTGTTGGCGTGTGACGTGATCCGGCCCCGGGGCGGGTAGGCCCTTCCGGCCGATCGGGGGCTGGCAGAGGCTTGGGTGATCGTCGACAATGGAGCCGACAAAGACGCATTCGGGAGCGATCCAATGAGGCAGAAACTGGAGAACGCCATCGGCGGCTGTGTGCTGGTGGCCGTGGCGCTGTGTGTCGGTGATGTGCTCGAGGCCCAGGTGGGCCAGGTGGGACCGGAGAAGACGACGCGGCAGTCGGCCAGGGGACGAAAGGTCCGTTCGAAGTCGGTTTCCGGCAAGGGGGCCAAGTCGATCAAGAAGGGAGCCAGCACCAAGACAATCGATGTCAAGGTGCGGCGGTTCCAGGAGAGTTTCGTTCGCGATGCGGCCGAACTGGCCAAGCAGTACGAGGATGCCGGAAACCTGGTCAAGACCCGCAAGATGCTCGAACTGATCCTGAAACTCTCGCCCGAGGTGAAGGGCGTGCGGGCGAAGATCAAGCAGATCGACGAGGAGATGCTGTCGGCCAACGGGCTGACCGCAGAGGTCAACACGGCCCGTGGCTGGGGCCCGCCGGTGGCTGCCGTCTTCAAGGGCCAGGCGTTTCGGATTCGTGCCGTGGGCGATTATCGCTTCGTGGCCAACCTGTCGGTCGGCCCATCGGGGTTTTCGGTCGCTGACGCCTCCCGCGACATGGCCGCCGACATCCGTTGCGGTGCCCTGATCGGTGTCGTCGTGCCGCCTCCGGAAGCCGGCAAAAAGCCCGAGCCGGGCAAGCCGTTCCTGGTCGGAACCGGCGGAACGATCACCCCGCGAGACACCGGCCTGCTGTTCCTGAAAATCAACGCACCCAAGGGTCACAAGAGCAGCGGGCGGCTGAAGGTCCGGATGACCGGCCACGTTCGCAAGCCGTGACCGGACGCCCCCTGCGCGAGAGATCTCCGATGGTCACATCGATGCGTCGACTGAGGGTCGGGTTCGTGGGCCTGGGGCGTCGTGGCCGTTTCCATCTCCAGCGGATCAGCCTCCGCAACGACATCGTGCCGGTGGCACTGGTTGCCGGTGAAACGGAGGAGGTCGAGATCGGAGAACCGGACGGGTGCCGGATTGTGGCCGATTGTGACGAGCTGCTTGTCGATGAGGACATCGACGTGATTCTGGTCACCGGGACGCAACCGGGACGACTCGAGACGGTTCGCCGGGCACTCGACGGGGGTCGCTCGGTTGCCGTGCCCTCTCCGCTGACGGTTGACGAGGCGGCTCTCGTTGCTGACGGCTCATCCGGACCGCGTCTGCTGGTCCTTTCCGATTGCCTGGCCGATGACGATTTCCAGGTCGCTCGGGATCAGGTCCAGTCCGGCCGGCTTGGAGAGCCACGGGCCCTGGCCCACACCACCTGGGGTTTCGTTGGCACCGGCCAGCGACAATCCGCAGATGATGGCCAACTGCCGTTCCCGCTACTGGATCGGCTCGAGCAATTCCTGTTGTTGACCGCCATCGATCAATTGTCAGTTTCGGCGCACCGTCTGGCCGGGAGCGGGCCATCCGAAGGGATCGGTGTCCGCATTCTCTCCCCCGGCGGAGTGACCGCGGGAATCGAATACCACCCTTCCAGCCCGGCCTCGCTGGCTTCCGGCTGGATGATCGCCGGAACCGAGGGAGGGTACCGTGACTTCGAGGTCTTCTCGGTGACCGGCGACGAGGAGGTCTACGGCACACCGTTGGCTTCTCCGTCGATCGATCTCGACAGGATCTATGACGACCTGCTTGTCCAGTGGCACGATGATGCACACCATGCCGATGTCCTGCGTCGAGCCGAACGACTGACACGGTTGGTCGAGGCGGTCGGCGTGTCGTTGACGGACGGGGTCGAGGTCACGATCGATTCCTAGAAGAACTCCGCCGCCCGCTCCTGTGCCAATCTCGCCGTGGCGTAGGCGCAGGCGGCCGTGGCGACCGGACCCGAAAAGCACTCGGCCAGATCGACCGAACGTGCGGTGGCCAGCCGAGGGTGGGATTCGGCGAGTCGTCGGGCCAGGAAGGCGCCGCTGCCGCTGAGCAGTACCGTGTCACAGGTGTCGGATCCGAATGCCCGTTCGAGCACACGGTCGACAGCCACGGTGATTCGCTCGAACTGTTTCCCGGCGATTTCGGTGGCCATCTCCAGCAATTCGACATCGTCGAGTTCGGTCGTATCGCAACAGATCATGCGGGCCAGTCGACCGGCGGCGGCCGTTCGGGTTGCCGGCAGGCCATTGGCCGTATCGAGGTCGCCGGGATTCTCGTCGCGGTCGCCGGTCAGCAGGTAAACATCGCCTGTGGTCGCGAACAACTCGGCGGCCACCTCGATCGGGCGTCCCCCGACGGTCAGTTGAGAGACGATCGAACAGACCGGAGAACGGACCACACCGGTGTAGACCAGTTCTCCCCCCTCGAGTCGTTCCCTGTCGGTCAATCCTCTCGGCACCGGCACGCCGTCGTCCAGGGGAATGATGTCGGTCGTGGTGGTGCCCACGTCCAGCAGCATCGCATGGCCCTCGCCGGCCAGTCGTCCGGTGAACGTCGCCAGCGCGTGCCAATTGGCCGCTGCTACCAGCCGGGGAATTTCAACGGCGTCGGCGACCGAAACGAATTCGCCCCCGGTCTGCCAGACGACGACGGGTCGGCCCTCGGCGACGTCGTTGACCGCATCGAGAATCCGGCGGACTCCCTGCTCCTTGGTGCCGAAGCAATCGGCCAGCTCGGCCGTCATTGTCACCGCCACCGCATCGGCGTCCGCCAGTTCGTCCAGTAACGCGGACAGCTCCGGTCCGAGTCGTTCCGGTTCCCGCCAGACGGCGAAGGCCCTCGAAGCGGCTTTGCCATCGACGCTGGCCGCCTTCAGGTTTGCTCCACCGATGTCCAGCCCGATGATCTGCATGGTTTCCGGGGTCTCGGTCACGTGTCACTGGAGGCAGGTTGCCGGCGTTCCGCTGGAGGTGAATTCGATCACCTCGCTGTGCCAGTCCCCAGGGAGAAACTCCCCGGGTGACTGTTCCGGGAAAACCGTTAGCCGGCCCAGGGGGAACCGGGCGAGTTGGCGGTATCCGAGGAATGAGGTGGTCAGGCGGGGGTTGATTTCCAGGACGATGGGCACCTGTCTCCTGTCCAGCAGCAGGTCGACCCCGACCCACCCTTGCAACCCCTCGATGCTTCGGCAGGCGTCGGCGGCCAGCCGGGCGACGTCCCGAGACGACGGGGATTGGATCGGCAGGCAGGGAACCAGGCCACCGCGGTAGGCGAAGTGCCCGTCGTCGCCGACGAATTGCTCGGCGACGGGCAGGCAGGTGATGTCGGAACCGGAGACCAGGACCGCGACCGAGACGGGCCGCCCATCGAGAAGGGGTTGCACGACGTGGTCGGGGTGGGGGGGAGGCTGGTCGGCCGGGCGAACACGGATCTCCATTGATCCGGCTCCGTCGCGAGGCTTCCAGACAACGGAATCCGAGTCGGGACGGGGCTGGTCGGCGGTGCGGGTGTCGACAACGGCGATCCCGTGCTGTTGCAGGTGGGCGGCGGTGGCCAGCTTGTCCGAACAGATCGCGATGGCTGATCGGCGGCATCCGATCCACCGACCTCCGGCGGCATCGACCTGCTCGCAGCGTTGTTCGAGCAGGCCGTCGACTTCGGGGGCAATCACCAGCGTGCGATCCGACTCGCCGGCCAGGCGGCCGAAGGCCTTGTCGGATGCAGCCACGCTCTCGACGACTTCGACTTCCACGGTCTCCACCGGAAACGGGCCCAGCCGGGCGTCCCAGGTGGTGACAACCTCGACCCCGGGATCGGCCGAAAGATCCCGGGCCAGGGCGACCAGCATGGCACGGCCCTCGACCGCCAGAGATCCCTCGAGTGGCCGATCGGCCCACGCACCGCTGGTGATGTGTTCGGAGACAAGGACCCGTTCCACGGAGTCGATCCTCTGGTTGCCTGGAATGGGGACGACGTTGCCTGGTCAGACGTCCATGCCCTGTTTGTCTTCGTCTTGCCCGTTCGGCTTTTGTTTTTGCGCGGCGAACAGTTTCAGCACCTCGTCGGCACGGTCGGGTTCGACCAGCACGATCGCCGAATCCCCGGCCTTCAACTGGTCGTCGGGTCCGGGCATCCAGATGGACTTCGCGCGGACAATGGCGGCGATGCTGAGTCCCGGTTTCTGTGGAACGTCGTTCAGCGGGGCCTGGGTCATCACCGATCCGGCACCGACCTCCAGTTCGAGGATCTCGGCGTCGCCTCCGGAGATCTTTCGCCGGCTGATCACCGGGCCGCTCTGCAGCATCGACAGGATCTCCTCGGCCAACACCTCGCGGGGGCTGACCGATTTTTCGATCCCGACCTTGGCCAGGACGTCGGAGTAGTCCGGTCGGCGGACGACAGACAGGATTCGCGGACATCCCATCTCGTTGGCCTCGACTCCACAGACGATGTTGTCCTCATCGTGGCCGGTGGCGGCGACGAACACGTCGGCGTTTCCCACCCTGACTTCCTCGAGTTGGCTTCGCCGCGTGCCGTCGGCGTTGAGCACGGTCGAGGAGTTGAGCCTGTTCGCGAGAAATTCGCAGCGTTCCTCGTCGTGTTCGATCACCGTCACGTGGAAGCGATGGCGTTGTTCGAGGATTTGGGCAAGCAAGAAGCCGGTTTCGCCTCCTCCGGCAATGACGACGTGCTGTCGAGGTGGCGGCTTGTGTTCGAAGAGTTGACGGATCGAGTCGAGTTCTCCGACGTGGCCGATCAGGGTGACATGGTCTCCGACCGCAAAGACGTCCGTGGGTCCGGCGATGACGCTCCGCTCGGAGCCGGCGATCATCCCGACACGGATTTCACTGGGGAGGTTGAGGTCGACCAGTTGTCGTCCGGCCGCCTTGGCATCCTCAACGACTGCGACCTCCTGGACTTCGACCTCGCCCTGGGCGAGGTTTTCCAGGGCAAACAGTCCGTGGGCACGGATGGCCCGGGCGAGGGCCAGGGCGGTGAGTTTCTCGAGGCTGAAGAGCCTCGCGAGTCCGAAGTGCTCGGCGATGTTGATCGTGCTGGTGTCGAGATAGGACGGATGCTGGATTCGCGACATGCTCCGTCCGGTTCCCATCTGCCTGGCGATGCTCGCCCCGACGATGTTCACCTCGTCCGAATTGGTCAGGGCCAGGCAGAGTTCAGCCGTGGAGGCCCTGGCGTGGAACAGGACGGCGGGGTCGCAGGCGTTGCCGTGGATGGTGTGCACATCGAGCCGGTCCTCGACCTCGGCCAACGCCGACCGGGACTGGTCGATGATGAAGACGTTGTGGTGTCGCGCACAAAGTACTCGGGCGATCGAGGTGCCGACTGTCCCGGCACCCAGGATGACGATGTTCATGTCGGGTCGCTCGGTGCGTCTCCGGATTCGCGGGCCACGATGTGCTCGCACCGCGGGTTGTTCAGACAGGCTTCGTCGATCAGGAGGTCCTCGAGCACCCGGCCTCCAACGATCGTCTCGTCGACAATCCGTGGGACATCTTCGAGCGTCACGCCGCCGTAGAAGATGCCCTGGGGGTAGATGGCCAGTGTCGGTCCGTGTTCGCACTGGTCCAGGCACCCGGCCGAGTTCGCCCGGACCGCCGGCTTGAGACCGCGTTGCTTGACCTCGGACTTCAGGGCCGCACGCAGGCCGGCCGATCCGTCGGGATCACAGCAGCCCCGGGAATGGCCGGGACTCCTCTGGTTGCAGCAAACGAAGATATGGTGCGTGAACGCCGCCATGACCCCGTTTGTACTCCCTTGATCGGTTGTTGACCAGCGACGTAATATGGGCCGCGCCGCCGGGACGAATCTGGTCTTCCCATGTTCCTCGCGGTCGGTCCCCGCCACCAACAACGGACGCGTGCTCGATGTGGGTCAAGGTCTGTGGGATCCGAGATCAGCCGACCGCCATCGCATTGGCGGGTCTGTCCGATGGGGACCGCCCGGATGCGGTGGGCCTGAATTTCTATCCCGGCAGTCGGCGGTGCGTCGAGCGAGACGTGGCCGAGCGAATCGTCGCCTCCCTGGGTGGCGCGATCGAGCCGGTCGGGTTGTTCGTCAACGCGTCGCTGGAACAGGTTGTCTCGCTGCAGCGGGACCTGGGCCTGCCGACCTTGCAGCTGCACGGTGACGAGACACCCGGGTTCCTGGCCGAGTTGCGGGCGACCTGTCCGGGTGTGCGACTGCTGAAGGCGGTTCGGGTGGACGAGACGGGACTCGATGAACTGGCCGGGTATCTCGAGATGTGCCGGGACGTCGACGCGGTGCCCGATGCCTGCCTGGTCGACGCCCGGGTCGAGGGGAGGTTTGGAGGAACGGGCCAGTCGCCACCGTGGCCGGTGCTGGCTCGCGATTACCGGACGGCCGATTGGCCACCATTGCTGTTGGCCGGTGGGCTGGAACCCGGGAATGTCGGTCGGGCCATCCGCGAAGTGTCCCCGGCCGGTGTCGACACCGCCGGTGGGGTGGAAAACGATGACGGAGGCAAGGACCTCGAGGCGGTGGTGCAATTTGTCCGGAATGCCCGGGACGCGGCCACTGTCAACCGCGAAGAGACCGGGCGGGATCCGGAAGAGCCGCACGACTGACACTGAACCGTTCTGCAGGTGGGGGGTCTGAGAACGTCAGCCGTTGAGAAAGGTCGATCGTGCCGCCACAATGGGGGGTGTGATGGAGACTGCCAGAACAATTGTGTTGATCGAGGACGATCGGGAAACGGCCGCGACGCTGGTCGGAGTGCTCGAATCGGCCGGCTACGTGGTCCAGCACGCGGTCAACGGAATCGAGGGTCGGCAACTGGTCGAAACGCACGATCCCGGGCTGGTGATCACCGACATGATGATGCCGCGGATGGGTGGCTTCCCGGTGCTCGAGTTTCTGCGAACCCTGGAAAGTCCCCCGCGGGTGATCATGATCACCGCCAATGAAGGGGGGCGTCACAAGGCCTACGCCGAGATGCTCGGCGTCCACGACTATCTCCGCAAGCCCTTCACGATGGACGTGCTGCTCGAATCGGTCAAGCGGGCTTTGGCCGAGGCTGAGGCCGAGAGCGAAACGGGTGGAGACGAGTGAACCGCGGCGTGGTGTCAATTGACCCCGAGATGGCTTTCGGTCTGCCGGGCCTTCTCGGACATGAACAAGCGGCGATACCAGGGGTCGGGGTCCTTTTCGGCCACGTGGGCCGCCCGGGCCTCACGGGTGAACTCCTTCCACTTGTCCTCGGTTTCGTCAGTCGAGTCGCGATAGTCATGAGGTGACGGGGTGAATTGTCGGGTGACCTGCCGTGTCGAGGTGCGGGTGGAATCGAGCACCGATTGGCAACCGGTGGTCCACAGCAGGAACGCGGCCATTGACACGGCGACGCCGCGGACAGGGAACGGAGGAGTTGAGTGCTGAGTGGTCATCTGGTCCTCGCTCGTCCCCCGTGTGAGGCGGTATTCTGTTGAAAATGGAATCCGCGTCCAGAGAGATTTTCGGTGTTGGCACTGCGAGTGAGGTGAAGGACGGATGATGACGAGCGGGTCGAGTTGTGCGGAGGTGAATTACGAGGGCGATCCGTTGGATCTGCTCGTGGTGGCTCCTCATCCCGACGATGCCGAGATCGGTGTCGGGGGTGTGATCGTCTCGTCGGTTTCTGCGGGTCGACGGGTGGGGGTGTTGGAGTTGACCGACGGCGAGCCGACTCCGAGAGGAAGTGTCGAGCGACGTGCGGCCGAGACGTCGGCGGCGACCGAGGTGCTGGGATTGGCCTGGCGGGGCAACCTGGGCCTGCCCAACCGTAGCCTGCAGCCCGACCTCGTGGCGCGACGCGGGCTGGCCGAGGTCTTTCGCTTGACCCGACCCGCGGTGATCCTGGCTCCCTACTGGGAGGACGCTCACCCCGATCACGTCGCTGCCAGCCGCCTGGTCGACGACGCTCGCTTCTGGAGCAAGCTGACCCGAACCGACATGGCCGGTGACCTGTTCTGGCCGCCCCGGATGTATTACTACTTCAGCATCCACCTGAGAATCCATCCCCGTCCCTCGTTTGTCTTCGACATCAGCGATCACATCGACACCAAGATGCGCGCGATCGACTGCTACGAGAGCCAGGTGATCGAGGGACGCAGCACCGAGTTTCCGACCCTGCTGGATGACATCCGCGATCGCAACCGGTACTGGGGCTGGACAATCGGCCGGTCGTATGGCGAACCGTTGATCAGTCGCGAGGAGATCGGAGTCGGGGCCTTCGAGGCGATTTGCTGATGGACGGTGAAGGGACCAGCGGTGTGACGGTCGAGTTCTTCGGGATCGCTCGTCAGAGGGCGGGACGAACTCGCATCGTGGTCTGCCGCGGACTCGAATCGACCCGGCTGGGGGACGTTCTCTTGGCCGCCGCCGAACGGTTGCCGGAACTGGCCGGCGAGTGCCTGGACGGGTCACGGCCCCAGGACGGCTACCTGGCCAATATCAACGCCCGCCGGTTCACCACCGATCCCGATACGCCCATCCGGGCCGGTGACCACGTATTGCTGTTGGCCGCCGATGCCGGTGGTTGAGGGCTGTTGTTGCAATTCGCCGCCCGGTGGTCTGCAATTGGCACATGTCAACGGTCCCGGGTTACCACGGCCGATATCTTCGAGTCGACCTCTCCGAACGCACCAGCCGCGAGGTGCCCTGGCCGGATGGGGTGCTGCGGAGTTTCCTGGGAGGGGGGGGGCTGGGAACGTGGGTGCTTCGTCGCGAGACGCCTGACGGCGTCGATCCGCTTTCTCCCGAATCCCCCCTGGTGTTTGTTTTCAGTCCCCTTGTCGGCAGCCCCCTGACCACATCGGCCAAGTTTGCCGTGTTGGCCAAGAGTCCGTTGACCGGGCGAATCAACGATTCACTGTCTTCCTCGCACTTCGCCATTTCCGGCAAGCGGACCGGGTACGACGCGATCGTGATCGTCGGAGCCGCTGAGGGGGCGACCACCCTGGTGGTCACCCCCGACGGGGTGCGGTTCGAGTCGGCCGAGACGGAGTGGGGTTTGGGCAGTCGCGAGACCGGGCAACGCGTGCGAGACCGGTTGGGCGGCGAATGGGGAGGCTTCCGGGTGGCGGCAATCGGCCCCGCTGGCGAACGGCTGGTCCATTTTGCGACCATCTCGCACGACGCTCGTCATGCCGGACGGGGTGGACTCGGAGCGGTGATGGGGTCCAAGCGGCTCAAGGCAATCGCCGTGGCCGGTGATCGGGTGGTTTCCTTTGCGGATCCCGGCCGCCTGGTCGAGATCTCCCGGGATCTCTCGAAGCGATCGCTCGGACCGGCCACCGCCAAGTACCGCGAACTGGGCACCGTCGACAACCTGGTGACCTTCAACCGTCTCGGATCGCTGCCGACCAGGAACTTCCAGGGCGGCGTGTTTGCCGAGGCGTCGATGCTGTCGCCGGAATCTCTCGAGGCCGACCGCGATCGGACACGCACCAGTTGTGCCGCGTGCACGATCGGCTGTGAACACATCTTTCCGCTGGCCGGGTCCGGCCAGGAGGAGGGGGGTGGTGTGCGGATGGAGTATGAGAATCTCTTCGCGCTGGGGCCGCTGTGCGGGGTTTCGGATCCCCGTGCCGTGCTGGCCGCCTCGGCCCTCTGTGACGAGTTGGGGCTGGACACGATTAGCACCGGGGCGAGTATCGCGTTCGCGATGGAGTGTGCCGAGCGGGGGCTGGTTGAGATTCCCGGACTGCGATTCGGCAACGGCGACGCGATGCTGTCCATGATCGACGACATTGGGAACCGGCGCGAGTGGGGCGACCTGCTCGCCGAGGGCACAAGGGCGGCGGCCGAGCGGATCGGGGGCGAATCTCAGTCGTTTGCTCCGCACGTGAAGGGACTGGAAATTCCCGGCTACGAACCCCGCGCCCTGCAGGCGATGGCGCTGGGGTTCGCCGTCGGCACCCGTGGGGCCGACCACAACCGGTCGGGGGCCTACGAGGTCGATTTTTCGCCCGAGGTCGGTCGGATCGACGCTGAACCCGGGACGATCGAGCCGGTGGTGCGGGTTGAGGACGAGGCGGTGCTGATGGACTCGCTGATCCTCTGCAAGTTTCTTCGCGGTGTCTTCGAAGATCGGGTGGCAGGAATGGCCGAACTGTTGAGACCGGTGACCGGCTGGGACGTTTCACCGGAGGAACTTCGTGAAACAGCCGGACGGATCGTCACCGCCAAGAAGGCCTACAACATCGCCCAGGGGTGGACGCCGGCCGAGGACACCCTGCCCCAGCGATTCTTCGAGGAACCGCTGGGTGAGGGAGGCAGCCAGGGGGCACAGCTCGATCCCGATCGTCTGGCTGCCCAGATCCGCGCCTACAATCTCCAGCGCGGGTGGACTGCCGAGGGTTACGTGCCCGAGGATCGCCTGGTGGCATTGGGATTGGCCTGATCGGGTCGCGTCAGCGTCAATTGACCTTGGTGACCGAGGGTGCGAGAATCGCCCCGTGGCCCTGCCTCTCTGAACGTGAGTCTCATGGCTGAACCTTTCATCCTGATTCCCGGCCGGACCAGCCAGCAGGGCGTGACGCTCAACGAGGGCAAGTACACCGAGGGGTACCGCGTGGAGATCAGCACGCTGCAGGTGGCTCCCGAGGATATGCAGCGGCTGGAACTGGAGGATGGGGACCTGGTCCGGGTCTACAACGAGGTGGGTGAATTCACGGTGCCGTGCGTCACGGCCCGCGGAGACGAATTGCCGCCGGGAATGCTGTTCATCAGTTACGGCGACAACTCGAGTCGGCTGATGGGTGGAGACACTCAGGGGTGCGGGATGCCCGACAGCAAAGGCCTGGACGTGTTTCTGGAAACGGCCACGGTGTCCGAATAACCGACGGACTCAAGACGAACACAAGGTGGAATCGCAGGCGATGAGCACGACCGAGGCAGCGACCGAGACGGCACCCGGGTTGCGGGTTGTCCAGGATGCCACCTGCACCTTCTGCGGGTGCGTCTGCGATGACATGGAGTTGACCGTCGAGGGTGACCGCATCACCAAGGCGAAGAATGCCTGCGTACTGGGAAAGGCCTGGTTCTTCAATCACCACGTCGAGGACCGGCCCGAGGCGCTGATCGACGGCCAGCCGGCCGGTTACGAACAGGCGATGGACCGGGCAGCCGAGATCCTGCTCTCGGCGCGGTTCCCCCTGACCTACGGACTCAGTGACACCACGACCGAGGCGCAGCGCGTGGCGTTGGCAATCACCGACTGGATTGGCGGCATTGTCGATACCACCACCAGCGTCTGCCACGGGCCCTCGGGGATCGCCTTCCAGGGCGTGGGCGAAGTGACGTGTTCACTGGGCGAGGTGAAGAACCGTGCCGATTACGTGATCTTCTGGGGCGGGAACCCGGCCGAGAGTCACCCGCGGCACTTCACCAAGTACAGCCTGATGCCCAAGGGGGAGTTTGTTCCCAACGGGCGGAAGGATCGTACGGCGGTTCTGATCGACGTGCGGAAGACCAAGAGCGCCAAGGCGGCTGATCATTTTCTGCAGGTCAAGCCCCGCCGGGATTTCGAACTGGCGTGGGCCTTGCGGGCCCTGGCCCGCGGGGTGGAACTGGACCCGTCGATCGAGGAGACCACCGGGATTTCACTCGAGACTCTCGAAGAGATCATGGACGGGATGAAGAAGGCCAAGTTCGGGGTCATTCTCTTCGGCATGGGCCTGACGATGACCCGCGGCAAGCATCTCAACAGCGAGGCTGTCCTCGCCCTGGCCCGCGACATGAACGAGCACACGCGTTGGAGTGCCAAGCCGATGCGGGGTCACGGCAACGTGACCGGTGCCGACAACGTCGTCAGCTGGTCGACCGGATACCCCTTCGGGGTGCACCTGGGCAGTGGGTTTCCGAGGTTCAACCCCGGCGAGTTCACCGCATCGGATGTGTTAGCCCGTGGCGAGGCCGACGCGGCATTGATCATCGCCAGCGACCCGATGTCGAACTTCAGCCAGCCGGCCCGCGATCATCTCGAAGGCATCCCCAGCGTGGTGCTCGATCCCAAGCTCTCCGACACAGCCCGCACCGCGTCGGTGGCCTTCACCACCTCGACCTATGGCATCAATACCGGCGGCACCGTTTACCGAATGGATGACGTGCCGATTCCGCTGCGACCGGCATTTGACTCGCCTTACAAGAGCGACCTCGAGATCCTGCGGGGGATCGAGTCTCGGATCCGGCAGCGGCAACTGGCCGAGTCGCTCCCCGACCCGGCAGCGAGTGGCGCATGAGTTCGCTGCGAATCACCGGCGGGACGATTTATGATCCCGCCAACGGGATCGACGGTGACGTTGGCGATATCTGGATCGTCGACGGACGGATTGTCGAGGCTCCGGCCGAGCCCGATGCGTCAGCCGATCGGACACTGGATGCGACCGGCCTGGTCGTGATGCCCGGCGGCATCGACATGCACTGCCACATCGCCGGGCCGAAGGTGAACACCGCTCGGAAGATGATCCCCGAAGAGAAGCGGACGGCCGAACCGGTCCGTCGTACACGACTGACCCGATCGGGCAGCGGCGGCAGTGTCCCCAGCACCTTCGCCACCGGGTACCTCTACGCCGGACTGGGCTACACCACCGCGTTTGATGCCGCGGTCCCGCCGCTGGCCGCCCGGCACGCACACGAGGAACTTGAAGACACCCCGATCATCGACAAGGGGTTTTATGTCATGATGGGCAACAACCACTACGTGATGAAGCAGTTGGCCGCCGGTGAACCCGGGCGGTTGAAGGCCTACATCGCCTGGCTGTTGCAGTCCACAAAAGGGTACGCCGCCAAGCTGGTCAACCCGGGTGGTGTCGAGGTCTGGAAGAGCGGTGGCGGGAACGTGCACGGGATCGATGAAACGGTCGATCACTTCAACGTCACTCCGCGGCAGATCATCCAGGGCGTGGCTTCCACGGTCCAGGAACTGGGCCTGCCGCACCCGGTCCACATCCACTGCAACAACCTCGGTTTGCCCGGCAATCACGCCACGACGATGGACACCATGAAGTCCCTGGAAGGGTATCGTGGGCACCTGACGCATATCCAGTTCCACAGTTACGACGGTGACCCCGACGACCAGTCGACATTCGGGTCGCGGGTGCCCGAGTTGTCCGAGTACGTCAATTCGCACGAGAATTTGACAGTCGATGTCGGACAGGTGATGTTCGCCAACACCACCTCGATGACCGGTGACGGGCCACTGGGCTATTACCTGCACCAGGTCACCGGCCGCAAGTGGTTCAGTGGGGATACCGAGATGGAGGCCGGGTGCGGTATCGTGCCGATTGTCTACAAGCAGAAGAGCCTGGTTCATGCCTTGCAGTGGGCCATCGGGCTCGAATGGTACCTGATGGTTGACGATCCGTGGCGGATCGCCATGAGCACCGATCATCCCAACGGCGGATCGTTCCAGGCCTATCCCGAGATCATCTCGCTGTTGATGGACCGCGAGCGTCGTCTCGAGGTGCTGGCCGGGGCCCCGGCGGCCGTGTCCGATCGCTGCACGTTGAAGGATCTTGATCGAGAGTACTCGCTCAACGAGATCGCGATTATCACCCGCGCCGCACCGGCCCGCATGCTGGGACTCGCCCACAAGGGACATCTCGGACCGGGAGCCGACGGAGACGTGACGCTCTACAGCCCCGACGACGACATCCAGCGGATGTTCGAACTGCCTCGATACGTGGTCAGCCGTGGCGAGGTGATCGTCGACGATGCGCAGATCATGCGAGACACCCGCGGTCGCACGCTTTACGTTGAGCCGGAATACGATCCTGACGCGGTCGATGATATCCAGGCCTGGTTCGAGAAGACCTACTCGATCCAGTTCCGCAACTACCCGGTCGGGGATCACTACCTGCAGGATCCGCTGGTTGTGCCGACCAGTTGAGCCGACCCTGCGGTATCCGGCACTTGCCAATCGAAGTTGGCTGGGTGAGAATGTGCACCCTGTGGAGTGTCCGGCCAGTTGAGTAATAACCGGTTGGTCTCAGCCGGATTTCAGTGCGAACGGAGGGTTCCGATGACGGTTTCGACGAGGACTGGACTGGGCCTGTTGCTGGCCCTGCTGTTGATTGCTGCCGATTCCCGCCAATTGGTCGCACAGGGGACGCCGGGAAGTGGCGATTCCGGTCAGCCGCCAGCCGGTGCTCAGCGGACGCCCATGATGCCTCCCGGGGGGATGAATGCGGGGTCTGCGAAAAAGGACCAGTTCGAACAGGGTGACGTGAAGATCACCGGAGGCGGGGACGCTGACGGTGTCGGAGCCGATGCGGCACTGAAAGAGATGACGCCCTACATCATCGGGGTTCTCGTCGTCGTGATCGGGATCGTCATCTACTTCGTGAAGTCTTCCGACGGTGGTGGCAATGCGAGTGCGGCTGCTCCGGTAGCCCCCGCAGCGGCGGCCGATGTCGATGACAGCGGCGGAGACGACGGTGGTGGAGACGAC
>DLVV01000247.1:14244-19957 GCA_003445035.1 Planctomycetaceae bacterium | reverse complement strand
GGTGGAGACGACGGCGGAGAATAGCTGGCCGGAGATTCCGCCGAATTCGTCCTGAGGTTTCCAGACGTCTTGGGGAGAGCTGCGATGAACGCCGCAGTGCTGGTGGCTCTCTGGATAGGCGTCACACCGGTCGCTGTTGTTGATGAACCGATCGCGGGTCTCGCCAGGGCCGTTTCGTCTGATCCGTCGAGTCTGACTCGTCAGGGACTCCGCGACCGGTTCCTGGTGCTGATGAAGCGGACGGCGCGGAACCGACGTCCCCTGGCCGATCCGGCCAAGGTGGTTCCGGCGCTGGTCCGGCTGGACGAGGACCTGAGAACCACCCGGAAACTGTCGTTTGCCGAGCGTCGCCGGAAGCACTCTGCGATCAACGGCCGGCTGGGTGACATCCTGCCGAGGTTGCAGCGGCAGCGTCGCAAGTTTTCCGGGGCACGACTCGGGCGGAGGAGGCCGTCTCGCGAGAGAGGCTCTTCGCTGGCCGGTCCGGCCGACGAGCGTGCCGCCGGCGAGTTGATCGCGTTGATCCAGGACACGATCGCACCGGACAGCTGGGACGTACGAGGTGGCAAGGGGACGATCCGTTACTACCCCAACTTTCACGTGCTGGTGGTCCGCAACACCGCCGAGGTGCACCGCCGGATCGGCGGAACTTTGAAACAACTGAAGAAATGACAACCACAGGGAGTCGAGTCGTGAAGATGTTAACGATGTGCGTGTTGGGACTGGCCGTGTTGTTCTCGACCGGCCAGAGCTTGCCGGCTGCCGAGCCGGTCCGTGCGCTGTTTGTCACCCAGAGCAAGGGGTTCCGTCACGGCTCGGTCAACCGTCGTCAGAAGAATCTCGCGCCGGCCGAGATCGCCATGACGCAACTGGGCCAGCAGACCAAGCTGTTCACCGTCGACTGCACCCAGGACTGCAAGGCCGACTTCACCGCGGCGAACCTGAAGAAGTACCGGATCGTGATGTTCTACACGACCGGCGTGCTGCCGATCACCGACAAGGACCGCGACTACTTCGTCAACACGTGGCTGAAGACCAAGGGCAACGGTTACATCGGGTTCCACTCGGCGACGGACACCTACCGCACCAAGGATCCCAAGCACCGGTGGTATCAGGAGATCGCCGGCGGCACATTCAACGGCCACCCGTGGGGATCGGGCAACAATGTCACCATCAGCGTCCACGACACCTCGCACCCGGCGATGAAGCCGTTCGGCAAGGAGTTCCAGATCAAGGACGAGATCTACCAGTACGTCAACTGGGTGCCGAAGAATGTTCGCGTGTTGATGAGCCTGAACATGGCCAAGTGCAACCCGAAGCGTCCCTACCACGTTCCGGTCGCCTGGTGCCGCTCGTGGGGTGACGGCAAGATCTACTACTCGAACCTCGGCCACAACGAGCGGACCTGGACGAACAAGGTGGTGCTGAAGTCGACCGAGAACGCGGTCCGCTGGGTGCTGAACCTCGAATCGGGCAACAGCGCACCAAACCCCGACGTGTCGAAGGCTGAGGAAGCCAAGGCCAGGGCGGCGGCCAAGTAGTTTCACCGCGGGGATTCGAAACGGCTGCTCAGATCATCGAGGGTTTCGGTGGCCGGTGTTCTCAGTCCGTCGCCAGGATCGGCACGATCGCTTCCTGGCACGGTCCCCCGGTGACGTGGACGGCCCCGTCGCCGTCGACGAACACGTTCACCTCGCTGCGGATGCCGAACTCGGGCAGGTAGATGCCCGGTTCAATCGAGAAGCAGGTGTTTCGCATCACGCGTCGCTGTTCGTGGGTTTCCAGGTTGTCCATGTTGGCCCCGTTGCCGTGGACCTCCTGGCCGATGCTGTGTCCGGTGCGGTGGATGTAGGCGTCGCCGTATCCGGCCTCGATGATCACGTCGCGGCAGGCCTGGTCGACTTCCCATCCCTGCAGCAGTCGGTCCTCGGCAAATGCTCCCCTCACGCACTCGATCGCGGCATCGCGGGCGGCGGCCACCACGGCAAACACCTCGGCGTATCGCTCGGGAACCTCGGTGCCCACGTACCCCATCCGGGTCAGGTCGCTGTAAACGCTTTGCGGCCGATCGACCTTGCACCACTGGTCGATCAGTACGAGGTCGTCCTGCCGGATGGCGGTGTCGTCGCCGGTGCCGGTTTCGTAGTGGGGGTTCCCCGAGTGGGCATTGCGGGCGACGATCGGCGGATGATAGGTGGTGGCGTCGTGGGCCCGGTAATGGTCCATGATCACCTGCTGGATGGCGGTCTCCTGGACCTGGCCACCTGCCGAGGTCGCTTCGGCGATCGCCTGCCAGGCCACGCTGAATGCCGAGGTGGTGATCGCTTCGGCCTCGCGGTGCATTGCCGCCTGGGCTTCGTCCCAGGTCGCCTCGAATCTCTGCACGAGGTCCCCCGAGGAGATGATGTTGCAGCCCGATTCGCCGACCAGTTCGATCGTGCCGGCGTCGATTCTCGAGACGTAGGGGTTGCTGGCTCGCGGGGCGTATTCGGTGGCAACCGTGTCGAGACCCTCGAGCAGCCAGGCCAGCCCGGCCTCGAACTCCTGCCACGCCAGGTAGACCCGGCTTTGACCGGGAATCGCGTCCAGCGCGCCGGCCTCGATACGGTGCACCAGTTTCCTGGGTGGGCCATCGGCCCGCAGGCAACAGGCCCAGCGGCGGCTGCCGGCGTGTTCTTCGTCGAGGCCGAGCACGCGGCGGGCCAGCACGTTGCTGTTGCGGAAATCGTAGAGCAGCCAGCCGTCGAGTGCGAATTCGCGGAGGGCCTGCCGGATCGGTTCGGGGTCAAACATGGTCAATGCGGCTACGGCGCAGGTCGCCCCTGCTGTGAGTCCGGCCAGCAGGCCGGTTCGGGCGTGGGCCGCGGTGCCGGTCGATTACTTAAGGAAGAAGAAACGCTCGGCGTCCATCACCGTCTTGGGATCCCGTTTCCTGAGCACGGCCAGGTGCTTCAGGGCGGCCTGGACATGCTTGGGTTTCGGGCCAGCCGTCTTTTTCTTGTTCTTGCCCTTGGGAATATCCTTGGAGCAGACCAGCATGTAACGCACGACGGCCCGCTTGATGGCGGGGACGTTGAACGCCTTGTCGTCGTACATGGTCATCAGCCGACCCTGGATGCTCCAGTCCTTCCAACGCGCGAGGTCGGCGATGACCAGGTCGGCCAGTTCGGGACGATCGAGCAGGATTCTCATCGACTGACGCAGTCGAGGCTTGGCGACGCGGCCATCGGCGTAGCTCCACATGAACCGCAGGGCCTGCATCGCCGCGTAGGTCTCGCTGAAGGGCACCAGTTTCTTTCGACCTTTCTTGTCGGTCAGCACCTTGCCGTTGGCATCGACCAGGAACTGGTTCTTGAGCTTGAGTTGTTCGATCAGTGGCAGTCCCTTTTCTCCGACCAGCAACAGGTAGCCGGACATCACGCCGTCAATGCCCAGGCGGAATTCTTCCGAGGGCGTCGAGATCTTCTTCTCCATCAGCTTGGCGTCGGCCTGGTTGCCCGAGAGTCCCAGCAACAGTCCGTAGAGACCCATGCGTGTGGGAGGGGTCTCAGCGTCGGAGATCCAGCGGGCGACCTTGGCACGGGGCATCAGCTTGCTGACCGCCGCGATGTCCTTGTAGGGCGCGTTGGCGAATTCGGCGTACGCGTCGTCGGCGATCTGCCGGTCGGGGTACTCGAGGAATTTCATGAAGTAGGCCAACCGCTTGTTCGCGGCGGCCTCCGGCGAGGGAGCCTGGACGATGTACTGGTAGCTGGTCTCGGTGACCGGCAGCGGGCTGCCCCACTCGACCTTGGTCGCCCTGCTGCCCAGCAGCAGGAACATGTCGCCCTTCTTGCCCGAGCGAAACCGGGAAAGCCGGACGCGTTGGCCCTTCTTGACCGCCCCGCGTCCGTTGCGGATCACCTCGCGGATCTCGTAGGTCGTCTCCGACGGCAGCCGCTTCCCCTTGACCTGCCGGGCCTTCTTCGCCTCGGCCCACATCACCAGGGCCGCGGCGTCGGCCTGGGAGAGTTGCTCGGCGAGGGTCAGCGAGGGGGCCGCGCAGAACGGGCAGTGTCGCACGGCCGAGGTGGCCACTCCGGGCACGACGAACAGCCCGGAAAGGAAAACGACCGCCAGCGACAACATCGAGCAGGGGGTTCGCTTCAGTGACATGATGCGTGTCTCCGGTTGGCGTGTTCTCGGGTCCGTTCTGGATCCGGCTGTGTTTGTACGAGGAAAATCACTCAGCGGTCAACCACGACCGCATCGTCCAGGCTATACAACAGTTTAGGGTCTTCTATCTTCTTGGCGATATGGAACAGCCCCACCACGTCAAACGGGCGGTTCTGAATGTAGGGCGAGGAGACGCCCTTTCGGAGTACGACGCGGACCAGGTCATAGACCTTCGGGTTGCGTCCGAAACAGCAAATCTGGTTGTCGCGGGCCAACACGAAGATCTCGACGGGATCCTGGAACGTGGGGTACATGAACCCGCGGACACGGATCCGCTTGCCGTCGAGTTGCTTGAGCCATCCGGGCATGTGGTCGGGGGCATTGGGTGGCACCGGCTCCATGTTGAGCACCTTCAGCAGGTCGAAGTCGTCGTAGGAAACCCGCACGGCCTTCTGGGGACCCTCGACCTTGAACGTCCTGTTCTTGACCAGCAGCTTGATCTCGCGGGGCTCCTTGGGACCGGCATCCGGTGTTTTTGCTGTCCGTGAGGTGGGTCGGCGTCCCGAGGGGTCCAATGGCGGACCCAGCCCGTCTCGAGGGAGCGGCGGACGCAGCGGGTTGCCCGGGAGGGCCGGACGCAGCGGGTTGACCGGGTCGGCTTCGCCCGGTGGAGGCGAACCGGGTGGGTTCTCGAAAGACGGCGGTTCCACTGCCGGCACCTCCGGCGTGTCCGGATCGGTCACGGTGGATGGATCGCCGGTGTGGGTGTCGTCGGCCACAGCCGATCCACCAGGTGTCGATCCGTCGTCGGCATCCGGTCCGCTTGTCGACGGAGTGACGTCCGCCTGGGTCACCTCGCGATAGCCGCTGTCGCCGCCATCGCGGCAACCGGCGAAGGCCAGCAGTCCGCAGAGGACCATGGCCGAGCGACGGCCCGGCAGCAGTCGTCGGATCGGCATCAGAAGTCCACCTTGGCCCGCTTGCACATCTCGGCGTCGATCCGGTAGATCGGCCGGTGTTGCAGGTCGCTCTTGGAGCGGATGTTGGAAGTCCGGAACGTGCCGGCGACGCCGGTGAGGCCCAGTTCCAGGTCGAACGTCTGGCCGGCCGGCAGAAACACCTCGACCATGTCCGACTGGTTGGGTTGTCGACCGAAGCAGCACTGCTGGTTGTCCTTGACGATCACGAAGCTGGTCAGGCCTTCCCGCTGCTTGCCGCGGTACATGAATCCTCTCAGGTAGATCTTCTTGCCGTTGAGTGCGGCGATGTCGGGGTGCAGGGCCAGTTTTTCGCCGAACCCTTTCTTCGAGATGTCGGCGGTGAAGTTGACCGCATCGAACCCGTCGGGCACCTCGGTGCTGAACAGCAGGATCGAAATACCGACGTTGCCGACGGCGGCCACACCGCCCAGGATGACTCCGACCAGCGCTGTCTTGCCGCCACTGAAGGCTCCCCGGGTCTTGCGGATTTTCGTCAGTGTCACCAGTCCCATCACCCCGGCGGCCAGGCACACGAAGGTCCAGGCCGTGATCGACAGGGGGCTGATGCCTTCGGCGAA
>DLVV01000247.1:13978-14151 GCA_003445035.1 Planctomycetaceae bacterium | reverse complement strand
TCGAACCCGTCGGGCACCTCGGTGTTGAACAGCAGAACCGTGATGCCGACGTTGCCCATCGCGGCCACACCACCCAGGACGACTCCGACCAGGGCGGTCTTGCCGCCGCTGAAGGCCCCCTGGGTCTTGCGAATCTTCGCCAGTGTCAACAGTCCCATCACCCCGGCGGCCAG
>DLVV01000247.1:9863-13918 GCA_003445035.1 Planctomycetaceae bacterium | reverse complement strand
TGCCAGATCGGTCCCAGGCAAGCCAGTGCACCGGCACCGGCTGCCAGCGGAGCTGACGCCGGGATGGGTCGGTACACGAACTTCTCGGGCGGCGGGGCCGCGAGCGTCGATGACGGGAGTGTCTGTGACATGGGTACTGTCCCCCCAGGGGCTTTCATCTTATCACGATCGAATTCAGTCGCTCAATGTCCGTGCCACATCCGTGCGGTAAGCGGTCATGCCGGGGACGAATCCGACAAGCGACGCCAGGGCGATCAGCACCGGGAGCAGCACCAGTTCTCCCCAGGCGAACGTCCACGGGTCGATCACCAGCCCGTAACCGGCGACCACCGGCGAGGCGACCAGGATTAGCAGGTGGGCCAGCACGAAACCGGCCAGGCCACCGACGACGCAGAGCAGTGTCGATTCGGCCAGGATCACCGTCAGCACCGTCTGCCGCCGGGCTCCCAGCGCCCTCATGATCGCGATCTCCTTTTTTCGGTCGGCCATCGAATTGTAGATGCTGACGAAGATGCCGATGCCCGATACGACGATGATCAGCGAGGTGAGTCCGATCAACAGCGTGCGAATGGGCCCGATCAGGGTCTGCATCATGCGGTCGATCTGGACGATCGGCTTGACCGCCTGCGCCTGGACGCCCTCGTTGAGCCGGCTCATCAGGCGGCTCTCGGCCAGCACCTTTTCGCCGATCTCGCCCTGGATGTTCAGTAGGATCGCGGTGACTTCCTTCTGAGCTTCCGGGACCGGCCCGTGCCCTCCCGCCTTCTCGGCTTCGAGTGCCCGAAGAGATTCCTCGCTGACGTTTCCGAAGAACTCGCGTTCGCGGGCGATGGCTTCCGAGAGAGGCTTCTCGTGACCGGAGATCATGTAGAAGCCATCGAGATGAACGAACACGGTGCGGTCGTTGGGGGTGCCGGTGGCGGCCAGCACGCCGCTGACGGTGAATTCCTCGTCGTGCACGTGACCGTCGGATCCGCCGTGGACCAGTTTCAGCTTCGATCCGACATCCCAGCCGTTCTGCCGGGCCACGACCGCTCCGATGGTTGCATCAAACGGGTTGCGAATCAGGCCCTCGCCGGTGTGCTTCCCATCCACGCTCCGGGTCCGGAACTGGAATTTTCGCGGTGTCCCGTCCGCCTCGTGCATGTAGGGCAGCACGAAGTAGTCGGGGGTGGTTCCCACGATCGGGAAGGCACCTTCACGGGTCACGTCGCCCATCGTGATCGGGACCGCCCGATCGATCCGGTTGCCCGTCTCGGAGGTGAGCTCGCGGTAGAAACGGTAGGGCAGGGGTTCTCCGGCGACACCGATGCGGTAGATGCTGGTGAGCACCAGCTCCAGCTGGCTGCCCTTGGGTCCGAGAATCAGGTCGTAGCCGGTGGCCGTCTGGACGAACATCCGTTCGGCCATCCCGTTGGCCACCAGGACCACGACCATCAACATCACTCCCAGTGCCACCGACAGCGAGGTCAGGGCGCTGGCCAACGCCCGTTGTTTCACGCTCTTGACGGCGATCAACCAGAGGTTCATGGCGTGGCCCCCGGGGTGATCGTCGCGGCGGTGTTGAATTCGTCAAGACGCTCGATGCGGTCGAACTGTCCGGCGACGTCGTGGGCATGGGTCACCAGCAACAGCGACACGTTGCCGGTGGTGCAGGCCGAGCGAACCAGGTCGAGAATGGTCTGCTGGTTGGCCAGGTCGACGTTGGCCGTCGGTTCGTCGGCCAGCAGCAGCGACGGCTGGTTGGCCAGGGCGCGGGCCACGGCCACGCGTTGCTGTTCGCCGACGGAGAGTTGTCCGGGACGATGGTCCAGGCGGTGCGAGAGCCCGACGCTTTCGAGCAATTGCAGGGCACGGTCGCGGTCGGCCCGGCCCCGCGAAAAGCTCATTCCCAGCAACACGTTTTCGAGCGCGGTGAAGGCCGGAAGCAGGTTGAATGTCTGGTAGACGAACCCAATCCGTTCGGCCCGAAACCGGTCACGGACCGGCTCGGGCATCCCCGTGACCTCGGTGTCGTCGATCACCACGCGGCCGGCATCCGGCGCGGTGATGCCGGAGATGACGTTCAGCAGCGTCGTCTTGCCTCCGCCACTGGCTCCGACCAGTGCCACCTGCTCGCCATGGCCAAGCTCGAATCGTTCGATCTCCAGCACCGGCAGGCTGCCACCGTCCGGTTCGCGGTAGCTCTTGCGGATGTTCTCTAGCAGCAATGACATCGTGCGTGTTCGGTTGAGGATCTGTGCAGGGGTCCCGGGTAGGCTCGAAGGTAGTCGATCACCCGTCCATACGCCAAATCGACATTCGGAGGTGGGTGAGTTCAGCCGGGTTGATGAACTCGAATCCGAACCGGCTCAATCGATCCCGGCCCCCGATTTCCAGTCGATCAGTCTCAGTTCGACCGATTCCCGGCCGCGCCAACGGTTGATCATCGGTTCGAAACAGATCGACAGCGGTCCGTCGGCGGTGCGGATCGGTTCGGCCCATTCGCCCCGGCCGAAGGCGACGGCTTTCAGCGGCCGGTCGCCGGTCTTCAATGCCAGCCTGAGGTGACGATCTCCTTCGCCCATCGTCTGGGGGGCCTCGGCCAGTTCGACACCGGTTGCCGAGAAGCGGGGCCGGGGATTGCCCTGTCCGAAGGGGCTGAGCGTATTGAGTGCGTTGATGTTCTTGCGGGACAGGTCCTGCAGCCGCACCTCCGCGTCGACTCGCAGTTCGAGATCCGCGTCGGTCACCTTGTGGTGTTCGGCCACGTGGGCGGCGAAGGCCTCGCGGAAGGCCTCGACGTTTTCCGACCGGATCGATACGCCGGCTGCGGCGTGGTGTCCGCCGAAGGTGACCAGGTGCTCCGAGCAGGCGGCGATGCCCGAATAGAGGTCAAAGCCGGCGAACGAGCGGCCCGATCCCTTTCCGGTGCCTTCCATGGCCGAGAGCGCCAGCATCACGGTGGGTTTCTCGAACTCCTCGGCCACCTGGTTGGCAACGATACCGATCACGCCCGCGTGCCAGTCGTTGCTGGCCAGCACCAGCGCGGCCGCTTCCTCCCACTCGGGATTCTCGGCCACCTGTTTCTTGGCCTGTTTGAAGATACGCGTCTGGAGGCTGCGGCGGTCCTTGTTGAGCTTGTCGAGGTGCGTGGCCAGTTGGCGGGCGCGGTGTTCGTCGTCGGTGGTCAGCAACTCGACGGCCAGGCGAGCCTGCTGCAGGCGACCGGCAGCGTTGATCCTCGGACCGATCGCGAACCCGATGTCCTCGGCGTCCAGCGGCGCTTGTTTGTCGGAGACGTCCATCAACGCCTTGAGCCCGACACTGGCTCGACCGGGCAATCCGGCGAGTCCGAACTGGACCAGCACCCGGTTTTCTCCCAGCAGGGGCATCACGTCGGAGATCGTACCGATGGCGGCCAGGCCGACGGCCGAGAGCAGGAACTCCTTCATTTTCGGAGAGGCGCGGCGTCCGTCGCCGAGCCGTTGGCAGACGGCCCAGGCCAGTTTGAAGGCGACCGCGGCACCACAGAGATCTCCGAAGGGGTACTCGCTGCCCGGTAACCGGGGGTGGACCAGCACGGTAGCTGCCGGCAGCGTTTCGCCGATGGTGTGGTGATCGGTGACGATCAGCTCCATGCCGAGCTCGGCGGCCAACGCCGCCTCGTCGATGCTCGCGATGCCACAGTCGACGGTGATGACCAGCCGGGAACTGTCCTGGTCGGCCAATTCCCGGATCGCCTTGGGGTTCAGCCCGTAGCCGTCGTTGAGCCGGTCGGGGATGGTGTAGTCGACGTGGCCGCCGGCGAGTTTCAGGCAGTGCCACAGCAGGCTGGTGCCGGTCACGCCGTCGACATCGTAATCGCCGTAGATGGTGATTTGCCGGTCGGCGGCAATCGCTTCGACGATCCGGTCGGCCGCCTCGTTGATTCCCGGCAGCAGGGCGGGGTCGTGGAGATCGAGCAGGCGGGCCGAAAGGAACTCGCGGGCGGCTTCGGCCGATTCGACCCCGCGGGCCAGCAGCACCTGGGCCACCAGCGGTGGCACGTTCAGTTCGCTAGACAGAGATCTCAC
>DLVV01000247.1:0-9496 GCA_003445035.1 Planctomycetaceae bacterium | reverse complement strand
TCCGTCCTGTCGGTTCCGGCCGTGCGATTCACCACCGGGCCCGGCATCCAAACACAGCCCGGCGTCGCGTGTCAACCTTCCCCGCGCCCGGCCGCTCCCTTACACTGAATTGTTCCCTCCTCCCCTCCGTCGGTGGACGTGCACCAGTTCCGGTGGACTCGATCGAAGGCGGAAACGACTCATGAGACATGTGCTCTCGGCCCTGGTCACCAACCAGCCGGGTGTGCTCGCGCACATCACCGGCATGCTGGCCTCGCGCGCCTTCAACATCGACAGCCTCGCGGTGGGAGTGACCGAAGATCTCGATTTTTCGCGGATCACCTTTGTCGTCAACGGAGACGACCACGTCCTGGACCAGGTCCGCAAGCAACTCGAGAAGATCGTCACCGTCGTCAAGGTGCTCGACTTCTCCAACCGCAATTACGTCGAACGCGACCTGATGCTGATCAAGGTCAGCACCAACAGCGGAATCACCTCCGGAACCGGAAACGGGAGTCGGGGTGAGATCCGCGAACTGGTCGAGATCTTTCGGGGCAGAATCGTTGACGTCAGCCCCGGTCACGTGATGGTCGAGATCTCCGGACAGGAACGGAAACTCGAGTCGTTCATCGACCTGGTCCGACCTTACGGGATCATCGAGATGGTTCGTACCGGACGCGTGGCATTGTTGCGAGCTGACCAGGAGGAGGAAGCGGACGAGGAAACGGACGAGGAAACGGACGAGGAAACGGACGAGTCATCCGAGTGAGGCGACCCCGTGGCGGGAGTTCCGGGACCCGCCCGATGCCACCAAACAGCGTAGAAATGACCCAACTGAGATTCCCCCACAAACGAGACAACAACTCATGGCTGCCAAGATCTACTACGACGACGATGCGGACCTGTCGCTGCTGAAGGACAAGACGATTGCCATTCTCGGCTATGGCAGCCAGGGGCACGCCCAGGCACAGAACCTCCGCGATAGCGGACTCAATGTCGTCGTCGGGCAGCGGCCCGGCAGTGCGAATTACGACCTGGCCGTCGCACACGGCTTCGAGCCAATGTCGATCGAAGACGCGACCCGGGCGGGTGACCTGGTCAACATCCTGCTGCCCGACGAGGTGCAGGGTGATGTCTTCCGCGAACAGATCCGGCCGAATCTCGAGACCGGCAACGTGTTGTTGTGCTCTCACGGATTCAACATTCACTTCGGGCAGGTGGTGCCGCCAGAAGGCGTCGATGCGGCGCTGGTGGCCCCCAAGGGACCGGGACACCTGGTCCGGATCGAGTACGAAAAGGGCGGTGGCGTTCCCTCGCTGATCGCCCTGTTGCCCGGTGCGTCGGACGAGTCCCGTCAACTGTCGCTGGCCTACGCCAAGGGCATCGGCGGCACTCGCGGTGGCGTGATCGAGACGACATTTGCCGAGGAGACCGAGACCGACCTGTTCGGTGAACAGGTGGTGCTTTGCGGGGGAGTCAGTGCCCTGGTCAAGGCCGCCTACGACACGCTGGTCGATGCGGGGTACCAGCCCGAGATGGCGTACTTCGAGTGCATGCACGAGTTGAAGTTGATCGTCGACCTGTTCTACCAGGGCGGGCTCAACTACATGCGGTACAGCGTGTCGAACACCGCCGAGTACGGGGACTACACCCGCGGACCCCGGATCGTCACCGACGAAACGCGTGCCGAGATGAAGCGAATTCTCAAGGAGATCCAGGACGGCCAATTCGCACTGGAATGGATGCTCGAGAACAAGGCCAACCAGCCGACTTTCCAGGCCAAGCGACGCAACGATCGCAACCACCCGATCGAGCAGGTGGGGCTGGAATTGCGGCGGATGATGACCTGGATCGACTCGAAGGAAGTCTAGGGGCGGAACCGGCCGATGACCGCGCTGCAACAACACCGCCATCATCCACGGACGTTCCACGACAACCGGTTCGTCTATCCCGTTCTGTCGCGTCGCAGCCACGGACTGTCCGTCGGGATCAATCTCAATCCCGACAAGATCTGCAACTTCGACTGCATCTACTGCCAGGTCGATCGGACGAGCCAGGCCGAGACCCGGTTCGTCGAACTCGATGCGGTTCTCGACGAACTCGATGCCCTGCTGGTCCAGGTGGCCGACGGTTCGCTGTGGGAGGATCCGGCCTTCTCGGCCGTTCCCGTCGGCCTGCGGCGGCTCAATGACATCGCTTTTTCGGGTGACGGCGAACCGACGACCTACCGGAACTTCGACGAGATCGTCCAGCGGGTGGCGGAGGTGAAGGCCCGGCGTGGGGGCCAGGATCCGAAACTGGTTCTGATCACCAACGCGAGCATGTTCCATCGTCCGGCGGTCGAGCGGGGACTCGAGACGCTTGACGCCCACAACGGCGAGATCTGGGCGAAGCTCGAGGCGGGGACCGAAGAGTACTTCCGCCTGATCGAGCGGACGGTGGTGCCGTTTGAGCGGGTGCTGGAGAACATCGCCTCGGCCGCGAGACGTTGGCCGCTGGTGATCCAGGGCCTGTTCATGCGGGTCCAGGGAGAGGCTCCGCCGGAGTCGGAGATCGAGGCGTTCTGCGACCGGCTGTGCGAGATCACCTCCACAGGCGGACAACTGAAACTGGTGCAGGTCTACACCGTGGCGCGGCCACCGGCGGAAAGTTTCGTGACGGCACTCGAGGACCGGGAACTGCGGGAGATCGCCTTGCGGGTTCAGTCGCGGTGCGGGCTGGCGACCGACGTGTTCGGGGGATAGGTCCCGCCGACGGGAAAGCCCGACCCGGTCACTGGCTCTTCCGCTTCTTCAGTTCCTCGAGCCGCTGCCTCATCACGGCCTCGTGCCCTCGGTCGGTCGGTTCGTAGTAGGTCCGGTCGACGCCGAGATAGTCCTGGTCGACCCAGCCGTCTTCGCCGTCATGGGCGTAGGCGTAATTCTGTCCGTGCCCGAGCTTCTCGGCACCGGGGTAGTGCGAATCCTGGAGGTGTCGTGGCACCGGCAGCACCGCCTTGGTGCGGACGTCCTCGATCGCCCGGTCGATGGCGAGGTAGGAGGCATTGGACTTGGGGGCCAGTGCGAGGTAGCTGGTGGCCTGGGCCAGGATGATGCGGCACTCGGGCATCCCCACCCGTTCGGTGGCCTGGGCGGCCGCGTTGGCCAGCACCAGCGCCTGCGGGTCGGCGTTGCCGATGTCCTCGGCCGCCAGGATCACCAGTCGCCGGGCCAGGAACCGGGGGTCCTCGCCCGCCTCGAGCATCCTGGCCAGCCAGTACATCGCCGCGTCGGGGTCGCTGCCTCGCAGGCTCTTGATCAAAGCACTGGCCGCGTCGTAGTGGGAGTCGTCGTCGTAGCGAACCGCTTTCTTCTGCACCGATTCCTCGGCGACGTCGAGTTCGAGCACCTTGCTGGTGCCGGCGGCGATCGAGAGCACCCCGATCTCCAGTGCGTTGAGAGCCCGTCGTGCGTCGCCGTCGGCCACCTGGGACAGGAACGCCAACGCCTCGTCGCTGGCCGACACCTCGAATCGGCCCAGGCCCAGCTCGGTGTCGGCCAGGGCCCGCTGCAGCAGTGCGCGGATGTCGTCGGGCTGCAGCGGCTGGAACTCGAAGATCTGGCTGCGCGAGACCAAAGGCGAGACAAGCGAGAAGAAGGGGTTGGCGGTGGTGGCCCCGATCAGCCGGACCACCCCGCTCTCGACATCCGGCAGCAGCACGTCCTGTTGCGTGCGGTTGAAGTGGTGCAGTTCGTCGACGAACAACAGCGTCCGTCGTTCGCCGGTCGCCAGTCGGTCTCGAGCCGACTCGAGCAGCTCTCTCAGTTCCTTGACCCCGGCGGCGGCGGCGTTGAGACGTTCGAAAACACACTCGGTCTGCCCGGCAATCAGTTCGGCCAGGGACGTCTTCCCCGTTCCGGGAGGGCCGTAGAAGATGGCCGAACTGAGTCGATCGGCGTCGAGGATGCGGCGAAGCAGCTGGCCGGGGCCCAGGAAGTGCTGTTGCCCGACGAACTCGTCGAGGTTCCTCGGCCGCATGCGGGCCGCCAGTGGTCGCGCCCGGTCCAGGTTGGCCGTCTCGGCCTGTTCGAACAGCCCGGTCATGACACCAGACTAAGCGCCGGGCCCCAAAAGGGAAGCGGGTTAAAAGAAAGAGGCCTTCGCCAAGAAACCCCGGGCTGGGTTTTGTTTGGACCCGTAAGAATCAGGTGGGGACCACCCGTCCGGGTTGTGTGAGCCGAGCCGGGTGGCTCGGATATACACGCGGCCGTCCGTGGACGGTCCCCTGGGTCATGCTTGTAGGGTCAACAAAATCGTGCCCGGATTGGCAAAGGCCTGACGGGTCGCCGAAGCGACCCGACGACCTGATCCTAGTCGGCAGTCGGAGGTCGGGCAAGAGGTGTTGTTGGGTGGCAAGGGGTTCGACGGCCCGTCCCCGCCGTCCCCGCCCGCAGGGCTCTAGGACGGGTCTTCGGTTGGCTCGGGATCGAGCAGCTTGAGGTGCCGTTCGATTGCCAGCGCCACCCGTCTCCGGCTGGCCCGGTCACCGGCGGTGGCGGTGGCCGGGACGAACTGGCGTCCGTTCTCCAGGGGCAGTCTCAGCTCGAACCGGCCGTCACGACCGACACGCACCGAGGCCTTTTCGAGTTCGATCAGGGTTTCCGGAGCGGCCCGACCGTAGATGACCAGGTCGGTGTGGATTTCCAGCGGCAGGCCATCGGCCTCCTGTCCCGTTGATGACGCGGAGCGGTGCGAATTGCCGGCCGGCACCGTCGAAGTGTTCGGCCGACGGCTTTCCTCCGGCTGCGGGCCTCGGGTCGTGGAAACGGGGTCGGAGTGCGAGAGGGCAAAGAACTCGCCGCCGGGAATCGAGAAACCCAGGTGAAGCCGGTGGGGGAGGCCCGGTTGGTCGATCTCGACACAGCATTCGCCCATCTGGAGCTTCACGACGATGTCACGGATTCGAGATTCCGAGGTAGGACCCTCGGTGTCGTCGGTGATCCGCGAGAGCCGCAGCACCATCCGCGCCCGGTGCCAGTCACTTCCCAGGGCCGATTTCGCCCGGGTCAGCATCTCCGGCGAGACGTTCCAGCGTGCCGAGAGCCATCTCGAACTGACCGGTTCGGCGATCAGCACGTCGTCTCGTTCGCCGGCGACTCCATTGACCCCCTGGTGTGTTGGCACGGCGGTTTTCGTGCCGGCCTTCTTGCGGCGGCTGCCGTTGGCCCGCCGGGCCGCATCGGCCAGGGCGTCGATCAACTCGGCTTTTCGCATCGGGTGCCAGCCACGGATCCGCTGGCGGCGTGCCAACTGGGCCAGTTGCTTGCGAGTTTTGCCCTGCAGGGACTGGCGGTACGTGCCGCCACGGGACCGAGCCAACTGGCCATTGCGGTTGCCCACCATCAGCCCGTCCCCTCACCGTCATTCAGACAGAGGAAAACCAACACAACTGGTGCGGCCGTCCGTGCCCGCTGCGATCGCCCGGGGGCGACAGGCGACTGCCGGTGACCCCGGCAAGACGCTAGAGAATCCCTCTCCGAGGGAGGAAGATCAGCGTATCAAATGGCACAAAATGGGTGCGTAGTTTCTACCACGACCAAAACGGACGGTTCAACCGAAGCGACCTCACACCGACCGCCGAAGACCAGTGGTCGTAATCCCCGAGAAGGTCATTCTTGCTGGTTTGACATCCCGCAGAGCGACCAATAGACTGCCCCGGTCCCAGAGTGGTCGCCGCGAATTTGGTGGGTCAGCGTGGTGGAGTCATCTGCCGAGAACCGTCCTCCGATGGCGGCCGCAATGCGGTGGGTTTCTGCCGCAACGACGGTGTCCTTGGAGATGGCGATTCCCGCTGGAGTGGGAGTGTGGCTCGACAAGCAATTCGAAATGACCCCGTGGCTGACAGTCATCGGAGCCCTGTTGGGATTGGGCACGGGGATGAGTCACTTACTGAAGATTGCCGGTTCACCGCCCGGACGACAACAAACAACGACCGACCGTGAGGCCGAGCCAGACGCCTGATGCATCCGCTTCGACAATCTGCCTGGCTTTTCGCCGTACTGGTCGGACTCTGGCTGGTGCTGGCACTGCCCGCTCAATGGGTCGGGGGCACGGCGGGGCTCGAGGGGCTGACATGGGCGGTTGGCCTGTGCCTGGTGCCCGGCCTGGTGGTGCTGTCGGTTGCCGTGTTGCTACCGAATTTGACGACGACTCCGCAGGCGATCCTGCTTTCCACCACGTTGCGAATGTTGATGGTGTTGTCCGGCGCGCTGCTGATCCGTGAGGTTCGACCGGAACTGGGGTTCCGGGAGTTCTTTGCCTGGTTGATCGTCAGCTACCTGACCGCTTTGGCGATGGAATCCTATTTCCTGGTCTCGCAACAACACGCAGCCGCGAACCCGACTTCTGGACAGAACTGATGGCCGCCGGGCACGCCGACACTTTTCATCACGTTCGGGACTTCCCGTACTTCGAGCTTCCGTTCGGCATGAAACTGCCGTTGCCGGAGATCGATCTCTTCGGGTTGCACCTGCAGCTGACGAGGTTCATGGTCCTGCAGCTGGTGGTCTGTGTGATCACGTTCGTGATTTTTCGTGGTCTGTCTCGTCGAGTGTCGGGTGGCCGGTCGGTGACCGGGTACTGGTGGAATTTCTGGGAAGCGTTGGCGATGTTCATCCGCGACGAGGTGGTCCGGCCGACCATAGGCGACGGGCACCACGGTCACGGTGACGAGTCCCATGACCACGGCGGTCATGACCAGGCCTCGGCCAACGCCGTGCATCCGGCTGACGAGTACCTGCCATTTGTCTGGTCGTGTTTCTTCTACGTGTTGTTCTGCAACCTGCTGGGAGCGATTCCCTGGCTGGGTTCGGCCACTGGGGAGATCAACGTGACGGGAGTGCTGGCGGTGACCGCTTTCGGGGCCACGCTGTTCTACGGTTCACGGGAACTGGGTGTCGGCGGCTTCTGGTTGGCGCAGGCTCCTCACATCGACGTGCCCGGGCCATTGAAGCTGGTGCTGCTGCCGATGATCTGGGTGATCGAGGTGATCGGCCTGTTCATCAAACATGGCGTGCTGTGTGTTCGGCTTTTTGCCAACATCATGGCCGGCCACACGGTGATCGCGGTCATCCTCGGTTTCATTGCTGCCACGTCGGGCGGAGCGTGGTATCTGTACTATCCGGTGCTGGCGGCGAGCATCGGCGGACAGATCGCCATCGGCATGCTGGAGTTGTTCGTGGCCTTCCTGCAGGCCTACATCTTCGCGTTCCTCGCGACGTTGTTCATCTCGACCGCGATTCATCCTCACTAGTCAGACCGGGACAACAGTAACAAATGAGAGACCGACCGTGGCGGCAACGGTTGTGCCGCGCCGGGTCGGTTGATTCAATGAGCGGTTCACTCGCTGGAGTGTGGCGGGAAAATCAACAGGTAATTCAAGAAACGTGTTTGGGAGCCGAAGGCAACGGCGAGCTAGGCTGTTCCGACGGTGCCAATGACCAAGGAGAAAGAGACGTGATTCAGAGCATGAAGATTGTCGGGATGGCGATGGCCATCGTGCTGGCGACGGGAATGCCGGTGTTGGCACAGGATGCCGCCGCGGCCAGCAGCCTGAACCTGGCTAGTGTCGGGGCCGGAATCGTGATCATCGGTGCCGGACTCGGTATCGGACGAATCGGGGCGTCGGCCGTGGAGAGCATGGCCCGTCAACCCGAGGTCGCCTCAAGTGTACAGACCGCGATGATCATCTCCGCCGCGCTGATCGAAGGTGCTGCGTTCTTTGCGCTGATCATCTGCATCATGTCCGTCTGACAAGGGTTGTTGGCTTCCCTCGTGTCGACCAACCAATGGTGGTGGTTGGCTCGTCGGAAGGGCGGCGGTTCTTGCCGACGATTTGCAGTGTAAGGGCATGTAGATGCGCAAAACCTTGATATTTGGCCTGTGCCTGACAGTGATCACGGGCTGGTCGTTGATGGCCACTTGTTCGGTGATGGCTGCGGACGAACCGCACACCAGCACGGCGGGTGCTGACGACGCAGAACACCATGGCGACGATGGATCCCATGCGGCCGGAGTGCCGCTGGATTTCAAGGCGGACCTGGCGCTCTGGTCGTTGATCGTGTTCCTGTTGTTCGTGTTTATCCTCAAGAAGTTCGCCTGGAAACCGCTGGCCGAGGGCCTGGATGCTCGGGAGCAGCGAGTCCGGTCGGACATCGATGCGGCTGAAGCGGCACGCGTCAAGGCTGAAGAGATGCTGGCCACACACGAGACGAAGTTGGCGGGCGTCCAGGAGGAGGTCAAGGAGATCCTGGCCGAGGCGAGGCGGGATGCCGAGCACACCAAGGATGAGATCGTGGCGGCGGCACAGGAACAGGCCGAAGCGACCCAGAATCGGGCTCTCGGGGAGATCGAACGAGCCCGTGACCAGGCACTCAAGGACCTCTTCGACCAGGTTTCCAACCAGGTCGCTGCTGCAACCGAGCACGTGTTGGGGAGGTCGCTGGATGCGGCCGACCAGCAGCGGTTGATCGGCGAGGCCCTGGCGGAAGTGACTTCGGAGTCGAATTGAGCAACCCGGGGCGAGACGAGAGGAACGGCTAGATGGCCGACGGCCAGAAAATCAGGACTCGAGTCAGCAGCGTGATGGATGATCCGTCGGCGCGGGCGATTGCTCGCGTCTACGCCACCGCGCTGGTTGACGCCGCGGCGTCGGCGGGTGCCGATGGCACGCTCGACGAACTGGCCTCCTTCCTCGACGACGTCCTTGAAGCTCATCCCGATTTCCATTCGATCCTGGTTGGCATGGCCGTCGGCCGGGACCAGAAGGTGGCGCTGATCGAGCGCGTCGTGGGGCCCGTCGGGTCTCCCGTGCTGACCAGTTTCCTGACCACCCTGGCCCGTCACGAGCGGCTCGAGCTGCTGCCGCTGGTGCTCGACGAGGCCCGGTTGATCGAGAATCACCGCGGTGGTCGCAAGAGCGTGCAGGTGACCTCGGCGCGGCCCCTGGAACACGAAGCCCTCGAGTCGATTCGAGCCAAGCTTGATTCGGCATTCCCATTCACTCCGATTCTGGAAACCCAGGTCGATTCTTCATTGATCGGCGGACTGGTGATCCAGGTTGACAATACGGTGTACGACAGTTCGCTCCGGACTCGCATCAAGCAGTTGCGGGACCGGATGCGCGAGAGGAGTCTCCATGAAATTCAAAGCGGACGAGATCGCTTCAGTCATCCAGCAGGAGATTGAAGACTTTCGCGGGACGATGGAAACCGCCGAAACCGGCCGCGTGCTGGAAGTCGGCGACGGCATCGCCCGTTGTTACGGACTCTCCGGCGCCATGGCCGGTGAGATGGTCGAATTCTCCAGCGGCAGCCGGGGGATGGTCTTCAACCTCGAAGAGAACTCCGTCGGGATCATCATTCTCGGAGAATATCTTTCGATCTCCGAGGGCGACGAGGTTCGCACGACCGGGGCCTTGCTGAGCGTGCCGGTTGGGGACGAGATGATCGGTCGAGTGATCGATCCGCTCGGCAACCCG
>DLVV01000297.1 GCA_003445035.1 Planctomycetaceae bacterium | reverse complement strand
AGTCCTTGCGGGGGCACTCCGGCAGCTCGCACCACGTCGCACAACCGGTCAATCGACCTCAGCGACAACCCGCCCTTGTTGTGCATGAACCGCGACAACTGCCCCTGCGGGATGCCGGTGTTGAGGCTGATCCGGTAACGACTACGGCCGTCCCGCTGGATCGCTCACCTCAAGGAACTCAGGGACGATCCCGGTAGCCGGATCAATCGGCCCCGACAGGTTTACACCGGCCCGACGCTTCGGGATTACGTTCCGGTGGCGGATCGTTAGACGCCCACCCAACTGAGGCCGTGGTGTCCGTTCCGGGGGAATTGGCTGATCTGGACAATTGGAATGGTTGTAGAATATAAAGCGGTTGAACGGATGTACCGATTTTGATCTGACGTCATGCCCACCTTGGGACCTCATCCCGGAATGGGCCGATACCAGTGTCAGCCTCCTCGCACCACGCGACGGGGCTGGTACCTCGCCTTTTTCGGCTCCACCGACGCCACAGATCAACATGGACGTTGACCACACAGATTTGCCCACCTGATGCACTCACCCGAATCCCCGTCTCATGATCCCGATCTGCGTGATCGGGCGGCCCGCGTTGTGTTCGGGCTGTTGCCGCCTTTGATCGTGGTCGCGTTCGTGGTTCTCGGTTTGTCGAGTTACACGGATTCGGTGGCCGAAGAGTCCGAGGTCGTCGGACGCCAGGTCCGCGCGACCGGGCGTGTTGAGGCGACCGGTGCGACCCCGGTTCCGTGCCTGATCGAGGGGGGAGCGACCGTGTTGAACGTCGTGCCCCATGGTGAGCGCGTTCGCAAAGGCGATGTGCTGGCTCGGCTGGACACGACCGAACTGGACCAGTCGGTTCACGAGATTCGGATCAAGTTGGCCGCCGCCCGTGCCGCTCGGGAGGTGGCGCGTCAGAACGGGATCATCCAGGAAAACACGTTGGCTCGTGAAACCGAGGCGGCCGAACTGGCTGTTACGCTGGCCCGGCTGGACCGCACGAGGTATCTCGATGGGGACCTGGTGCACGACACGGCTCGCCTGAACCGTGATGTGTCCTTGGCGGCCAGAAAACTGGAACTGGCCAACGAGCGGCTGGCCCGTGCTCGTGGCTTGGCTGATCGTGGTCTGTTGGCTCCCGGACAGGTGCAGGGTGACCAGGCCGCCGTGGATCGTGCTCGGGCCCGGAGTGATGCGTCCGCACGCGAATTGAAACGACTGAAGACATCGCGTCACACGCGTAAGCTCCTGGAACTCGACGCCGCCTTGGCCGAGGTGGCCGAGCGTCTCGAACAGGCGTCGGCCGATGCCGGCGCGGCCAGGAAGACACAGGCCCGGCGATTGGCCGCGAGCCAACTCTCGGTCGAGGCGTTGGTGGGCCAACTGAAACAACTGGAAAATCGTCGTGGCCAGGCGACCATTGTCGCGCCACACGACGGGATCGTGTTGCATCCGGTCGTTGCCATCCCGGGCGGCGGCACATCCACGGTCCGTGGCCCGTTGCGACGACCGGGGGATGAATTGCGGAAGTGGGAACCCGTGGTGATGCTGGCCGGACGCCTCCGATCCCGCGTGCAGGCGACACTTTCCGGGGCCGATGGCACGCGTGTGCGGGTTGGACAGCCGGTCACCGTTCGCGTGGCTGACGAGGGTGCCGGTTCGGTGGAATTCCATGGCACGGTGTCTCGGGTCAACGCGTTGGACCGCACGTCACCACAGGAGCGCCGGGTCGAGGTCGTGCTTCCGGTCCTCTCCTCGACCGCCCATTGGGTTGGGCAACCGGTGAGCCTGAAGATCGAGGTGGCCAATGATGATCCGGCGGCCGCGGTCCAGACACAACCGGTGACAAGCGGTCGTGTGGAAGGTCACTTGTTTGAACGAGGCCAGGTCGAACGTGCCGATGGTCTCCCGGTGCGGTTGGTGTCAGACCGGCCGGCGGTGATCTCTCGGATCATCAAACCGGGCACCGTCGTCAAGGCCGGTGAAACGCTCGTGGAATTCGACACGGAATCGCTCGAGGCAGATATCTCGGGCCAGGCGGTGACGGTCGCGCGGGCGGCAGCAGCCTTGTCGGCCCAGCAGCGTCGATTGGCAGATGTGCGGTCAAAATCTCGCAGGAACATCTCGGCGGCGAAGTTGGCCGTCGAGACCGCGACACTGGATCTCGAGGAATTCCAGGAGATGACGTTCGTGCAATCACGCGGTGTCCTGGATCGCGAGATCGGTGGGTTGATCGAGGACCAGAGAAGGGCGAGTACTCGGTTGGTGTGGGCCGAGCGGGTGCTCAAGAAAGGCTACATCACTCGCGCCGCACTCGAAGCAGACCGCCTGGTGGTGACCGAGGTGGAGAACAAGTTGAAGGAGGCGCGTGGCCGACTGGGACTGCTCATCGATCACACCCGCGTCCGTGAGATGAAGCGGCGGGAGTCGCAACACGCATCGGCCAAGAACGAGTTGGCTCGGATCCAGCGTGAAACCGCAGCCTTGGTGGCTCGCGAGATGGCCAACGAGGTGGCGCTGTCCACTGCCCAGCAGATGGAGACCGCGCGGTTGACACGCTGGAAACGCCAGTTGGCGGCCTCGACGGTCAAGGCGACACGTGACGGCGTGGTGGTCCGCTATGTGCCCGCTCCGTCGGCGGGGGCGGACACCGGACGTGTTGGTGCCGGCAGCGTGGTGCATCCCGGTCAGCCTCTCCTGGTGCTCGCACCGTCCAGTGGTGGGCCGGCGACCGTCCGGTTGAACTCGGGACGAACGGACCTGATGGAGACGGGCCAGGCGGCACGGATTCACGTCCGCGGGGACACGCGACGCGAATTGCCCGGCCGCGTGTCCCGGGTGCTTTCGGAGACATCTTCGGGGCGGAACAACAAGGCCCAGGCGTCTGTGCTGGTCTCGATCGGCACGCCGGAGGCACGGGATGTCCCGGTGCCCATGCCGGGCGAGACGGCGCTCGTCAAGGTGAAGGTGAAGCGAGACGATGTCCTGAGGGTGCCGAGCCGGGCCGTGCTTGAGGACGGGCGTGGGACCTTCTGCTATGTACGCACGAAACAGGGGATCCGACGCCAGGCGATCGTGTCCGGGCTGCGGACCTCGCAGCACGTCGAGGTCAGGTCGGGAGTTCGCCAAGGCGATCTCGTGGTGACCAACCCGATGAGCGTTGATCGTGGGCAATTGCGGTAGGCGCCGCCAGGCAGAACCTCCGTCACCGAACCCAGCGTCCCTCTGCGTCGATCTTCATCGTGCCGGTGTCACGATACAGCGCGTGGCGGCTCGTCTCGAAATCGACCCACGTCTCGATCAGCTCGTTTTGTGCCTCGAGCAGGTTGTCGAGGGCACGCGAGATGTTGACTCCCTGCGAGGCCCCGTCACCGGCCTGCTGACCGGGCCGCGGCGGACGGGCAGCGAATTCGACCGCCTGGTCCAATTCTCTGGCAGCCACCCGGACCGCGCGGCGGTTGATTTCAAACACGCGTTGCTTCATGACGACCCGCCGGTGGGCGTACCGGACGTCGAGCTTCACCTGGTCCTCGGCGGCCATGTAGTTCCTGCGGGCGCGTTGGTAGGAGACCTGCGAGGCCCGGAAGTTGTTGCGTTGTTGCTGGCGGTCGAGTGGTGTGGTCAGCCGCACTCCCACGCGGAAGTCGCTCTGGCTGCCCCGGAAATCGAACGGTTTGCCGTTGTCCTCCAGGGCCTTGGTGTTGGCTTCCCCCTCAGCCACGAGATCGAGGGTCGCCTGCAACTGGTTGGCAGCGAGTTCAATCCGTCGTCGGGCGTCCATCACGAACGCGCGGCGATTCATCAGGTCGACACGATTGTCCAGCGCGGTCTCGACGGCACTGGCCAACGTCAGGTCGACCTGTTCGGTTTCGATCAGTTCCAGCCGCACGGTGACCAGCAGGCTGGAGAGTTCCCTGGTGGTTCTCAACAACCGGGCACGCAGTAGCACGAGATCTCGGGAAAGAGCGGCCGCTCCGTCCTTGTCGAGCGGCGTTTGTGATCTCTTCTGCAGGGAGGTGATCGTGGTGGGCAGATCACCGAGTCGTTTGCGGAGGTCCGTGAACCGGGTGAGATCCTCGGCCAAGATCTGGTCCAGGTCAGACTGTTGCGCTTTCGTCATCGTCTGCTTGCGGCGCGAGATCACCTCTTCGAGCTGTTCAAAATATGAGTCGAATTCTCCCAGGTTCTCATCGAGTTGCTTTCGGAATGTTGTGAGGGCGTCGAAGACGGGCCGGTAGTCCTGGGGTTGCGGGTCTGGACCGACGGCGTTGAGCGCCCGGGAGAACGTGTTGAGGTGAGCCTCGAGGATCTTGTGAGCCGAAGTGGTCAGCCGGAAGGGTTCCAGCAGCGAATCGTCGAGATCCAGTTCGAGGTCGGGGGGCAGGCCGAGCTGAAGTTTGAACCGATCCAGTTGGTCAATGAAGACGCGTTCGCGGATCAGCAGCATCATCCGTTGTCTCTGCAGGGTGCTCTCCAATTGCGTGACATCCAGCGAGGTGGCGAGTCCGGCCTCGGCGAGTGCCTTGAGCTGATTGACCCGGGATTCCAGGCTGGCGACGTTGGAGCGGACATTGCGGAGTGTCTGGAGCCGGTAGAGCATGAAGTAGAATCCGACGGTGGGGCTCCGTTCTCCACGGATCAGGAATGCGAGCACGCCGCCGCCGGCATTGCCCGGCAGTGGTATGGCGCGTTCGCCGGTGACGATCGTGACGTAGAAGTCGCGACGGAATCGTGCGAAGTCGCGGATCGCGTACAGGGCCTTTCGTTCAGCCTGCGTGAGTTTCTCCATGACCACTTCGCGTTGCGACCCCGCGAGTAGGGGTTGAACGAGTGAGAAGGCGAGGCCGCTGGCGGTTCGGGTGCTGTCACCGCTGGAAAACATCCAGAGCGTGTTGTTGGTCATCTCCGCCATCAATTGCGCACCGGTCGGGAACAGTCGCTGGAAGCCGGCGCGGGCGTTGTCGAGTTCCAGTCGACCGGATTCTCCCGGAGTGAATCCTGCCAGGAGCCCGGCCGTGGGTTCTGTTCCGAATGCGCGGGGGCGGACATCAAACAGGTAGCGTTCGAACGTGAGCGACAGGCTCGAGAGATAGACGTTCTCAACCTGCTCCTGGTAGTCGCGACTGTGGATCAGCCCCAGCGTGACGGCGTCCTGGAGTGTCAGCTTGTGGATCGGTGGGAGTTTGGTGCGGGGGCCGTTGAATGGTCCACCGCCCAGGGCGACCGTCCACTCGGGGTTTTCGACGTGCTCAAGCTGGTCGAGTTCATTCCAGAGGTCCGAGCCCCGCATGCCGTAGGCCGATTCCATGGACTCGGCTGCGACTGGATCGTCGGGAGGCAGTGGAGGATGGTCCGGATCGTTGTGGTCGAAGAACCGGCTCTTGGGGTCGGGGGTGATGTCAAAGTTGTCCTGGGACCAGCGAGGGTCGTCGGCTTTTTCCTCGAGGATCCGGTAGGTCTGTTCGTCTGCCGTTTTCCGGTAATGGTCTCGCGTGCACCCGACCACCAGGATCAGCCCCAGCCCATACAGGGCCACCCATCGCCCACGTTTGGGACGAGATGCGCAGTCGATCGCCGTCGTGCTTCGGTGCGAGTCACCAGGGGATCCGGACGTGCGTGGTATCACAGTGGGGGGGACGTCAACAGGCAGGTTGTAGGGTCATGACGAATAGACCGGTCCAGTAAGAAATGTCGGTTCGAAACTGCATCGAGGATGAGTGGCTCTTGAGGTCAGGGGGGGATTGGTTCCACGAGGGGCACAGGGCGGTACGGTCGGCTTGGGTTTTGACAGCGGGCCGGCTGGGTAGTATTACGGAAGCATTCGGCGAAGGATTGGGTTTCGCCGGCGGACGCAGTCCAGGAGATGATTCGATGATCGGGATGGTGATTAGACTGGGCGTTGCGAGCTTGTTGGTCGGTCTGGCCACCCAGGCAACACTTGATGCACAAACGCCTCCCTCGGTGGCGCCAAAGGCTGCTAAAAAGGCCCCATCTCGCTTCCGCGTCAATGACCAGGCC
>DLVV01000438.1 GCA_003445035.1 Planctomycetaceae bacterium | reverse complement strand
ATCCTGCGAGTGGCCTCATGACGGCCCGCTTCGATCTCGACACTGTCCGTAGCCAGTTCCCGGCCTTCAACCGCACCGTCGACGGTCGTCCCGCCGTCTTCCTGGATGGGGCAGCGGGAAGCCAGGTGCCTGCCCGCGTTGCCGAGGCCGTCAGCAGTTACCTCATCGGCACCAACGCCAATCACGGTGGCCCGTTTGCAACCAGCGTCGAAAGTGACGCGATGCTCGACGCGTCACACCAGGCTGCTGCCGACTTTCTGGGAACCAGTGACCCCGACACGGTCGCCTTCGGCGCCAACATGACGACGTTGACTCTGGCCGTTTCAAGGGCGTTGGCCTCCACCTGGCAACCCGGTGACCGGATCCTCGTTTCCCGCCTCGACCACGACGCCAACGTCACCCCCTGGACCCTGGCGGCCGAAGATGCCGGGGTCGCCGTCGACCACGTGGCCATCCATCCCGACACGGCCACCCTCGATCTCAACACCCTTCATGCCCAGATCACCGATTCGACCCGCCTGGTTGCTGTCGGAGCCGCGTCGAACCTTTCCGGCTCGATCAACCCCGTCACCGAAATCACCCAGGCTGCCCACCGGGTTGGTGCCCTGGTCTTTGTCGATGCGGTCCACCTGGCCCCGCACCAGTTGCTGGATGTCGAGGCCTGGGACTGCGACCTCCTGGCCTGCTCGGCCTACAAATTCTTCGGGCCTCATGTCGGCCTGCTCTGGGGCCGCCGCGATTTGCTCGAGTCACTCAAGGCCTACAAGCTGCGTCCGGCCTCCAACCAACTGCCCGACAAATGGATGACCGGGACGGGCAACCACGAGGGCATTGCCGGCGTTGGCGAAGCGATCGAGTACCTGGCCGACCTCGGCCGCGGCGTTGATCCCACAGCCGACTCGCGGCGGCAGGCCCTGGCGGCAGCCTACCGGGCAATTGGCGAACACGAACGAGAGTTGTCACTGGGATTGCTTGACGGCCTGGTCCGTCTGCCCGGTGTCACGATCCACGGGATCACCGACCCCGATCTCGTCGACCAACGGGTCGCAACCTATTCGATCACTCACGATCGGCTCAGCTCCGGCGAACTGGCCGAACATCTGGGCCGGCGTGGCATCTTTACCTGGCCGGGCAACCACTACGCGTTGCCGGCGACCGAAGCACTGGGCCTCGAACCCGGCGGCACGCTGCGGATCAGTGCCCTGCACTACAACACGCTCGAAGAAATCGAGCGAACCATTTCGGCACTCAGCGAGGTGCTGGCCAACTGAACCCGGGGCTACTTCAACGACTCCAGAAACGCCAGCAGATCTCGCACCTCGCTGATCGACATCCGCTCGATCAGTTTTTCGGGCATCAGTGACGTCTTCCGGGGCGTTCTCAGCTCGACCTCGGTGTTGGCCAGGTTGGTCTGCTTGCCGGCAGCGTCTTCGATCGTCAAGCGGTCACGGTTCTCGTAGACAATCACCCCGTTGAGCACCCGTCCGTCAGTCGTCACCAGTGTCCACGACGTGAACTGCGGAGCGACTTCGCGGCTGGGCACCAGGACCGACTCGAGCAACTGCCGTCGGTTCCGAGAGCGAGCGATCAGTGACAGGTCGGGTCCCACTCGCCGCCCTCGTCCATTGGCCATGTGGCAGCGAGCACATTGGGGGCCGGCATGGTGGAAGAACAGCCGACGACCCGCCGCGGCGTCACCTCCTTGAGTCAACAACTGGGTCCAGCCCTGGAGATCATCAGGACGGTGGGCCGCCACCTGTTTCAACGCTCCTGGAATGTTCTGCCCGGCGACGGCCAGCGACGTGGCCAGCCGATCAGCCAGGTCACGGTCGGAGGCGGTCGGTTTGCCGGCCGTCGTCAACGTCGCGATCAACTTCGCCACCACCGACCGACTTCCTGCATCGGTGACCAAAGTCGGCTGCAGCGACCTCAAGGCCTCGCTCCGCAGCGGCGATCCGGGATCGGCGACCCACTGCCGCAACTTTTCTGCCACCTTCGGACTCCGGGAAAACCGCCCCAATCCCGCCACGGCATCAGCACGTTCCGACAGGAGCCTTTTCGAATCCTCGGCGACACCCAACAACAACTCGGAGGCGAAGGAGTGAGACGACAGGCCAAGTGTCCGCACCGCCTCGGCAACCAGCTTCTTGTGACCGGAAGCCAGCAGATCGGCGAACAGCTTGCGGTTCAGCGACGCGGATGAGGGGTCGACCAGTTGCAACGCCAGTGACCGCACCGCCGGCGGCCGCCCGGTGTCGGTCAGTAGCGGCAGGACATAGTCGGCCGGGGCCGTGTTGTCGATCTTTTTCGGGTCTCCCCCATCGAGCATGTCGAGTGCGGCCAGGGTGGTGCGGAACAGGTCCGCGGTGATGTCGGGATTGTCGAGGATCGCGGCCACCTCGGGCCGAAGTTCCTTCCGGCCCGACTCGGCCGCCCACTGCACCACCAGGCGTCTCACGACCGGATCGAACGGACCTCCGGTGAGCATCCGTCGGGCCAATGCCGGATCATGAAATCGCTTCCGCACCGCCAGGGCCAGCAGCGTACGAATCGCCCGGCGTCGCCTGTTGTCGCCGGTGGACCGGTCCAGTGCCACACGAACGGCCTTCAACAGGTCCGGTTCGGCAACGTCCCGGCGAACCACCCGTTCCAAAACGGCGGCCATCAGGAAGGGATCGTCGGGAACCAGCAGCCCGAGTGCCGCCTCGAGCGACAACAGTCGCATCGATGCAGCCGCCCAGCGAGCCCGGTGTCCGGGTGTCGCAACCGGCCGGTCCAACGGGTCGGGCACCCACAGCAGCGCCGCCACCTGTTCGTCCCGGAGAAAATCCTGTTTCGAGGCATCGAAGGGGAACTGGGGAGTCCCGATCAGATCGATCACCGCGATCTCAACCTCGGTTGATCCTCCGCCCAGGTGTGTCCGCTGCCGGCCTGGTCGCAGGAACCCGTAATCCCTGGTCTCGGGATCCACCGACGCTATCGCCCACAGGACCTCGATCCGCGACCGCGAACTGGTCCGGGGATCAGAGATCAGTTCTCCGAGCCGTTGGCGACCCGCGTCGGTCCCGGACAACGCCACCGCAGCAGCACGGCGGAGCGGAAGATGGGCCGATCCGACCAGGTCGGTCAGTTCGTCGACACTCCGCTTGGGCGTCACCGTCGCCACGTCGATCACCGGCGGAGGCGACTCGGCCTTCTGGACCGGTTTCTGGCGGATCCGCCACACCCGACCACGGCCGTGCACCTTGTAGTCCCTCAGCACCCAGTCGGTGCAGTACAGGCTGCCGTCCGGTGCCGTGGCCAGGCCCACCGGCCGGAAATTCACACCGCCCTGGATCAACGGCTCGGCGACCGATTCGAACGACGCGCCGCGTTCGACCATCCGGAAGCGGTCGATGCGATGATCTCCCCAACTGGTCACCAGCAGGTCACCGCGATACTCGTCGGGCAACCCGATCGATTCGTAGGCGACCATCCCCGAAGGAGCCTCACCGGTGCCGGCCATCATCGGCAGTGTGCCAGGGATTTCGCCGTTCCAACTCGTGAACGGATGAAATCCCTTGCGGCCGTTCCGGTAACGGTAGCCGTAGTCGCCACCGGCGACGATGTGCATCAGGCGACACGGAGGCAGGCTGTCTGGATCGTTGTCGACACTGAACAGACGTCCGAAGGTGTCCACGCAACTGGCATGGGGATTCCAGAACCCGGTGGCAAACCATTTGAGTTCCGAGCCGTCGGGACGGCAGCGATAGATGTTGCCCCCTTCGCCTCCGCCGGCCAGGGTCGTCCCGTCACTGCCGATCAGCTTGTAGTTGGCCCCCAGGTTCTCACCGAGACCGACAAACATGTGGCCCCGGCCATCAAAGGCAAAACCGGCCAGCCCGTTGTGCGGATAGTTGCCGGGCGTGTCGAGGTGGAGGATGCGGCGGCGGCGATCGGCCACCAGGTCGCCATCGTCGTCCCACAGCGCCATCACCTCCTTCCGCGTCGCCACCAGCACCGTGTCGGGTTGCCCGGACTTGAACGACGTTCTGACCGCAACGCTCATCGCGTGCACGAACCCGTCGGCAAACACGGTCGGTTTCTCGGCTCGCCCGTCACCGTCGCGGTCACGCAGGACAAGCAGACGATCGGTGGGATGTCGATCGTAACCCTTCGGCGGGAAATGCGTGTTGCTCTCGATCGCGAACACCCGACCCAGGTGGTCAACGTCCAGGCCGGTTGGAGTGACGATGTCGGGGTCGGCAGAAAACAGCTCGATCACCAACCGGGGATCACGACTCGTCGGCGGCTTCTCGGCAGCGGCCATTCGGCCGGCGGTGACATCGATGACCAGGGCGGCCAGCAGCAGCAGAACGTGCAGCGGGGACGGGCTCACGGTGGATGTCTCCAGCAACTTCAGATGAGTCAGGCGATTTGACTTTTCGAGGTGTGCCACTACGGTAACCCGTTCGTGCACTGTCGTGAACGAAAGCCGTCACCGATTTCTGGAAACGTCGGCTCGGTTGTATGGCGGCCCTGACCAGCGGTGTTGACATCCCGGGTGGAGATCGATGAGACAGGGCCATGACGACGGTCGCCAACCCATCGGACCTTCGTCGGCGTCGCTGGCGATCCTGACCAGTTTCCTGTGGGGCGGCACACCGGTCGCCATCAAGTACTCCCAGGACGTGCTGCCCCCCATCGGCGTGGCGGCCGCCCGGTTCCTGCTGGCAGCCGGTTTCATGGTCGCCTGGTGCGGCATCCAGCGAGTGAGCCTGAAGCTGGAACCCGGACAACGTCGCCCGGCGTTGATCTGTGGACTGCTGCTGTACGCACAGATCGCCCTGTTTCACCTCGGACTGGACCGTTCCAGCCCCTCGCACGGCTCGCTGCTGATCAACACCTTTGTGCTGTGGGTGGCAGGAATCGAACACTTCATCACCCGCACCGACCGACTCAACCCCCGTCGGCTGGGCGGACTGATGCTGGCCGCCTCGGGCGTCGGAATGGTGCTGGCCCTCTCGGGTGCGGACCCCCAGGAGGCCGCAGCCGGATTCGATCAACCATCGATGACCGGTGACCTGCTGCTGTTGGGCAGCGGTTTCCTGCTGGGAGTGAAGATCATCTACACCAAGCAGGCCGTCCGGGTTGTTCCACCGGCACGGCTCATTCTCTGGCACGACGTGATCGGGATGGTCCTGTTTGCCGTGACAGCCGCAGCGCTGGAACGGGAACAGATTGACATCGGCAAGGTCCGAATCGAGGCGGGCCTGGGCCTGCTGTACCAGGGCCTGGTCGTCGCCGGCTTTTGCTTCGCCGTTCAGTCCCAATTGCTGAAACGGCATCCGGCGGCGCGGCTGAGCGTCTTCGCGTTCTCGACACCGATCTTCGGCGTCCTGATCGCGTGGGCGTTCCGTGAGGCCGCCCCCACGCCGTGGCTCCTGGTCGCCGGTGCGGCGGTGGCCATGGGCATCGCCCTGGTCAATTGGAAGACGGACCGCCGGTGACCGGCACCACAATGGACTGCAACACCTCGCGGGTCGTCTCGTCCTGGACCAGCCCGATCACGAACAACGACTTCAGTTCGAGCGGCTTCTCGGGGAAATTCATCCCCTGCAGGCGTTCGAATCGCGAGAGGTCATCGGCGAGTTGCTTGCGAACCTCATCAATCAAGAGGGACTCGGTGACGGCGAACTTGCCGTCTTTCGGAGCCACGCCTTCACCGCCGTCGATCTGCCAGCGAACCACCATCTCCTGCACACGAACCCCGTTGCTGGCCGCCGGCATCATCACTTTTTCCTCGACCAGCAACAGCCTCATCCGGTACTCGCCGTCGGCCGCCCCACTGCTCTCGGCGCCGGCTTTCACCTGCACCCCGGCGGGAGTCCGCTTGGCCGAGAGGGTCATCTTCCAGTCGCTGGTAACCGACAACCGCTTAACGATTTCGCGGAAGACGAGCCCGTGGACCCGCGAGGTGTCGGCGAGCAGGCCGTCGGTCGATGGCAGCCGTCGACCGTCCAGATAAACGGCCGGGAGGGACCGGCCCCGGTAGAACGACAGGCGACTCAGCGACGCGTCGTTGGACAAGGGATCTCCGCCCCCCTGGTTGCGACGGGCAGCGTCCAGGGGATGGTACCGAACCACGATCAACCTGTTGGCACCCAGACGCCGGGCCAGGGCCGCCGTCGACAATTCTGCCGCCACCGCCGAATCCGCCCGCACGGTGGTGAACAACTCGCACAACACACTGCGACCCGTCGACTTCGACTCGGGCACCTCGGGTCCGCCGGGAGACTTGGCCAGCCCGTCAATGGCTCCCTGGTAAATGGTGTCCAGGAATGCCGGCAGGCCCTTCGTGTCCCCGTGCTTCTGCTTCCACAATCTCGCCAGCGTGTCTCCCGGACGAACCGCCTTCACACCCGCCGATTCCCATTCGAATTCGAGCAGTCGCTCCAGCAACGGCAACGCGACAATTTCGCCGTACAACGCGATGGCTTCGTCGAGCTTCTTGGCCTTCTCGGCTTCCTCGGCCAGGCCGAAGGTCACGAAGTGACTGTAGGGGAACTTCTTGCGGAGGTCGTAGAGCTTGGCCAGGGGCGCCTCGCGGTCGGTGGTGGATTTGGAGGCCAGCTGTTTCAGAGCGTCCTCGGCGTCAACCCGCGCCTGAGTGCCATCGCACTGGTCGATCAGTTCGGCGAGCCGCCGCTGAAACGGAGCCGCCCAGGACTGCTCACCAAGCGCCTGGGAGAGTCCCTTGGAGATTCCGATGGCGGCCTTGGGAGGATACCCGCGCGTGAATGCGACGTGTGAGAGGATCAACATGTTGACCAGTTTCATCCGGGGCCCCCACCGCCTGGTGAGTTCCAGGTGCTCGTCGACAGCCGCCAGGTAATCCTTCAACGGCATCTTCTGCGGATCCGCGTGCCCCATCAGGTTCTTCAGGCTGATGTCCAGTGCCAGGGATGTGCCGGGATGCTCGCTGCAGAACAACCTGTAGGTGTCGTAAAGAGTCAGCTTCTGGGTCTTGGCCTTGTTGACGACCGCATCGAGCTTGGGACGGTCGAGCGTGGACATGACGGTGATCTGGCTGTCGAGTTGGACCTCGTCGGTGGGCATCAAGCGAGCCGCCTGGCAGACGTCGCCCCTGACCACATTGCCGTAGACAATCCCGTCCTCGCCAAGGGTGCCGTCGAAGTCGACCCGGTGGGTCCCATCAACGAACACGATCCGGGCCCGGGTGCGATCGACGACGGTCGCGTCGGCGACGATTTCGGCTTCCGGAAAGACCGGGGTGCGAAACGACAACCTCACGGTCATGTCATCGAGGTTGCCCCGGCGGGGAGCGAGGATGAACAGTCCCGAGCAGATTTCGTCGAAACGACGCTCGACGTCATCGGGCTGGCTGATGATCAGCACCCAGTTCCCCTCGAGCGTCTTGCGACCGGGACCGGTCGAGAGAAACGGATTGCGGCCGGCCAGCGTGTCGGACGCCGTGTCCGCCGGATTTGCACCGTCTTCAGCCGCCTGGCCGTCTCCGTCGGCCGAAGGACTCGATAGAATCCAGACGGTCCCCGAAACGATGACCAGGACCAGCAGACCCACCATCAACCGCAACACAAGATTCGGTCCGGCCATCGGACCGGGGGTGGACTCTCCGTCGATCGGTGCCTGATCGCTCGAAGAACCGGAATTTTCGGTGGTGTCGATTGGGTCGGACATGAAAGCTCCAGGTGCAGAAAATCTGCCTGTTGCCGCGTATTGTTCGTTCCAGGACGTGGGGCTGCAGCCACACTGGCCAGACCCACACTTTAGCTTACGCCAAAAACCCCGGCGAGTGGTGGACTCGAGCCAGCAAACCGTGGCCGACTCCGGACGTCCTCACCCGCCGATCACTCCGCCCGTCTCGTTCCCGCTTTCTTCGCCAGTCTTCGCACCCGTCACGATCCGACTGACCGCTGCCAGGCATCCGCGAGTCACATCAGCCAGGAACCGGGGATCAAGCGTCTCGGGAGTGTCGCTGGGTTGGTGATAGTGCGGGTTTCTCATGAAGCTGGTGTCGGTGATCATCAGGGCCCGGAACCCGGCATCCCAGAAGGGACTGTGATCGGAAAGCCGGGTGGCCTGCAGCGCTTCACCGTTTCCGGGCACCGCAAGCGTCTCGACGGGCAATCCCTCGATCTCGCGCATCCCCCCGGCCCAGAGCTCGATCAGCGATTCGGATCTCTGGTTGCCGATCACCGCGATGAAGTCGCCGGTATCGGGGTAGAGACCCTCGAGCAACCTCGGCAGCGACTGGGCACCGGGCGTCGGATCGCGGTACCCGAGCATTTCCAGTGAGATCATGCCGACCAGGTTCACCCCGTCCCGGCTGAGTTCGGCCGCCCGGGCCGCTCCGCCCAGCATCCCGTCTTCCTCGAGATCAAAGGCGACCAGTTCCAGGCTGACCGGATTGCCAGAGATGTCTCCGGGCAATTCCCTGTCCAGGCAACAGGCGATCTCGAGCAACGCTGCAACCGCGCTGGCGTTGTCGTCTGCCCCGGGAGTCTGAGGCAAGGAATCCAGGTGGGCTCCGACCAACAACCGCGGACCGCTTTCATCGAACCGGTTGGGCCAACGGGCCACCAGGTTGACACCCTCCAGCAGCCCTCCCTGGTCGTCATCGACCGCAAAAGGATACCGCTCGACCTGGCAACCGGCCGCCTCGAGCTGCTCGGTCACATACACCCGGCACGATTCCAGAACCCGGCTCCCGGCCGGTCGCGGCTCGGCCGCCAACCGCTCGACGTGTCTCCACAACTGTTCGGAATCCACCATCCCGGGATTCTCTCCTCGTAACCCTCTGCCGATCCGTTCGCCCCGGATTCAAACCGCCGAGGACGACTCGTCTTCCGCCTCCCCCACGATCATCTGGAAATCGGAATCCTGCCTCAGCTGGTCGAAGTCCGTTTCGTCAGGAACCAGTTCCCGGAGCGAGGATTCCATCCGGATCGCCCGCCCCAGCCAACTCAGCGCGTGGGCCTTGTCCCCGGCCAGGGCGAAGTAGCAGGCGAGGTTGTAGAGCACAATCGGCTCTTCCTCGTGAAACTGGTAGGCGGCCATCATCACGTCGATTGCCTCCTCGAGCCGATCGGTCCGTTTCAGGCACCAAGCCAGGCCGATCGACACCGACAGGTCTCCGGAGTCGTCGGACTGGGCGGCCAGGAACTGCCTCGCCCCCTCTTCGAAGTTCTGCTGCTGACGACACGCCTCGCCACGGCACCGGGCGATCGCCACGTTCAGGTCGTCATCGGGTCCCAACCGGGCCTCGACCGCCCGCAACTCCCGCATCGCCTGCTCGGGCATCTCGAGCATCAGGTACCCCTCGGCGGCGTCGATCCGACGCTCGGGGGAATTCGGCGAGGTGTTGTTGGTCGAGGACGAATCCATCGGTGAAGCACGCGCCGGGCCTGGAAGATCAGCTCCATCCATCGTGACAACTTTGCGGCAGCACGTCCACGGGCGTTCCGGCTGGAACCGGGCCAGATGCGGCGGCGACACGAATCCCGGGGAGTGCTAGAATTGGGGTCATGCCCGTGGTTCGATTGCATCCGACCCGACAACTGCAGCTGATCGCCCTGGCCGTGTTCGCCGTGCCAATGACCGCGGTCTCGTCAGCCGCCGCCGACAAGGCGCTCACACCGCAACAGGTGGAGTTCTTCGAGAAGCGGGTGCGTCCCCTGCTGATCAGCCGCTGTTTCCAGTGTCACAGCGGCAAGTCCAAGGTGCTCAAGGGCGGCCTGAGACTCGACAGCCACCAGGCGGTGCTCAAGGGCGGCGACACCGGGACGGCGGTGGTCCCCGGCGAGCCCGACAAGTCCCTGCTGGTGCGGTCGATCCGTTACCAGGCCTACGAGATGCCTCCCACCGGAAAGCTGAAGCCCGCCGAGATCGCCGTGCTGGTCGAATGGGTCAGCCGCGGGGCGTTCTGGCCGGCCGAAAAGTCGACGACGATCGCCCGCACCGCCGAGGGGATCTACGACTACAAGAAGATCAAGGCCACCCACTGGGCCTACCGGCCCCTGGGCAAGCCGAAACAGCCCACCGTCAAGGAGGCCAACTGGATCCGGCAGGACATCGACCGGTTCGTCCTCGCCCGGCTCGAAGCCGCGGGACTGGGCGGCGGACCGGCCGCCGACCGCCGCACGCTGATCCGCCGCCTGACACTCGATCTGGTCGGCCTGCCACCGACTCCCGGGGAGGTCCGGGCATTCCAGGAGGACGACCGCCCCGACGCGTGGGCCCGCCTGATCGACAGGCTGCTGGATTCACCGCACTACGGTGAGCGGTGGGGTCGGCACTGGCTGGACGTGGCTCGCTACAGTGACGGGTTCGGAGGATTCCTCGACAACGCTGCCCTGCCTCACTCGTGGCACTACCGCGACTGGGTGATCCGGAGTTTCAACCAGGACCTGCCGTTCAACGACTTCGTCCGGCAGCAGGTGGCCGGTGACCTGATGCCGGAGAAGCCCGAGGCGTGGGCCGGCAGCGGGTTCTTCGCCATCGGACCAACCTACAAGTCCGACGGCGGCGACCCCGACAGCAAGGCCGTGGCCCGATCCGAGACGCTCGACGACCGCGTCGACGCTCTCTCCCGAGGATTTCTCGGATTGACCGTTTCCTGTGCCCGGTGTCACGCCCACAAGTTCGACCCGATCCCCCACGAGGACTATTACTCGCTGGCCGGGGTCTTCAACAACACGAGGATGGTCGTCAAGACGCTGGCCACCCCCGCCCAACTGAAGGCCTACAACGACCACCACGCTGCCATCAAGCGACTTGACGGCGAGGTGAAGAAACTGGCCGCCGAGATCGGCAAGGCCGGCGACAAGGCGAGCGCGGCGCAGAAGCGGGACCTGGCCGACAAGCAGGCCAAGCTGAAAACGCTCCGGGACACGGCACCGGCGGCCTATCCGCCGTCTCACGTTCTCGGCGACACCGGCAACAAGGACATGCCGATCGCGTTGCGGGGCAATCTCCGTAAGCCCGGTCCCATCGCACCTCGCCGCTTCCTGAGGCTGCTGGCCGGCCCCGATGCGAAGGCGTTCACTCAGGGCAGCGGACGGCTGGGACTGGCCGAGGCAATGGTGGCCCCTTCGAATCCGCTCACTCCCAAGGTGTTCGTCAACCGTGTCTGGGCCTGGCACTTCGGCCGCGGACTGGTCCGCAGCCCCAGCAACTTCGGTACGCTCGGCCAGAAACCCACTCACCCCAACCTGCTCGAATGGCTGGCCGCTGACTTCGTCGAACACGGCTGGTCGATCAAACGGCTGCACCGCACGATCCTGCTCTCGGCCACCTACCGCCAGAGTTCCGCCTTCAACAAGAAGGCCTTCGCGACCGACGGAGACAACCGGCTGGTCTGGCGGTTCAATCCCCGGCGTCTGGATGTCGAATCGTGGCGGGATTCCCTGCTGGCCGTCACCGGAGAAATCGACCTGAACCTCGGCGGGGCCCCGACAGAGGACGTTCGCGGCAGCCGGCGACGGACGATGTACTTCAAGGTCAGCCGCACCGGCGACCGGTTTTCCACCGATGTCTTCCTGCGGCTGTTCGATTTTCCGATCCCGCGGGCGACGATCGCCAAGCGTCCCCTGAGCACGGTGCCTCAACAGTACCTCTTCCTGCTGAACAGCCCGATCATGATCGACCGGGCCCGTGGCCTGGTCGCAAGACTGAAGAAGGAGGCTCCCGATCCGTCGGCCCGCATCGAGCGGGCCTACCAGTTGCTGTACGGCCGATCTCCCACTCCGCTGGAATCCCGCCTGGCCCACGACTTTCTGGATGGCGAACCCGCTTCGAAGGGCACCGCAACTACCGGCAAGCGAGACGATGTGTTGATCAGCGATTTCGAAGGCGGCAACTACGGAAAATGGACGGTGACCGGCCAGGCGTTCGGGCCCAAACCCGCTCCCGGTACGCTGCCCAACCAGATGAACGTCAGCGGGTTTCGCGGTGGCGGACTGGTCAACACGTTCTTCAACCGCGACAAGACCGTCGGAACATTGACCTCACCGAAATTCACGATCCAGCGGAAACGGATCGCCTTCCTGGTCGGTGGGGGAAACCACCCGGGCCGAACCTGCATCCAACTGCTCGTCGGTGACAAGGTGGTCCGCACCACGACCGGCCAGAACAACGAACTGCTGCAATGGAGCAGCTGGGACGTGGCACCGTGGTCGGGCAAGACGGTTCGGATCCGGATCGTCGACCAGGTCACCGG
>DLVV01000240.1:13113-19703 GCA_003445035.1 Planctomycetaceae bacterium | reverse complement strand
TTTTCGCAGGCCCGCTGCTTGTTGCGGACGTAGACGGCGCTGGCCGGATCGTCACCGACCAGGACCGCGGCCAGGTGGGGGGTGATTCCGCTGTCTGCATGGAACGCGGCAACCTCCACCGCGAGTTCTTCGCGGATCGTTGCTGCGATCGCCTTGCCGTCGATAATCGTCGCCGCCACGGCCATTCCCTCCGGTTGCTGTCGCCTGGAGTCCGTTCCTCGACCGGTCGCCGGTGAGGTTGCCGGGCAGTTAACCAAACGGCGTGGGTGGCAACAAGTCTCCGGCAACCATCAGCCGCTGGACGGCCTCGTGGCCGGCCCACAGCACCAACCCGGCGTAGAGGCCGGCGATCATGTCGTCGGTGACGACCCCGATGCCCTCGGGGAGCCGTTCGAACCGGCGGATGGGAGGAGGCTTGAGAATATCGAAGACGCGGAAGGTCACGAATCCGGCGATCAGCCATGGCAGATCCGTTGGCAGAAGACCACATCCGAAGACGAGTGGGACGGCGACGATTTCGTCGAGTACCACCTGTCCGGGGTCTTTGCTGTCGAGCAGTCGACAGGCTCGAGTGCAGATCGGGACCGCGACCGCTGCGGCGGCCAGGGTGACCAGCAGTCGCAGAATCGGGGCGCCCATCTCGAGACCGGATAGAAACGGCGGGGAGATCGCGGCGACGGCCCAGGCCCAGCCCAGCCCCAGGACACTTCCGGCCGTGCCCGGTGCCCACGGCGAGCGACCCGTCCCCAGTCCGGTGGCCAGCAGCAGAACCAGGCGGTCAACTGCGGTCCGGTGGGTGTCACTGTCACTGTGGCCCAACTGTTCAGTCCTTTCGGTGACGAGTATACTCGCGTCCTGTCAGCGAACTCGCCCCCCCTTATCCCCACAGAAACGACTCTGCGATGCCTGACGAGGTGAAGCTCGACAAGTCTGAATTCGTGAAGGAAGACAGCCGGCAGCTGCGCGGCACGATTGCTGACGAGCTGGCCGAAGAGGAACTTGACCACTTCAGCAAGGACAACGCCGGACTGCTGAAGCACCACGGGTTGTACCAACAGGACAACCGGGATGCACGCAAGCAGAAAAACGCCGACGGGACGCCTCGCGGCAAAGCGTTCATGTTCATGGTCCGCACCCGGATTCCCGGCGGTCGCGTGACGGCCGATGCGCTGTTGGCCGAACTCGATCTTTGTGAACGGTTTGGCAACCAGACGTTGCGGATCACCAGTCGCCAGGGGCTGCAGCTTCACGGGATCATCAAGGACAATCTGCAAGAGACGATCCGTGAGATCAATCAGACACAGCTGACCACGTTCGGCGCGTGTGGAGACATCGAGCGAAACGTGATGTGCTGCCCGGCACCGCTGCGGCACAACCCGGTTCACGACCAGATGCAGCTAACCGCCGATGCGATCGCCGAGGAGCTCAAGCCGCGGACCACCGCCTATAGCGAGATCTGGATCAAGGACAGCGAGGGAAACCGCCAGGATGTCTCGGACTTCACTCCGGTCGACGAACCGATCTACGGGACCCGATACCTGCCCAGGAAGTTCAAGTCGGGGGTGGCGTTGCCCGAGGACAACTGCGTCGACATCCTGACGTACGACCTGGGCTTGTTGGGGATTGTCGAGAGCGGAAGCCTGGTCGGCTACAACGTGTTTGTTGGGGGGGGGCAGGGGGTCACACCCAGCGCCACGAAGACCTTCCCGGCGATTGCGCAGAAGATGGCCTTCATCGGTGTCGACGAGGCGGTCGACGTGGCCCGGGCGCTGGTCTGCGTCTTCCGCGACCACGGCAACCGCAGCGATCGCAAGACGGCCAGGCTGAAGTACCTGCTGGCCGGGTGGGGAATGGAGCGGTTGAAGGGGACTGTTGAAGAGTACCTCGGTCGCCAGATGGCTGAACCGCATCCGGCGGAAGTCACCGGGGTCGAGGATCACCTGGGCTGGAGTGCCCAGGGTGACGGACGCGATTTTCTGGGCATCTATGTCGAGAACGGTCGAATTCAAGACACCGAGACAGTCCGTGCCAAGTCGGCCCTGAAACGGATCGTCGAGGCGTACCGGATGCCGACCCGCATGACAGCACAGCAGAACATTTTGTTGTGCGACATCGAGCCGTCACAGCGGGACGAGATTGATCGAATTCTTGCCGACCACGGGGTGAAACCCGCCGAGGAGTGTTCGCAGATTCGTCGGCTGTCGATGGCCTGCCCGGCGTTGCCGACCTGCGGACTGTCGATCACCGAGAGCGAGCGAATGATGCCGGAGATCCTCGACCAGCTCGAAAACGAACTGTCTCGCCACGAGTTGTCTGACGAGCAGATCACGATCCACACGACCGGTTGCCCCAACGGATGTGCGCGGCCCTACTCACCCGACATCGGCCTGGTCGGCAAGACGGCCGGCAAGTACACGGTGTTCCTGGGAGGCAATTCGCTGGGCACACGGCTGGCGTTCAATTTTCAGGATCTCGTCCCCTACGCTGAGATCATTCCCACGCTGGTGCCGGTGTTATCCTATTTTCGGGATGAGCGGCTCCACGACGAGTCCTTCGGCGACTTCTGTGACCGGAAGGGTCGCGATGACCTGGTGGCGCGACTCGAATCCGTTCGTGGCGGGGAGTGATTCGCGTGCGACTTTCCGGTGACGTTGTTGCGGCCCTGATTGACCATGCGGTCCTGGGACCCGACCAGGGATCGGCCGATCTCGAGGAAGGGTGTCGGCTGGCACTCGAACTGGGCACGGCCAGTGTCTGTTGCAAGCCCGACTGGCTGCGGCGCTGTTCGGAACTGCTGGATGGATCGGCAGTGTTGCCGAGCACCGTGATCGGATTTCCCCACGGGGCACACTCGACCGCCGTCAAGCTGACCGAGGCCCGGACGGCCCTGGCCGACGGCGGCGCGGAACTCGATATGGTTGTCAATGTCGGCCGTGTCCGCGAGGGGGCGTGGGACGCGGTGACCGATGAGATTCGTGGTGTGCTCGATGTGACACGATCGGAAGGGGCGGCACTGAAGGTGATCTTCGAGACCTGCTTTTTGGACGAAGACCAGGTGAGACGGATGTGCGAGATCTGTAGCCGCCTGGAAGTCGACTTCGTCAAGACGTCGACGGGATTCGGTTCGGCAGGTGCGACGGTCGAGCACGTGGCGTTGATGCGGAGCGAGTGTCCCGAGTCGGTGGGAGTCAAGGCCTCGGGAGGAATCCGCGACCTGGACACGCTGGTGGCGATGGTCGAGGCGGGGGCGACGCGGATCGGGGCCAGTGGCACTACGGCGCTGGTCGCAGCCGCCCATGAACGTTTTGATGCGGTGACGACGGATTGAGGAGATTGCCTCGAGATGGCTCATTGCCTGGTCACCGGTGGCGCCGGTTTCATCGGCAGCCACCTGGTTGAACGATTGCTCGAACGCGGTGATCACGTCCGCGTGGTCGACGACTTCTCGACGGGGACGTCGGCGAACCTGGATGGCGTGTCCGACCACGCGGGCCTGGAAATCCGGGACGGATCGATCACCGACCCGGCCCTGCTCGAGTCGTCGATTGACGGGGTGGACGTGGTGTTCCATCTGGCCGCCGCGGTTGGCGTCAAACTGGTCGCCGAGAACCCCGTGAGGACAATCCACACCAACATCTACCCGACCGAATTGCTGTTGCGGTTGGCCAGCGAGGAACGCCTGCCGTTTTTTCTGGCATCGACCAGTGAAGTCTACGGCAAGAACCCGAAGGCGACATGGACCGAGGAGGATGATCTGCAACTGGGACCGACCTCCCGTCCCCGCTGGGCCTACGGTTGCTCCAAGGCGATCGATGAGTTCCTGGGCCTGGCCTATCACCGCCAGAGAGGATTGCCCGTGGTAGTGGGGCGTTTCTTCAACGTTGTCGGTCCACGCCAGGTCGGTGCCTACGGGATGGTGATCCCGCGTTTTGTGGACCAGGCTCTCGATGGGGGGCCGGTCGTGGTTTATGACGACGGCAGCCAGATCCGTTGTTTCGCCCATGTCAACGAAGTGGTCAAGAGTATCCTGGGGCTGATGGACGAGCCGGATGCGGCGGGGGGCGTGTTCAACATCGGAAGTGATCAGCCGGTGTCGGTTCGTCAACTGGCCGAGCGAGTCGTTGCGAAGGTGGGCGGCGAGATTCCGATCGAACACATTGCCTACAGCGAGGCGTACGGTGAGGATTTTGAGGACATCCAGCGCCGGGTGCCCGAAGTGGACAAGCTCGAGCGGGCGATTGGCTCCAAGCCCAGCATGACGCTTGACGAGATCCTCGATGACATCATCGCCTGGAGACGGGCTGGCCGGCCCGACGGAGATCCACAGGCGGAGTCCGGGGAGCGGGTCTGACGGAGGCAGTCGACGTGGTCGGTGTTGACGACTCGCGGTTGATGGAACTGGCGGCCGATTCGCCCGAACGGTTGTTGCCGGTGCTGGATCGTGCGTCCGCCATGGCTCCGCTGGTCGTGTTGTTGGCCGTGTTGCCCGGATTGACGGCGCTGGTGGTCGTCACGCCCGACACCACCCGCATGTCCGATTTGTCCGAGGACGTGTCATCGCGGATTCTCTCTCCCTGGGGTCGGTGGGTGGCCACGCAGCCGTGGCGAGACCTGTTCGCCCTGGATCAGCTTCCGGTGGCCTGGCTGCCGGTGGTGCCGGGCTACCTGGCAACGGTGGTCCTGGTCGGCCTGGTCTGGTGTGTGGGTTGCGTCGTGTTCCGGTCGCGAAACGGGTTGCTGGCGGCGGTGTTGGCATGTTGTCACACGCCGGTCGTGATGCTGGGTCGTTCGTTCGAACCGCTGGCGGTTTCGGCTGTCGTCGCCGGCGTGACGATCATCAGCCTGGTCACACACCTTCAACGCTCCCACCGTATCGTTTCGATCGCCCTGGCGGTGTCGGCCGTGGGGCTGGCCACGACGTCGTTGCTGTCGGCATCGCTGATGGTGCCGGTGATGGTGATGCTGGTGGTCGCGGTGTTGTCGAATCCGACCGGGGAACTGGGCCTGTGGGGCACTGGTTCATCGGTCAGTCGGACCCGGGTCGGTGGGCGCTGGCGGGGTCCGGTGGCCGGAGTGATGGTGTTCTCGGTCGCCACGACGGCCGTGGTCGGTTGGTCGTGGCTGGTTGGCCGGGATCCGCTCGTGTCCTGGTTGTGGTCGGACGTCGGTCGTGGGTTCACCGGTTGGCCCGAGTTTCTGCAGCGGGTGGGCTGGCTGGCGGTCTGGCTTGGCTGGTTGAGCGGGCCGGTTGTGCTGGGGGGCATCGAAGTCGTTCGGAGGATTCACGTCGGTGATCAGGCGGAACGCCCCGCGGCGGTGTTGGCACTGGCATGGGTGGTGCTGGCCTTGCTGGTGGTCGGGCTGGCCGGTGACGGATACCCGCTGCGGCTGGCCGAGTCGTTTGCCGTGGTACCCCTTGCGGTGCTGGCGGCTCGTGGCCTGGAGTCGGTCTGTGATCGACGGGTGCGAGTCGGACCGGTCGTGGCTGCGACATGTGTCAGCTGCTGCCTGGGCGGTCACCGCGTGCTGGCCCCGCTGTTCGATGAGCCATGGCAAGGGAGTATGCTGGTGTTGGTGCTGGCGGCGATCGTGGGAGGTGGTGTGTCGGTGGCTTGCCGCCGCTCGGAATCGCATCAGCGGAACGTGTTGATGGCCTGCCTGCTGCTGGTGGTCGCGGCACAACTGCTCAGCGGTTGGCTGGAGGTTCCGGTCGCAGCCGTCGAATTTCAGCCCGCGGCCACGAATCTGTAAAACTTTGCTTGACGCATTTTGTCCAAAGTTCTATCGTCCCGTCGCTCACACGGAAAGCTAATCGCTCCCGGGAGCAGTTCGAGTCCTTCGCCCCCCTGGGACCGGCTGTTCCCGGGACTTTTCTTGCGCGAAACAACCGAGCCGGCGGCCGATCATGAGTCTTTGCAGCAGCCACAAGCCGCGATGGCGGCGGACACGGGTGTCGGCCCTGGTGAGCGGCATCGTGTTGGGTCTTTGTGGCTGCGACAGCTTGTCGGTCGAGGACGAGGCTCCGGCTCCACGAGTTGGTCGACTGGCGGAGCTTGGTCCGTCTCCGAAGGACGCCCTGCTCGAAGCCCTGGCATCCGCCGGCGGCAATGTGCTCGGAGCACTGAAACATCTCGAGGCAGAGACCCGTCAGCGGCGGAACGGTCGCCCGGCACGACTCGATTCGAACGAGCCGTTGGTGCGAATCGTCGAAGGTGAGGAGGGGACAATCCGTGAACTGTATCTGCAGGGGATTTACATCACCGACGGTGGCCTGCCGCAGTTGGAGTCCGTCAACGGGCTGCAGCGGTTGCACCTGCACAAGGCACCGGTCACCGACGACGGACTGGCTCGGCTGGCTCAATTCCCCGGCCTGTCGGGACTCAGTCTTGGACGGCTCGACGTCACCGACCGCGGATTGGCTCACCTCTCGGAGTTCAAGTCGCTGAGGCGATTGGTGGTGGAGGGGCCTCGGATCAGCACCGAGGGTGTCCGCCACATCGGAGTTCTCTCTCAGCTGGAAGGACTGGGGCTCTCGGGACTGGGAATCACCGATGCGGCGATTGCGCCGATCGGCGATCTCGAGAATCTTC
>DLVV01000240.1:1018-12741 GCA_003445035.1 Planctomycetaceae bacterium | reverse complement strand
TGTCGGAACTCAGCCGGCTCATTGTCCTGAATCTCTCCGAGACGCGGGTCAGTGACCAGGGCCTGTCGTTTCTCGAGGGACTCAAGTCGTTGAAACAGTTGCGTCTCGATGGAACCCGCGTCACCTCCGACGGGGTTGCGCCGCTCCGACTCGCGTTGCCGGGATGCAAGATCGCCATTCGCCGGATTCGCTGAGTCGAACCGGTGGGGTGTCAGGCGGCTCCGCCCGAGTGGTCGGTGCGGATGGTGGTGTCGAGGACCACCAGCGGGGTGTCGCCGGCGGGGATCAATTCGGCGGGCATTCCGGCCGGGATGCCGAAGTGATCGTGCTGGTCGACGGCCCGTTCGAACCCTGCGATCCGCACTCGCCCGCTGCCTCGAGCAATCGAAACGATTCGGTAGCGGACATCGTGGAACACCAGCCGTTCGGGACCGACTCGGGAGGCTGCCAGTTCGAGGCCGCCGGTGCCGTCGCGATCGGTGACCGTGTGGGCAATCAGGATCTGCCTGGCGGTCTCGCCGGGCGTGGCCAGCCGATCGAGTTCGCGTTCCAGGTAGACCATGTCGGCAAAGGCGGGGCCGTCTCGGGGGACCGGTTCCAGCGTTGCCACGGGTTCGGTGCGAGCTTCGACGTCCAGGTACACGCCCCAGCCACCATGATCGAGCGATCCGAAGATGAACGGGACGTGATGGGGATCCTCGCTGGTGTTGACCCAGCCATGACGGGTCTGCGACCGGATCGGCATGGCGTATCCCTCGTCGCACCGGCACCGTGATTCTCCGAGCACCGTCTCGCCATGAGTGGGCTCGTAGCCCAGGTGAATCTCGACGCCGCGCTCGTGCTGGTGCGTCGGCACGTTGCGTTCATCGCCGCCGAGCCAGGCGAGGTTCCACGAGTGAAAGTCTCCGTAAACCAGGGGCACGATCACGATGCCGAGGCTGGGAACGACGAAGCTGGCCTGTTCGGGTGCGTGGGTGTCCTGGGTGCACGGCAGGCCGCCGCTGTTGCTGATTGTTTCGATGGTGGTCTGAAACAGGGAGGTGATCCGCGAGAGGTGGATGCTGCCGGCGGCGGCCGATTCGCGTTCGAGGCTCTCGAGCACTCTCAGCACGCCGGCGTGGTAGTGGTGCAGTGTCGAGATGACCGCGCGGAAGTCGTCCGAGATGGTGTCCATGGCCAGGTCGGCGAGGTCGGCCAGGGCATCGTTGGTTCGCTGCCGCCAGGCCGCGGCTTCTCCGTTGGCCGGGGCGTGCTGGTCGAGAGCGACGCGGGTGGCATGAAACGTGCCGATCACCTGGCCGCGGTAGCCGTAGCAGTACAGCCGCGCGCGGCTGACGTCGGTTGCGGTGATGCCCGCGGGATTCCGATTGGCCGCGTGCGATCGCCTCGCCCGGTCAACCAGTTCCGCGTAGGCGGCGTCCATCCGCATCGCCATCGATCAGTTCTCCCAGGAAGTCATCGGCCAACGAATTGAGTTCGAAACGCGGGGACCAGCCCCAGTCGGTGCGGGCGGCTTCATCGTCGAATCGCACCGGCCAACTCTCGATCAACTGTGTCACCTCCGCGTCCGGATCGAAGTCCAACCTGGCATCAGGGATCCGGTCAGTGATCGCTCGAGAGATCTCTCCGGCGGTGGGTGAGAGCGCCTGGAGGTTGTAGACGCGTCGGGTGAGTTGTTTGTCGGGTGCGTCGAGCAAGTCCCGCACCGCCCGCAGCACGTCCTTGATGTAGATCAGTGACGGCCGGGTTTCGGGGCGGACGTGAAAGGTGAAGCGGCCCGAGGAGGCGGCCTCGACAAAACACTGCGAGGCGTAGGCGCTGGCGGCTCCGGCTGGGGCGAACTGCGAGACGACCACCGGCAGGCGAAGGCAGCGGAAGTCGAGACCGAATCTCCGGTGATAGTAGACCCCCAGTCGTTCCACGCAGGCCTTGGTGACGCCGTAGAGTCCCGAGGGCCACTGGGGCTGGTCGGGCGGGACCGTCTCGGGCAACGGGCTGCCGTAGGCGGCGACCGAACTGGGAAAGAAGATCGAACTGACACCGTTGGCCAGGGCGGCTTCGAAAAGTCCGAATGCGCCATCGACGTTGACTCGCCAGGCCAGCTCGCGGTCGTCCTCCGATCCACCCGAGAGCAGAGACGCGAAGTGAATCACCCGGTTGGGCCGGACCTCGGCCAGGATCGACTCGAGACGCACGCGGTCACTGATGTCGGCAACGTGGTATTCGAACGGCAGGCCAGGCGCCGACGGCGGCAGGTCGACCAGCACCACGCGGTGTCCCGCCTCGGCCAGGTCTGCAGACAACTGGCGGGCCAGGTTACCGGCTCCACCGGTGATCAGCGTCGTTTCCAGCGGCATCGTGTCGACCCTCCTGGTCGTCTCGCGTCCGCGGCGGTTCCGTCCCGCCGGTGTCGTTGTCTCAATTGCTCTCCAGGGCCGGCAGCACTTCGTTGGCGAACAGGTCGAGGCTGTGAAGCCAATCGGCCTTGTCGTCAAAGTCGTGGGCCACCAGCACCAGGCTGCCAAAGTCCCCGATGTCACTCCGAAGTGCCCGCAACTGGCGAGTCACTTCGTCGGGATCACCTGCGATGATCACCTCGTCGAGGAAGTAGTCAAGTGTCAATTCGTCATCGGGCTGATCTGGACTGCGTTTCCAGAGGTCCAGGGCGTCACCGCGACGGGTCAGTTCGATGATGTACTCGATGCACCGGCCCATCGAATTGACTCGTGCCCGGGCCAGGGCCTCCTCGGTGGTGTCGGCGACATAGATGTTTCTCGAAACACACCAGTTGGCCGGGTCGGGTTCGAGACCGCCTTCGCGACAGCCGGCCGCGTAGGTGTCCCAGTGATTTTTCAGCACGTCGGTGCCGATCATGTGGTGGCTGATCGGAGAGAATCCCCTGGCGGCCGCTTTACGGAGTCCGACCGAATCGCGGGTGATGCAGGGGGTGAAGATGGGCGGGTGCGGGGTCTGCAGCGGGTGGTGGATGCCAGACAGGCCCATGTCGGGGTCGAGGTTGTCGGTCAGCCGGATCGACCAGAAATCTCCGTCGATCTCGTAAGGAGGTGTGCTGGTCCACATCTCCAGGATCATGTTGATCGCCTCGACGACGCGGCGGCCGGCTTCCTTGGGGTCGACTCCGAACATTTCCATGTCGGTGGGGATCGCTCCCGGGCCGAAGCAGACGTTGAGACGACCGTGCGAGAGGTGGTCGAGAAAGGCGAGACGACTGGCGACGTGAGCGGGGTGGTGATACTGCAGGCAGACCGGTGCCGGGCCGATCCGGATCCGGGAGGTCTCCCCCAGCACCCTGGCGAGGAAGATCTCGGGCATCGCAATGTTTTCGTATGTCGACGAATGATGCTCGCCGACCCAGAAATCGTCGAACCCCAATTCCTCGCACTTGACCGCCAGTTCCAGGTCCTCGTCGAAACACTGAGCCAACGGCTTGTCCGGATCGTGGACCGGCATCACGAACATGCCCAGTCGCAGGCGGTCAGTGGTCATCGGTCAGAAGATCCTGTGGTTGCCTGGCCGGGGTTCGAAGAGCCAGGGACGTGCGGCAGCATAACCGGACGAGATGGTAAGTGCGAATCCGGTGGAAATGGGGAATCGCAGTGAGGTGTCCCGACGGGTCCGGCCATGTCCTATACTCGAGGTTCGATCCGGTTCAGCCTCTTGTTTTGTCACCCATTCGATCGCCCCTTTGGCGACGGCTGCGGGGCCACTGTGATGCACCAACCGCCCAAACGCGGCTTGCTCGGACCGATGGCCTGTGGCCTGGCCGCGGCGGTGATCGTTGTCTATCTGCCCGCGTTGTGGTGCGACTTCATCTATGACGATTTTCTGGTGGTTCACGCCCGGTCGGTGCCGTCGGGTTTCAGTGACGTGGTCTCGGTCTTCACGACCCGGCAGGCCGACAACCTGCCGTATTACCGTCCGCTGACCTGGTTGACGATCGACTTGCAGAACGCCGCGCATGGTCAATCGGCGACAGCGTTCCACGCGTTCAACGTGCTGCTGGCCTCGTGCTGGGCCCTGTCGGTCTTCTGGCTGTTGCTGTCGCCGTCGATGCGGTTGACCTGGTCGGCGGCGCTGGTTGGCGCGTTGATGGCCGCCGTGCACCCGGTGTCGGCCTGTGCCATTTATCCGGTCTCATCGGGGCGCGAGACATTGCTGGCGGCCGTGGCGATCACCGCAGCGGTGGCCGCCTGGTTGCGGGCCAACGGCCCCGGCGGCCGTCGCTGGGCCGGTGTGGCCTGGGGACTGGTCGGGATGGGGCTGTTGTGTCGTGAACAGGCGGTGGTGCTGCCGGTGTTGTTTGTGTGGGCCGACCTGTTGGGGATGTCGGGGGCACGGCCGTCCTCGTTGATCGCATGGCTCCGCCGCCACGCGGCCGGCGTGGTGCTGTTGGGCGTGTACCTGGCGATTCGTTGGTCCCTGTTTGCCGGATCGGGAGAGCATCACCTGGCGGTTCTCGACAATCCGCTCGGGCCGTTACAGTCGATTGGCTACACGCTGCAGTCGCTGGTGGCTCCGGGATGGTCGCTGGTTTACGAACCGGGTGTCGCCGACTGGTGGAGCCCGCCGCGCGGACTTTTGTCGATGGCGATCCTGGGTGGGATCGGCCTGGGGGTGTGGCGAGGACGCTCCGGAAGCGACGGGCAACGTGGCCGGGTGGTGCTGTTCTGGATCGGCTGGTTCCTGCTGGTGATTGCACCAACGGCCAGCCTGGTGCAGCAACAGACGCCATTTGCCGAACGGTACGGATTCCTTGCCACGGTGCCGTTGGTGGCCCTGGTGCTGATGGCCCTGGAGAAGTTGCCGGTTGGTCGGGGGCGTCGCGGCCTGGGAGCGGCGTTGGTCATTGTGATCGGACTGGCGGTGGTTGGCTGGGCCCGTGGGACGGCCTATCGCAGCCACCGGGGCTTTCTGGAACAATGGGTCAGGGCGGTGCCGACATCAGCCCAGGCGCACCTGAGCCTGGCCGGAGTGTTGCTCGAGGACGGCAACGACCCGGTTGCCGAACGGCACCTCGATCGGGCACTCCAGCTGCAACCCGGGTACTCCGAGGCACACGACGGGAAGGGGCGGGTTTTGTTTCACCGTGGTGAGTTGGCGGCTGCCGAGAAGTCATTTCGTCGCGCGATCGATGCCAAGCCGTCGTACGCTGTTGCCTGGAATCACCTGGGGTTTGTGATCGAACAACAGGGGAAACTTGACGAAGCTGCCGAGGCCTGCGGTCGTGCCGTCGAACTCGATCCGCAACTGGTCGAAGCTCGCAATAACCTGGGAATGATCCTCGCCCAACAGGGGCGATTCGACCAGGCCCGCGGCCACCTCGAACGTGCCGTGCAACTGGAACCGGGATACGCCGAGGCCTGGACCAACCTCGGGCTGGTTTACCTGGACCAGGGACGATCCGACAAGGCGGCCGACGCGTGGCGTGGGGCACTGAAAGCCGACCCCGACTTCACCGCGGCCCGTCTGAACCTCGAGCGACTTGAACGGGCACCGGCAGGAGGGGGGGGGCGATGAGTCAACCAGTTGGCGTATCGGTGATCGTGCCCGCTTACCGGGAGCGTGAGGGGCTGGGCGCTGTGCTGGCGGAACTCCAGGACATGGCTGCCGGGTGGGACCGGCCGGTCGAGATCCTTGTGGTCGATGATGCCTCCGACGACGGCACTTCGGATGTCGCCGAAGACACAGGGGTGCGAGTGGTGCGGCACGAGCGAAACCTGGGCTACGGGGCGTCTCTGAAGACCGGTGTCCAGGCGGCGACCTGGGAGACGATCGCGATCATCGACGCCGATGGCACTTACCCGGCCGCAAGCATTCCTGAACTGGTCGATGCGCTGGATGGGGCCGACATGGTCGTGGGCGACCGATCGGGACATCCGTCGGCGGTGCCCCTGATCCGGCGGCCCGCCAAGGCCTTTCTTCGAGGCCTGGCGAGGTTTGTCACCGGGGCCCGGATTCCCGATCTCAACTCGGGCCTGCGGGTCTTCAGGCGATCGCTGGTCATCCAGTACCTCCCGATCCTCTCCGAACGGTTCAGCTTCACCACCACGCTGACCATCGCGTCGCTTTGTGACGGCCTTGAGGTGGTCTACCGACCGATCGAGTACCGTCGCCGGGTCGGTCGGTCGAAGGTTGTCGCCTGGGACTTCTTCGGGTTTCTCTCGCTGGTGACCCGGTTGTCGATCCTGTTTCGACCGTTGCGGGTCTTTGCTCCGATGGCCCTGGCCAGTTTCTTCCTGGGCGGGATCAAGCTGGCGTGGGACATCAGCGTGACCGCTCGCGACGGAGGCGCGGAAAAACTGTTGACGACCGAAACGGTTTCGACGACGACGGTGATCCTGCTGGTCGTCGCGGTGCAGATGCTGTTGATGGGAATGATGACCGAGAGCATGGCGCGGCGGGGTGGCCGGGTGGGCATCGACTACATTCCGGCCCGGCTGCAGACCGAACAGAAGCAATCCGACTCGGGCGAGGCCTGAAACGACGATGTGCGGATTGGCAGGAGTCGTCGTTGGACGGGGGGGCAGCCGGGACGGGTGGGATCCGTCAGAGACACTCGAACGGATGTCGGCCCGTCTGGTTCATCGCGGACCGGACGACCAGGGACTGGCCTGGGACGGACGATGCGGACTGGCTCATCGGCGACTCAGTGTCATCGACCTGTCGGCTGCCGGGCGTCAGCCGATGCGAACCCCGTCGGGAGCCACGACGCTGGCGTGGAACGGCGAGTTGTACAACTTCAGGGAGTTGAAACAGCAAAAGAACCTCGAGCAAGAATCCGGACCATTCCGCTCCCGGACGGACACCGAGGTGGTGTTGCATCTGCTCGAGCGGTCCGGACACGCCGCGCTGGAGGAATTCGACGGGATGTTTGCCCTGGCGGCCTGGGACAGCCGCGGTCAGAAGCTGTTACTGGCTCGTGATCCGTTTGGGATCAAGCCACTGTTCCTGCTCGAACACGAGGGGTGTTTCTGGTTCGCCTCCGAGATCAAGGCCCTGCTGGAAGTGCCCGGGTACCGTCCCGAGGTCGATGTTGAGTCCCTGCATCATTACTTCGGCTTGAACTACATTCCCGGCGCACGCACCGCGTTTGTCGGGATCCGGGAATTGGCACCGGGTACGTGGCTCCAGATCGACTCGGAGGCGCGGGTCGTTGACCGGGGGGACTTCTGCCAGCTTGCAGCCGGCGATGGGATCGCGCGGCAGTCGGTCCAGCAGGCCGCAGAGAAATCGACCGGGTTGTTGCGAGCGGCGGTTGAGCGGCAGCTTGTTTCGGACGTGCCTGTTGGCGTGATGCTTTCGGGGGGCCTCGACTCGAGTGCGTTGGCGGCGCTGCATGCGGAGGTTCGCGGAGATGCTGCTTTTCACACGTTTTCGTTGGGGTTTGACGATCCGAGTTTTGACGAGTCGGACGCGGCACGGATGGTCGCCAGGTCTTTGGGCACCGAACACCACGAGATTCGGGTGACACCCGACCGGGTGGCCGAACTGCTGCCGGCCGCGCTGGCGGCGATCGACGAACCCTATGCCGATGGTTCGGCGATTCCCACCTGGTTGCTGGCCGAGACGGCCCGGGATCATGTCACCGTGCTGTTGTCGGGAGAGGCGGGTGACGAGTTGCATGCCGGCTACGACACGCACCGGGCTTGCCGGGCACGGTTGCGGATGCGACGAATGCCCGGGCCAATCCGCCGCGGCCTGGTCCGTCCGCTGGTCGACCTGTTGCCGGTCTCGCATCGCAAGCTGAGTTTTGAGTTCAAGGCGAAGCGTTTCATCCGCGGTGTGGAACTGGGCGTCGCCGAGTCGCACTGCTTCTGGCGGGAGGTGCTTTCGGAAGAGGCCCGGCACAAGTTGATCGCCGGAGCGGCTGCGGTGCCGACGACCGCGTCGCTGTTCAACTCGCTCTACGAGACCTCGACGGCATCCGATCCTCTTGACGGCCTGCTCGAAATTGATCGGCGGATGTTCCTGCCCGACGATCTGATGGTCAAGAACGACCGGATGACAATGGCTCATTCCCTGGAGGCCCGTGTGCCGTTCACCGATATCGAGTTGGCCCGAGAACTGGTGTCGTGGCCGACGTCGTTGAAGATGAGCGGTTTGACGGGGAAACAACTGCTCAGGAGGGGCATGCAGGGCCGGTTGCCGTCGCGGATTCTCTCGAAGAAGAAGGTTGGACTCGAGATGCCCTACTCGAGGTGGTTGACCGACGAGTGGAAGGAGTGGTCCGGTGACCTGTTGCTGAGCGAATCGTCCGCGGCGGGCGGCCTGCTTGACCCGGCCGCGATCCGATCGATTTGGGAGCAACACCAGTCTCATCGCGTCGATCACGGCCGGGCGCTGTGGGGCCTGATGAACTTCCTGACCTGGCACGACCTGTATCTCGGTTCCGGGGACCCATCGAGCCATATGCCCGAGGTCCGCCCTGCACGATGCCAGGAGGCCTCGTCGTGAGTGTCCGGGTGGCGATCCTGGGTGGCGGGCCGGCAGGGCTGGGCCTGGCGAGACAGATTCTCGCTCGCGACGACGCGGGCGAGATGGAGGTCGAGGTGTTCGAGGCGAATGCCGAGGTCGGCGGATTGGCGGCCAGCTTCGCACTCGAAGGCGTCGTCTTCGATCACGGCAGCCACCGGCTGCACCCCAGCATCGACCCGGAAATCCTGGAGGTGCTGCACGAGTTATTGCCGGGGGTGTTGCACCGCAGACCCCGCCACGGACGAATCGTGCTGGGCGGACGTTTTATCCGGTTTCCGCTTCGGCCGGTCGATGCCGCGGTGAAACTTCCCTGGCGGATCAAGTGCGGTCTTCTGCGGGACATGCTGGTGCGGCCGAGCCGTTACGACACGGATTCGTTTGCCGCGACGCTGGAAGGTCAACTTGGGGTCACGCTGTGCCGCGAGTTCTATTTCCCGATGGCACGGAAGTTGTGGGGTCGCGAACCGATCGAGATCGCTGCCGAACAGGCTCGTCGACGCGTTTCGGTCCGTTCGCCGTGGCAGATCATTCGTCGGATGACCCGCCAGTTGTGGAATCGGGGTCGGGCCGGCGCGTCCTTCTATTATCCCGACGGTGGCTTCGGACGGATTGCCGAGGCGCTGGCCAGGGACTTCGAGCGGCGTGGAGGACGCCTGTCGGTGTCCTCACCGGTCACTGGTTTACAGAACCGTGATCCGGGATGGCAAATTGAGACCGGAGAAGGACGTCACGAATTCGACAGGGTGTTTTCGACGATCCCGATTTCCCGCCTGGTCGGCCTGCTGGAACCGGCCCCACCCGCCGAAGTGGCCGCCGCCACTGCGGCTTTGCACAGTCGAGCCGCGGTACTGGTCTGCGTGGTGCTGGACTCGGCCCGATGGACCCCCTTCGACGCACACTATGTCCCGGATTCCTCGGTGGGCCTGTCACGCACGTCCGAACCGACGCACTACGCAGCGGCACGTTCACATTCGGATCGGACCGGCGTGTGCATCGAGGTGCCCTGTGACCCGGGTGACGCGACGTGGCAGATGTCCGACGATGAACTGGTGAACCAGGTTGGTCGCGAGGTGACCCGGATCGGGTTGCCGCCGCTGAAACCGATACGGGCTGCGGAAGTCCGCCGAGTGCCGTGGGTGTATCCGGTTTATGACCATGGTTACGACCAACACCTGGCTGCGGTTCGCTCGTACCTGGACCAGTGGCCGGGCCTGGTGACGCTGGGCCGACAGGGGCTGTTCGCCCACGACAACACCCACCACGCACTGGCGATGGCTTTCGCTGCCGCCGACTGCCTGGGAAGCGACGGAAGCTGGAATGCGGCAGGGTGGGAAGCGGCCAACGACCGGTTTGCCGAGCACGTGGTCGAGGACTAGTCGTCGTCGGCGAGCCGAACGATGGTCCGGCCGATGTGGTCGCCGTTTCGCATCAGGGCGATGGATGTGTCCAGTTGGTCGAGGCTCACCTCTTGGGTGATTTCGTCGAGGCCTTCAAGTGCCCAGGCATCGGCCAGGCGGTTCCAGAGTTCGGTGCGGCGCGGTCCGGGGCAACCGGCGGAATCGATTCCGGCCAGCGTGACGCCCCGGAGCAGGAACGGGTAGACGGTGGCCGTGATGTCGACGCCACCGACCAGGCCACAGGCGGCGACGACAGCCTGCGGTCGCGTGGTTCGGATCACTGCCGACAGAGTGTCTCCACCGACGACATCGACCGCAGCGGCCCAGCGAGCACTGGCCAGGGGGCCATCGGCATCCCGGAGCACCTCGTCCCTGTCGATGATCTCGGCGGCCCCCATCCGCTTGAGCATCTCGTGCTGATCCGCCTTTCCGGTGGAGGCGACAACCTGGAATCCGAGGTGAGACAGCAGCGCGACCGACAGCAGCCCGACTCCTCCGGTCGCTCCGGTGACCAGGACCGGACCCGAATCGGGTTCGACCTGTCCCAGGGCAATCGCTTCGACGGCCATTGCGGCCGTCAGTCCGGCGGTGCCCAGTTGCATGGCGGCACGAGCGGACAGTCCTTCAGGACGGACGCAGACCCAGTTGGCGGGCACCCGGATTCGCTCGGCCCAGCCGCCCCACCCGGGGGCTCCCAGTCCGTAGCCGGTCACCAGGACCTTGCTGCCGTCGGCCACGACGGTGCCGGCAGCGTCGATGCCCGGCACATGGGGCAGGTCGCCGGCAACTCGGCGATTGCCGGCGGCCGCCAGGGTGTCCTTGAAGTTCAACGAGGACCACTCGACGGCGATCTCGATGTCCTGGTCGGGAAGCTGGTCGGTTGTGATCGTCGTGGGGCCGGCGGTGACGTGGCCGTCCTTGTCGGCAGTGACCAGGTAGGCATTGATCGAAGGGGTGTCGGACATCGTTTGACCTGGCAGTGTGGATGGACCGGACGGGCGATGGGTCATGTGGTATCGTGGCGGCCGATGGTATTCAAGACGGGAGCGGAATGATGACCGAGCTGGAAATCGGTGGCGTGGTGCTGACGATCGACTACCGGCGAACCGGTGACGATCGAGGGCCTTCTGTCCGGGTTTTCGGCGATGTCGACGACGAGAGGGTGCAATTGTTGCGGTTCGATTGCTTCGATGACGATCCGCATTACCACTACGCGCCGACCGGTGTGAACCGCCTGTTTCACCTGGACCCGCTGACGATGGGCTGTCCGGTGGAGTTCACGCTCGACCAGGTCGGCCGCAACACCCAGGCGATGATCGCCGCAGCGGGATTCGAAGATTTTGCCGAGGGCGTTGACCAGTCGGCGTTGGCCGAGAGGATCGGAGACGTGCAGGCGGCAATCGATGCCGAGGCTGCCGGTTAGCCGTTGACGATCTCCTGCAGGATGGCCGCCGTCCGTTCGACCGCTTCGGCGGGAATCGTGTGTACTCCGGGAAACTCGAGGAACTCGACCTCGAGCCCGCTTTCGGTGAGCAGATCCCTGAGCCATTCGGCGGCGGTGTAGGGGAGGATCGGGTCGGTGCGACCGTGACTCTGGAAGATTCGCAGCGTCCCTCTCGCCTCGGCCTGTGCACGCCATACTGCCTCGCACAACAGTGTCCCCGACCAGATGCACAACGCCGCCGGCGGTTCCGGCAGTCGCAACGCGACATCGGCAGCGATCATTGATCCCTGTGAGAACCCGCCCAGGACCAGGCTGTCCGGCCCGAGTTGCCATTCGGTCTCGACGGCCTCGACCAGTTCGGTCAGCAACTCGCGGGCTTCGTCCAG
>DLVV01000240.1:0-636 GCA_003445035.1 Planctomycetaceae bacterium | reverse complement strand
GCCTCGAGATCCAGGTGCCACCAGGCGCGGCTGCCGGGCATGCCCACGTCGTCGAGTGACAGCGGTGCGGCCGGGAAGATGAAGCGGGTCCGCCCGGTCAGTTCAGGGGCTCGCTGGCAGAGTTCCGGGCCCAGGCCGACAAGATCGGTTCCGGATGCTCCGAATCCGTGGCAGAGCACCACGGCCAGTTCAACCGGCTGGCCGTCAGGGACGGTATCCAGCACCACGCACTGCAGGCGTCCCAGCGTCCGTTCGTAGGCCTGCATCGTGGGGGTGGTCCTCGGGTGTTGCCCGAGTCTACACGCTGTTGAGCAGGGCGAACACCGAAGTCTCGAGGCTGAAAGCCTCGTCGATCTCGGTGGCCAGTCCGTTCAATTCGTCGCTGCCTTCTCCACCGGACAACGTGTCGTTGGTGCTGCCCTGGCCGAAGGCCCGGTCGTTACCGTTCTCGCCGAGGATGACGTCGCTGCCAGATCCGCCGAAGAGCGTGTCGTTTCCGTCTCCACCGAGGACGATGTCGTCGTCGCCACCGGCGTTGACGCTGTCGTCACCGTCTCCGCCGTTGATCAGGTCGGACCCGCTGGAACCGGTGATGATATCGTCGCCGTCTCCGCCACCGATCAGGTCGTTGCCGTC
>DLVV01000440.1 GCA_003445035.1 Planctomycetaceae bacterium | reverse complement strand
CGGCCCGTTCTTCTCGGCCCAGGACGCCGAGACCGACGCGATCGAGGGCAAGTACTACGTCTGGTCCGGGACCGAGATCGATCAGCTGCTCGGTGAGAACGCCAAGACCTACCGCAAGCTGTTCGGCGTGGTCGACAAACCCGAGTTCGAACACGGCAACGTGTTGTTCCGGGCCGTGCCCCTTGAGGACTCGATCGCCAACACCCAGCAGACCGACCTGGTCCAACAGATGCACCGGACGTTGCTGGCGGCCAGGAAAAAACGCAAGCCGCCGCTGCTGGACGACAAGGTGCTGACCAGTTGGAACGGGCTGATGATCCGCAGCCTCGCCGACGGCGGCCGCGTGTTGAAGAAGCCCAAGTACACCCTGGCGGCCGCGAAAGCCGCCGACTTTCTGCTCGACAAGCTCCGGGACAAGTCCAAGAGCCACCTGCTGAGGACCTACCGCAAGGGCAAAGCCAAGTTGCACGCCTACCTGGTCGACTACGCGTTCCTGGTCGAGGGCCTGTTGGCGCTGCACCAGGCGACCGGCGACACCAAGTGGCTGACCTCGGCACAGAAACTGACCGACGAGCAGATCTCGCTCTACTGGGACAAGACCCGCCACGGCTTCTATTTCACCTCGCACAACCACGAGGAGCTTTTGGCTCGAACCCAGAACGGTTTCGACAGCGTGCTGCCCTCGGGCAACAGCACCAGCGTTCGCAACCTGGTTCGACTGGCCAAGCGAACCGGCCAGGCGAAGTACCGCACCTACGCACAACAGACACTCGAGGCCTTTGCACCTCAGATGCGACAGCACCAGCAACGAGGCGGCATGGGGATGTCACACATGGCGCTGGCCCTGGCCGAGTACCTGGCCAAGTAACCGGCGGCCTGCTTGTGGCACGAGGCCGCACGACGGTCTAATTGGCAACGCCTTAACACGAATTGGTGACCAAACATGTCGGGTGAAGATGCCAAACAGGCGGTCGAGCAGGCGATCGGGCTGCAGTGGCCTGACTGGGTGCTGATCGTTCTCTACGCCGCCTCGACGATCGGGCTGGGCCTGTATTTCAGCCGCCGACAGAAGTCGATGCAGGACTACTTCACCGGCGGCGGCAACATGAACCCGATGCTGATCGGCGTCTCGCTGTTCGCGACGTTGTTGAGCACCATCTCCTACCTCTCGGTCCCCGGCGAAGCGGCCGGAAAGGGGCCGGTCAACCAGATCTCGTTGCTGGGGCTGCCGGTCGTCTTCTTCGTGGTCGGCTACCTGATGCTGCCGATCTACATGAAGTTCCGCGTGACGAGTGCCTACGAGTTGCTGGAGGAGAAGCTGGGCCTGGGCTTGAGATTACTGGGTGCGACGATGTTCCTGGTCCTGCGACTGGTCTGGATGACCTTGCTGGTCTACCTGGCCGCCGAGGCCATGACGGTGATGATGGGACTTGACCCGAAATGGATCCCCGCCGTGGCGGCCGTCACCGGCGCGGTGGCCGTCATCTACACCTCTCTGGGTGGACTGCAGGCGGTCGTGATCACCGACTTCCTCCAGACGGTTCTGCTGTTTGGTGGAGCCCTGCTGGTCGTCGCGACGGTCACCTACGATTTCGGCGGTTTCGGCTGGATCCCCACCGGCTGGCACGCCAACTGGGATTCCCAACCGCTGTTGCCGATCGAGGACGGAGCGGTCAGCTTCAAGCTGAGGGTTTCAGGGCTGGGCGCGCTGCTCAGTGCCACCATCTGGTACATCGCCACCCTGGGTGGTGACCAGACGACGGTGCAAAGATTCATGGCCACCACCGACACCAAGGCCGCCCGCCGGGCCCTGGCCACCCAGTTGATCGTCGGCAGCGTCGTCACTGTCACCCTGTGTGCCGTGGGGTTCTCCCTGCTGGGCTACTTTGAAAAGAACCTCGACCATTTGCCCGAATCGATCCAGCTCAAGGACAATGCCGACAAGCTGTTCCCCCGCTACATCGCCTACCACCTCCCGGTGGGCGTTTCGGGACTGGTTGTCGCCGCCATGTTCGCTGCGGCGATGTCGAGCATTGACTCGGGGGTCAACTCGGTCACCGCCGTGGTGCTGCGGGACTTCATCAGCCGTTTCCGCAAGACCGAGATGTCCGAGAAAGCCCAGCTGAGGTTGGCTCGGATCCTGGCCGTTTCGATCGGCGGCTTCGTCGTACTCAGCAGCACGCTGATGCGGTTCATCCAGGGCAACATCACCGAGATGACCAGCAAGACGGTCAACCTGTTGACCGTGCCGATCTTCGGGTTGTTCTTCTTCGCCCTGTTCGTCCGCAACCCCAGGCCATGGGCCGTCTGGCTGGGAACGATCATCGGGACCGCCACCGCCGTGGGGATCGCCTTCTCGGGTCCATTGACCTACCTGCTGTTCGACCAGTTCGGCATCAACCCCGAGGTGTTCGGAACCGAGTTCATCGAGTTGAAGGACAAGGTCACCGGCGAGATGAGGACCAGTTGCAATGACCCGATCAGTTTCCAGTGGATTTCCCCGTTGGCACTGGCGGTCACCATGATTGTCGGCTGGGTCGGCTGTCGGATCGGGGGATCCGGTTCGCAGCCACAGCCACCGATGGACAAGAACGTCGCCAGCCCCGAGTGAGTCCCCCGGCGATTCCCCTCGAGCTTCCCACCCGCCCAAATCCAGCGGCCGACCGCGTCGGAACCCCCATGTCATCATCGCCGTCACGCGGCCGGAAACGCCTGCTGGCGATCGTCGGAGGACTGGCACTCGGGCTGGTTGCGGCCGAGGCCGGCCTGCAGGTCACCGACACCCGGCCCGAGCGGTTCCGCCCGCCTCGCTGGAGCGTCTTCGACGGCAACTCGTTCCAACGCAGCGACATGTGGGCTGACGGGCTGATCAAGCAACCCAGTCCCTTCGCCGACATCGACATGGGCCAGTACACCCCCGGTGCCCGCTTCCGCATCGAGTACGCCTCGAACCCCCGTGGGTACTTCGACGACCGCAACGGGGTCGAGATGACCGTCAACAAACTGGGACTCCGCGGGCCAGAGGTGGCAAAAGAAAAGCCCGCCGGAACTCTGAGGCTTCTCGGGCTGGGTGACTCGTTCACGTTCGGCGTCGGTGTCGGTGAAGAGCACACGTTTCTGCGCCGCCTCGAAGGTCGCCTCGGCGAGCAACGGCCCATCGAGGTGCTCAATGCCGGCACCCAGGGTTACAACACCCGCGACCAGCAGGTCACCCTCGAAAACCGCTGGCTCACACTCGCTCCTGACATCGTGCTCGTCATCTTCTACCTCAACGATATCTACCGGGACGAATCGGCCGTGGCCTTCTGGAACAACGGCGAAGGGGACGGAGTCTACCTTCAGCCGACCGGACTGGCCCGCTACTCTCACCTGCTCGACTGGTTCCAGTACTCGTGGCGAGTCCGGGACCTGAGACGGCGAATGGTCTCGCACTACAGCCAGGCCTACTTCACCAACCCGCGAGTTTTCTTCGCCGAGGCCGGCTCGTCATCCCGGCAAATGGACTGGTCGGCATCGCGGGCCGCGCTGGCCCGGATTGTCGAACTCTCTGAAATCCACGGATTCCGGGTCGGGTTGGCGATCTTCCCGGAGTTGATGGCGCTTGAGGATTACCCGTTCACGGCAATTCACACCTTTGTCGACGAGACGTGCGGTGAACTCGGCTTGCCGGTTCACGACCTGTTGCCCGACTTCCGCGGACTCACCGACCATCAACTCTGGGTGCACCCCACCGATCACCATCCCAACGAAATCGCCCACGACATCGTCGCCCGGTCCCTGGAAGGATTCGTCCGAAAACAACTCGTGCCGGACATGTTCTCCCCGGACGGCCAACAGTCGCCATGACCGAAACCGTCTTCACAGCCGACCCGGAACACGCAGGCTCGCACTCACGCCGCCAGATCGTGTGGCAGGCGGCCACGCTGCTGGCGGCCACGCTGCTGGCCTACCTCCCGGTTCTCGACGCCGGTTTCGTCTGGAACGACGACGACCTGACGGCCATCCTCGCCCTGGTCCAGCGGCAGGGACTCTCGGCCATCTGGTTCTCCTCCGAAGCGTTCAACTACTGGCCGGTGACCTGGACCAGTTACTGGATCGAACACCAGGTCTTCGGCACCAACCCGGCGACCGGCCTGCCCCACCCCACCAGTTACCACGTCGTCAACGTCCTGCTGCATGCTGCAGGCAGCCTGCTGCTGTGGAGGGTGCTGGTTCAGCTCGAGATTCCCGGAGCGTGGCTGGCCGCGACGGTGTTTGCCGTCCACCCGGTCAATGTCGAATCGGTCGCCTGGATCACCCAGCGAAAGAACGTCCTGGCGATGGTGTTTTACCTGGTGGCAATATGGCAGTTTCTCGATTTCGAACAAACCA
>DLVV01000227.1:7996-9531 GCA_003445035.1 Planctomycetaceae bacterium | reverse complement strand
CCGCACGCGTCGCCGATCGCCCTGGTCGGTGGCCAGGTCTTCGTGACGAACACGCCGGCCGACACCGTCGACGTCATCGACCCGACCTCCCGCAAGGTCGTGTCCCGCGTGGCGGTGGGCGTCGACCCCGTGGGGGTGGCCGTGCGACCCGACGGCAAGGAACTCTGGGTCGCCAATCACGTCTCCGATTCGGTCAGCGTGATCGACACCGACTTCGACAGCCCGACGTACCTGCAGGTCATCGCCACGGTTCAGGACTTCCATCCGACCACCAAGGCGACGCGTTTTGACGAACCCGTCGGCATCGCCTTCGCAGGAAACCGGAAGGCCTACGTGGCGCTGTCCTCGGAGAACACCATCGCGGTGGTCAACGTCGAGAACCGTCGCATCACCAAGCGGCTACGCATCAACGCCCAGGACCCCCGAGCCATCTCCGTTCGAGGCAACCGGCTGTACGTGATCCCGTTCGAATCCAACAACAAGACGCAGCTCTCCGGCGGCAGCAAACCACTCGACGGCAAGCTCAAGACTTTCGATGCCTGGGAGCATTCGATCCGACACAACAACGTGTTGTCGCTGGGTCACGTCGTCGACATCATCAAGCACCCCCGTGTCCCGGATCGGGATCTCTACATCTTCGACACCCGGACCGACCAGTTGGTCAAGGTGGTCGACAGCCTCGGCACGCTGCTCTACGGGGTTACGGTCGATTCCACCGGCCGAGTCTTCATTGCCCAGGCCGATGCCCGCAACGACGCCAACGGCAAATCGGGCACGAAGAAGCACGGGCTGAAAGAACTCGAGAACCGCGCCTTTCTGAACCAGGTGACCAGCGTCGCCTTCCGGGATGGGACACCGCAGAAGCCGAAGTTCATCGATCTCGAACCACTGCCTCCCAAGCACCCCGGGTCGGGGCAGGCCCTGGCCACTCCGTACGCGATCCAGGTCAGCGACGACGATACCACCCTGTTCGTCTCCGCCGCCGGTTCCGACAAGCTCTTCACCGTCGATGCCCAGACCGGCCAGGTGTTGGGGCGAGCCGACGTCGACGCCGTGCCACGGGGAATCGCCCTGGAGTCCACCGACGACGGCAAGGCCACGGCCGCCTGGGTGCTCAATGCCGTCGCCAACACCGTATCCCTGGTCGATGTCTCCGACCCGACCTCGCTGGAAGTCACCGCGACGGTCCGTCTGGAAGATCCGACCGACTCGGACGTCAAGCGCGGACGCATCGCCTTCAACACGGCCGCCGCCTCCACCACCGGCACGTACTCGTGTGCGAGTTGTCACCCGGACGGCCACACCGACCAGTTGCTCTGGGTCCTGAACACCCCGATCGTCACCGGCGGCAACCAGATCATGCCCCGCTCGACGATGCCGGTTCGAGGTCTGCGTGACACCGAACCGTTTCACTGGGACGGGATTCCCGGTGATCCCTACGGAGGAAACAACAGCGCCAACATTCGCCGAAAGGTCAAACCCAACAGCCGCCCGGGGGATCCCGAGAGTGCCGCCCGGCACCTGATCGACGGGGG
>DLVV01000227.1:5287-7594 GCA_003445035.1 Planctomycetaceae bacterium | reverse complement strand
GACGCGATGGCCAAGTTCATTCTCAGCGTCACCTATCCACCCGCACAAAGACGTGCCTACACCAACGTGGTGTCGACCAGGGCGAGAAACGGATTCGAACTGTTTCACGTCAAGGGAGACGACGATCCCGGCAAGCGCAGGCCCAACATCTGTGGAAACTGCCACCGGATGCCGTTCCTGGTCAGCACCAACACGCCGGGAACCGGGATGGACGCCCCCACCTGGCGGGGGGCCTACGACCGCTGGCTGATCCTGCCACAGGGACGGCTGAACATCATCGACTTCGATTTCTACCGGAAAATCGCCGAGCAGGGTGCCCCCGAACGCCGCGTCTGGCGGATGTCGTGGGGCAGCCGACGACGATTCGACCCGGTCTGGGACATGGTGCTGGAGAACAGCACCGGGTTCTCCGGGTCATTCGCCCGACAGATCACCCTCAATCGCACCTCGATCGACGATGACCTGACGACCGACCTGCTGGATGCCCTCGAACGATCTGCCGGCGAAGGCGGCGTCACGCTCCAGGGCAACGGCGCCTTCCTCGACGACACGAAAGCCACGCCGGTGACCCTGGAGTACGCCCACCGGGGCAAGGAGGCGGCCTACTTCGAGACCGGCGGAGATCGCCGGTCGTTCACTCGAAAGACGCTGGTGTCACTGGCGTCGAAGGGTCGACTGGTCGCCACCTTCACCGCCGGGCTTGGCACCCGGGTCGATCTCAACCACCCCCAGCCGGCACTGTGGACACCCGGACCCATCCACCCGCAACGAGGACGCCAGAAGTTTCCCGTCTTGCGCACCGGCTCGTCCACGATGACCATCAGCGGGCGGCACATCCGCAAAGGAGCCCGGGTGATCGTCGATGGACGACGTGTGCCGGGCTCGATCAAAACCAAGCGTGACGTCGTGACCATCGCGCTGGCAGAGCTGCCCACGACAGGCCTGCACCTGCTGCAGGTGCAGAACCCCGGCGGACTGTTCAGCAACGACTTCATTTTCTTCGTCGAGGCGGCCAGGACAGAGACCACAGCCAACCCGGTGGGAACGTGGCGACTGGCCGTGAAAAGCAAGAGCCGGCCGGACCGGGACCACATGTACTCCATCCAAATCTCCCGGGAAGGTGACAAGCTGGTGGGTGTGCACACCCGTTCCAAATCCAGGACCGCCAAGGCCACCTCTGTTACGCTGTCCGGGTCGGAATTGTCCTTCAAGGTCCCCAGGAACAGCAAAATGACCATGGCCTACAAGGGGACGATCGCCGGGGATTCGATCAGTGGCACCATGGAGTACCGACCACAGGACGGCTCTCCCAGTCGCCGCAAGTTCTCCGGCACGCGAGAAAAGCGGTGAGTCCCATCCGTCCAGACGTTCTCGAGAAACCATGTCCACTTGTCCGGCAGAGGGATGGCTTCTCCCTGTGCCCGGAAACCTGCAAACAACTCCTTCTAACTTGATTGGGATCCCAAAAATGTCCCGTTTGACTTTCGCGTTCATGTTGTCAGCCCTGGTCTGCTCGACGGGCTTCTCCCAGGATTCTCCAACCGAGAAGAAAACCGAAAAACGCGGCGAGGCCCGCGTCCAAAAGAAGCGGGGTGAAGCGCGTGGCCGTGAAAATTCCCGTCGGAACCGGACCGAAACCCGGCGGTCCGAATCGGACCCGCGTGTGGCTTTCCGCAAGCGACTCGGGGAATTGATCGAGAAGGGCAAGCTGACCCGCGAAGAAGCCTCGCAGCTCTACACCCTCGCCTTTCCCGAACGAAGTCGTGATCGAGATGCTGGTCGCGGGACCGAAAAACGATACCGCAACCGTCGCAAGGTGGAGGTCAAGGACCCCGCACAGTTCAAGACAGCAGAAGGCAAGACGCTGTTTTCGGGACCGCAGCCGGGAGAGAAGATCCCGCCCTTCAGGGTCACCGGGTTGGTCGGAAACATCGACGGCAAGCCGATCGATCCGGTCAGCCTGGCCGGTGGAAAGCCGCAGGTGTTGATCTTCATGGACGGGAACAGAGTGGGGCTCCGTGGCCTGTTCGGCCTTGCGCGGATGGTCTCTCAAATCAAAGAAAAGTCGGACAAGGGACTCCATTTCTCAGCCATTCTGCTTGGCGACGATCCCGCCAAGCTGTCGCAGTTCGGCAAGCGATTCGGCAGCCGGCTTTCCGGTCTCGTGATGGCCGCCTCCGAGGATGGTCGCGACGGCCCCGGTGCACTGGGCCTGAACCGAACCATCTCGATGACGGTCGTGGTGGCCAGGGACGGAAAGGTCACGCACAACTTCGTGTTCCCACAGTCCATGCTCTATCCCGACCC
>DLVV01000227.1:0-4903 GCA_003445035.1 Planctomycetaceae bacterium | reverse complement strand
GAAGAACCGGCCGCTGCCGCACCCGCGCGACGTCCGTCGCGGGAGGATCTCATCAAGCGGTTCGACAAGGACGGCGATGGCAAGCTGAACGAGGAAGAGGGCCGAGCGGCCCGCAAGGCCCTGCAACGCAAGTAGTCCGTCTACAAGTCGCACCGCTTTCCCGGTCCGAGACAGCTGATGCCGTCCATCCGGTCTCCATTCGGCGTTCTTGCCATCCTGGCCATTCTCGGTTCGGTTGGTTTTGCCCAGGAAAGTCTTTCCAGGGCGAAAACCGCCGTGCCCGAGACCGCGGCGGTTGATTTCGAGAACGACCTGATCCCGATCTTCACCAGGTACGGTTGCAACGCCGGAGCCTGTCACGGGGCGGCCATCGGCCGCGGCGGCTTCAAGCTCTCGCTGTTCGGCGGCAATCCTCGGGCCGATTTTGATGCCATAGTCCGGCAGCTCGAAGGCAGTCGCATCAACCTGGCCCGTCCCGAGCAGAGTCTCATCATCCTCAAGCCGACCGAATCGATCACCCACGGTGGCGGAGAGCGTTTCGACCTGGACCACGACGGCACGAAGCTCCTCCTGAAGTGGATTCGCCAGGGAGCTCGGCTGGTCACCCGGCGGACGCTGAAACGGGTAGAGATTTCTCCGAAGAAGCACGTCGGGAACTCCCTGGGACAACCGATCGCGCTGCGGGCCACCGCCCATTTCTCCGACGGCAGCAGCCGCGACGTGACACGGTGGACGGTCTTCCAGCCCGAGGACTCCTCGGCGGTCAGGATCGATCCCGAATCGGCCCGATCCCGTGTGCTCCGCCGCGGCCGACACATCGTCGTCGCCCGGTACCTGACCGAAGTCGTTCCGATCGAGTTCATCGTCCCGCTGACCGATTCGCAGGTCGACCTGGCAGCCGAACCCAGGCGAAGTTTCATCGACGAAGAAGTCCTCGACTCGCTGACGACTCTCGGACTGCCCGTCTCCCCGATCGCCGATGACGCCACCTATCTGCGTCGGCTGACACTCGACCTCACGGGGCGACTGCCAACGGTGGCCCGAGTGCGGGCCTTCCTGGCAGACACGAACCCGAAGAAACGGCAAGCCCTGGCAGACGAACTGCTGGGATCCGAAGCCTTCACCGAATACTGGACCCTGCAACTGGCCACCCTGTTGCGGATTCGTCCTCAAAGCGGGGAGGTCCAGGGAGACAGCCAGGGAGCGGCAACGTACCACGAGTGGCTCGCCGAGCAAATTCGACGTGGTGTCGGCTACGACCAATTGGCTCGCAGCGTGATCCGCGCCTCCGGCGACTCGCACGAGTACGGACCCGCCAACTTCTACCGCACCAACGGAGACCCCAGGAAACAGGCCGAGTTCATGAGCGAGTTGTTCATGGGCAGCCGACTGCGTTGTGCAAATTGCCACAATCACCCGCTCGACCGATGGACACAGGACGATTATCACGGACTCGCCGCGATCTTTGCCAAGATCGATTCCGGACGGGTGATTGAGATCAATCCGAGCGGCCGGGTGATTCACCCCAGGACACTCGAGACGGCGGTTCCGCGTATCCCCGGCGAACAGTTCCTTCCCAGGACGGTCGTCGATGGACGAGACGAACTGGCAAAATGGCTGACACGTGCGGACAACCCGTTCTTCGCCAGGGCGATCGTGAACCGGTTGTGGAAGCGGATGATGGGCCGGGGCCTGGTCGAGCCGACCGACGATTTTCGTGCCACGAATCCGGCGACTCATCCGGTGCTGCTGGACAAGCTGGCTGATGATTTCGCCGGAAACGGCCACAAGCTGCGACACACATTGAAGCTGATCGCCGGCAGCGCCAGCTACGCCCGCAGTGCGAACGCGACGCCGGTGAACAAGTCGGACGACCGCTTCTATTCGCACGCCATCCGGCAACGGCTGGAACCCGAAGTGCTCGCCGATGCGATTTCGGACGTGCTCGGCGTGGCCGAGCGTTACGGCGACGAACCGTCCGGCACCCGCGCCGTGACCCTGGTCAATCCGAAAACCCCGTCCCTGTCGCTGGACATCCTCGGCCGGTGCGGCCGAGACGAGTCGTGCGAAAGCTCGGCGGCCCCGGGAGGCCTGCCCCAGAAACTGCACCTGTTCAACGGTCCACTGATCAACGCCCGCATCGGCGTTCCCGGCAGCCGGCTGAGCAAGCTGGTTGCGGCCGGCAAGTCGCCCGTGGAGATCGTCGGCCGGTTCTACCTGGTCGCACTCAGCCGGCATCCCACCGACCGGGAAACACAACACTGGAAGAAACAACTGGACGCCATCACCACCGCCGACGGGAAACGGGAATTCCTCGAGGACTTCGTGTGGGGTCTGTTGATCTGCCGGGAATTCGTCACGAACCACTAGTTGGCCACCAGGTTTCGAAATCAGCGTCCGCAGAGACGGTCGCTGCCCGAAGTGGAGACAGAAGACCATGAGCGACGCCAGGCGATGCGATGGCGTGACCCGCCGCGACCTGCTGCGAGTCGGCGGCCTCACGGCCCTGGGATTGGGACTCGGCGATTTCTTCCGCCTGCAACACCTGTTTGCAGCCGAGAAGTCTCCAGTTGCCAAGGCGAAATCCTGCATCCTGATCTGGCTCGACGGCGGTCCCAGTCACATCGAGAGCTTCGATCCCAAGCCGGACGCTCCCGAAGAGGTGCGAGGTCCGCTGAAGACCATCGCCACCAACGTCTCTGGTGTGCGACTCAGCGAGTGCCTCGAACGAACCGCCGGGATGTTCGACAAGCTGGCGATCATCCGCTCAATGACCTCGCCGCTTGGCGAACACAACTTCGGCACGCACTACCTGATGACCGGCTACAAGCCGTCTCCGGCCCTGGCCTATCCGACGCTCGGCGCCACCGTGGCTCACCTGAGATCTTCGGCCGGTGTGCTGCCACCCAACATCGCCGTCCCGACTTTCACCGGCAAGGTGTCCGGCAACGGCTACCTGCCGCCGGCCACCCAGCCATTCGCCGTGGGCGGCAGTTCCAACCGCCGCGATCGGAACAGGTCCAGCCTCAAGGTCCGCGACCTCGACTTCTACCGCGGCCTCGACCTGACACGTCTGAATCGTCGCCGTCAAATCGTCCGCGCGTTTGACGACTTCAGCCGCGCCAAGGATGCCGCGGCGACGACCGCCACCGATCCGGACCTCGAACGAGCCTACAACCTGATCGCTTCTCCAAAGGCCAAGCGGGCGTTCGCGTTGACCGAGGAACCCGAAGACGTCCGTCAGCGGTACGGTCGCGGGAACAGCATCGGCCCCAGTTGCCTGATGGCCCGTCGGCTCGTCGAGCGGGGTGTTCCATTCGTGACGGTCAACAGCACCGGATGGGACTCTCACCAGGACATCCTCAAGCTGAAGCAACGCTATCCCACCGACAAGAATGCCCCGCTTCCTTCACTCGACCGCGCCCTCACCGCGCTGATCGGCGACCTGGACGACCGCCGGCTTCTCGATGAAACGCTGGTGGTCGTGATGGGCGAGTTCGGCCGCACCCCGAAGATCAACTCGGCCGGCGGACGGGATCACTGGCCCAACGTGTTCAGCGTTGCGCTGGCCGGAGGCGGCGTGAAGGGTGGCCAGGTCATCGGCAGCAGCAATTCGCTCAGCGAGTATCCGAAAGACCAGCCGGTCACACCCGCGGACCTTGCCGCCACCGTCTACACCCTGCTCGGCATCGATCCGAACCGGGAACTGCAGACCGCCGATGGCCGCCCGGTTCGTGTCGCGCGAGACGGAGCCCGGGTCATTGACGGGCTGATCGGATAGTGGCCGGCCGATTGAAAAACAGCTGGCTCGCACCTCGACTCACCATGCCCGTGAACCCGAAACACGTTCTCCATACGGTGGGTCTCTGGTTGGGCCTTTGGCTGATCCCGGCCACGGCGGGCGAGCCGCCGGTCACGGCGGTCGCCTTCGCTGCGAATGCAAAAACCGTCGTCGCCTGCTCGCAGGCCGGAGTGCGGGTCTACAGTTGGCCGGAGTTGAAACACCGGGCGACGTTCCCGGCAGCAGCCGTCAACCTCCACGATGTCGCTTTTTCCCCGTCCGGCAACCGGTTGGCCGTCGGTGGAGGCACTCCGACCGAAGACGGGTCGGTCGAGATCTTCTCGTGGCCGGCCGGCAAGTCGCTGAAGGTCCTCGGCGGCCAGGGCAACCTGGTGATGGGATTGGCCTGGCTCAGCGATTCGTCCCTGGCGGCGGCGAGCCTGGACCACAGCGTGACGCTGTGGAACACCAGGACCGGTGCACGCCAACGCCGTCTCGAGGGCCATTCCCGGGGCGTCTGTTCGCTGTGCTTTCTGCCGAAGGAAAAGATCCTGGTCAGCACGGGAGTCGACCGAAGCCTGAGGGTCTGGAAGCCGGGTTCCGGCCGGTTGATCCGTAGCCTGAACATCCACACCCGGCGGGTCCACAACCTCGCCCTGCGACCCGGTGGTGAGGGGCTGCCGATGGTGGCCTCGGTCAGCGACGATCGATCGGTCCGACTCTGGCAGCCGACGATCGGCCGCATGGTCCGATTTGCCCGCCTGAAGTCCAGGCCGCTGGATGCCGACTGGCTCCCGGACGGATCCCGCGTGGTTGTCTCGTGCAGCGACGGTCACGTCCGGGTGATCGACCCCCTGACGGTGCAGGTGACCAGCGACGTCCCGGCCCTGGAGGGCTGGGCCTATTCGCTGGCCGTCCATCCCACCGACGGCAGCGTCCTGGTGGCCGGCCAGGGTGGGCAACTCAGGCGACGGGTACTACCCCGGAGTGCCGACGACCGCCGGTGAGCCGGCAGGTCAAAAGAGCGGAGAGGGGGGGATTCGAACCCCCGGTCGCTGTTACACGACGCCGGTTTTCAAGACCGGTGCATTCGGCCACTCTGCCACCTCTCCGACGGAACCG
>DLVV01000048.1:29228-40012 GCA_003445035.1 Planctomycetaceae bacterium | reverse complement strand
GAATTGAAGCAGAGGATCCTGGTCTCGACCGGCCTGTGGCCGATGCCCCAGAGAACCCCGCTGAAGCCGGCCATCTACGGCAAGACCACCCGGCCGGGGTTCACCGTCGAGAAGGTCCACTTCGAGAGCGTGCCGGGGCACTTTGTCACCGGGTTGCTGTTCCGGCCTGCGGGCAAGAAGGCCGGGGGCAAGCACCCGGCGGTGCTGTGTCCTCACGGTCACGGCGGCCGGTTGCAGGATTACGGTGTTGCCAGCATGGCGGCGTTGATCAAGAGCGGCGCCGAGAAGTTCACCAAGTCGGGCCGGTTCCCCAAGTTGGCCCGCTGTGCCACCCTGGCCAGGATGGGCTGCGTGACCTTGATCTACGACATGGAAGGTTATGCCGACGCCCAGCAGATCGGCATGGGCGTGGCCCATCGGCTGCAGAAACAGCGGGCCCACATGAACAGTCCCGACGACGGCTGGGGCTTCATCAGCACCCAGGCCGAACTGCGTCTGCAGAGCATCATGGGCCTGCAGACCTGGAACTCGATCCGCGGCCTTGATTTCCTGGCCGGACTGCCGGATGTCGATCCGAAGCGGATCGGTGTGACCGGAGGCAGTGGTGGAGGAACCCAGACGATCCTGCTGTGTGCCATCGATCCGCGTCCGGTCGTGGCCTTCCCCAACGGGATGGTTTCGACATCGATGCAGGGGGGGTGCACGTGCGAGAACTGCTGCCTGCTGAGAATCGGCACCGGCAACGTCGAACTGGCCGCGTTGTTCGCTCCCAAGCCCCAGGGGATGACAGCGGCCAACGACTGGACCAAGGAGATGATGACCAAGGGGTATCCCGAGTTGCGGAAGCTCTACGGGCTCTACGGCAAACGTGACCACGTGCTGTGCCGTTCGCTGGTCCGGTTTCCGCACAACTACAACTACGTCAGTCGCCGGATCATGTACAACCTGTTCAGCCGCCACCTCGGGCTGGGAGACAAGCCGGTTGTCGAGACCGACTACGAGCCGTTGACCTCCGAGGAGTACACGGTGTGGGACAAGGACCACCCGGCTCCCAAGGGGGGTGAAGACCACGAGAAGGCCGTCACCGGGTTCCTTTCGAAACAGTCCCAGGCCCAGCTGGCCTCGTTGGTCCCTCGGCAGCGCGAGGACATGACGCTGTACCGCGGCATTGTCGGCGGCGCGATCAAGACAATCATCGGCCGCGGGTTGCCCCGGGCCAACCAGGTGGACCGGACCAAGGTTGCCGAGCACGACCGGGGGGATTACCTGGAGTTCACCGACATCCTGAGGCTGAAGTCCGAGGGCGAATCGTTGCCGGTGGTGTCCTTTTTCCCGAAGAAGGCCAAGTACAGCGGGCTGGCCGTGGTGTGGGTCGACGGCCGGGGCAAGGCCGGTCTGTACGGCGAGAACGGTCGCCCGATCGCCGCTATCCGTAAGCTGCTCGATGGTGGTGCCGCGGTGCTAGGGGCGGACCTGTTGTACCAGGGCGAGTTCCTGGCCGGCGGCAAACCGCTGGGGATGACGCCCAAGGTGAGCAACAACCGCGAGTTCGCCGCCTACACGTTCGGGTACAACCACACGGTTTTCGCCAGCCGGGTTCACGACATCCTGACCTTGCTGGCGTTCGTGAAGGGTCACGAGGAGGACAAGGCCGGGGCGGTGGCCCTGGTGGGGACCGCAGGGGCGGGTCCGTTGGTCGCCACGGCGCGGGTGCTGGTCCAGGACCTGGTCGACAAGGCGGTTGTTGGCACCGGAGGCTTCCGCTTCGTCAACGTCAAGCATTACCGCGATCCCGAGTTCCTGCCCGGAGCCGTCAAGTACGGTGACCTGCCCGGATTGCTTTCCCTGGCTGCACCGCTGCCGTTGTGGCTGGCCGGTGAGAAAGGGCGGGTTCCCCAGCGTGTGCAGGCGGTCTACAAGGCGATGAAACGACCCAAGTACGTGGTCTCGCAAAAGGGCGACGAGTCCGATGCGGTGATGGCCGCCGTTCCCTGGTTGCTGGGCCAGTAGCCCGGACGCCGGTTTCCCTTCCCGATCAGACTGGACGACGCGATGTCGCTGACCTGTCCCGAGTTCGTCCGTGAGACGATCCCGTCTTTCGTTTCCCTGGCCGTGGCTTTTTCGGCTGTGGCACTGGTGGTCAACCCGGCCCCGGCCGCCGACGGCAAGCTGAAGACCGGTGACCGGATTGTCTTCCTCGGCGATTCGATCACCCAGTTCGGCGAACGACCCGACGGCTATGTCCAACTGGTCCGGAAGTACTTCAAGACACGGCACGCCGAGATGAAGATCGACGTGGTCGGAGCCGGAATCAGCGGCCACAAGGTGCCCGATCTCGAGAAACGACTCGATCGCGATGTGCTGGACAAAAAGCCCAACGTGGTGGTGATCTACATCGGCATCAACGACGTGTGGCACTCGCTGCAGGGCAAGGGGACGTCGAAGGAGGATTTCGAGGCGGGACTGGGGCGGTTGATCGAACGGATCGAGTCCGCCGGTGCCCGCGTGGTGCTCTGTACGCCGAGCGTGATCGGCGAGAAACCGGCCGGATCGAACTCGCTGGACAAGATGTTGGCCGAGTACTCGGCGATTTCCCGCAAGGTCGCGGGGCGAACCGGCGTTCAGTTGCTGGACCTGAACCGGGAGTTTCACGCCTACCTGGGTCGCCACAATCCCCTGGAGGCCGAGAGCAAGGTGCTGACCGGAGACGGCGTGCACCTGAATGCGGCCGGCAACCGATTCGTCGCGGCCCGGATGCTCGAGGCCCTGGGCGTCGGCGGGCCGGGTTCACGGCGGCTCCGTCACGTGGTGCTGTTCAAGTTCAAGCCCGAGGTCACCAAGCCCCAGGTCCAGGAGGTGGTGCGGGCGTTCGCGGCTCTGCCGCAGCGGATCGAGGCGATTGTCGGGTTCGAACACGGGGTCGATGTCAGCGTCGAGAACAAGCAGAAGGGGTTCACCCACGGGTTCGTGGTGACCTTCGGCGACGAGAAGGGACGCGACATCTACCTGCCGCATCCGGCGCACCAGGAGTTCGTCAAGCTGGTTGGGCCACGGGTGGCAGACGTGCTGGTGTTTGACTACTGGACGGGAAAGTAGCTCCTCCTGGCCGTCGGTTTTCAACTCCCCGCCGGCACAAGCCAGCGGGGAGCGGTTTCCCCGGTGATCACGGCCACTTTTATTCGTCGCTCAGGATCACCTGGCCAAATCGTTGCCCGTCGGGGGTGACGAGCCTGGCGAACACCCTGGGATCGACGTTCATGTTGATTGACCGGACGTTGCCGGCACAGAACGCAAAGTTGACCAGCTCGCCGTGGTTGGAGCTGGGACGCGGCGCCTTGAATCTCGCCGCGGTCAAGTTCTTGTTGAGTCGTCCCGCGACGACAGCAGGGTTCGAGAAGCTTGTGATGCTTCCCAGTGTCAACTTGCCGGGAACCGCGTTCGGGTTGAGATTGACGCCCGATGCCACGAGTACCCCAAACAACGAACCGCCCTGTCGGCAATCCGCCACGGTTTGTCCCGATGCGTCCGGGTGCCAGGCCCAGTTTCCTGCCTGGAGGTTCTCTCCGAAGAGGATCGTGTTGGAGTTGCCGTCGCCGGCACTGATGAAGTCCAGGGTCATCTTGTGGACATCCTTTTCGAATCCAACGGCACCGGGGATCAGGCCTGAGGACACCCCGTTGTCGGGCGCCCAGAAGACGCCCGTGGCGTGTGCCACTCTCTCGCTGTTGGGCCCCCCGTAATTAAAACTGTCGGGTTCGGCCGTCTGCAGGTTTGCGTTCTGGAAGGCCGCCAAACCCATGTAACCACCGTTGCCAACGTAACTCAGTCCACTGCTCTGACTGTAGTTGTTGTCGTCGACCACACAGCTCAGTGATTCCACGTGAGGAATATCCCCACCGGAAGCAATCCCACCGAGTGTTCCATTGGCCACGATTCGTTGCAGGTCGTTCCTGTCCAGGAACGGCAGCAATGCCACCGGCCACGGACGCGAAATCGCCTTGTCGACGAAGTTCCCATTGGCATCCAGAGCCGGGTACCAGTCGTAGGCATCCGGCAGGCGGCCATTGCTTGCACTGGTGAAGTTCATGGTTGCTGCGGCGAGTTGCTTCAGATTGTTGGCACACTGGATCCGTCGAGCGGCAGTCCGTGCGTTCATGATGGCTGGCATGATCAAGGAGGCCAGCACGGCGATGATCGAGATCACCACCAACAGTTCGATCAGGGTAAAGCCCCTGCGGCGGGATGCGACACGAGGTCCCTGTCTGGTCATTTTTGTGTTGGTCATTTTTGTGTTGGTCACGTGAGTGAATTCCGGACTGTCAGTTTCCGGAGGACCCGACATCATGAGTGCACGGGTCTTACGAGTTGCGCAAAGACGACAACACGAGGCGCGGACCCGTCTGCGGAGTCAGACGCAAGAGAGGTTGACGCGTTACACACAGGAACGCGTCAATTAATCCAGCGCGCTGCGCGAACGCTGACCGCAATCGAACAAGTTGTTGACGTCAGTCAGGAAAGAGGCGGGCCGCGCTGGCAGGCGGCCGGAGAGACGCGCGACACCCCAAGCAGGGGTGAGAAGTGCTCCGCAAACTCGACTCTGACCGCGGGGCCAATGACCGCAGCGGGCAACGAAGATTGAAGGTTGGCATAGAACTCGCAGATCGCACACTTGTGACGATCCGTGGCGATCGGTGCGGAACCAGGGCTGGACTTGTGTTCCGGGCCGTGATGGTGGGTGTGGCCGCAATGGTGATTTGATTTCGGGACGTGCGTGGAGCATGCGTGGTCGTGCGCAAAACCCGGCAAGAAGTGCAGCGACTGCCCGAAGACGCCCAGGAGGACAAAACAGCCGGTGAAGAGAAGTCGGCGAAACTTGAGCATCGGACCATCAGCTGGCGAGAAACGACCAACAGACTGTTCTGTTGGGTCAAAACTACTCAGTAAAACTTACGGAGACGTCAAAAAAGGCGTTTGAAGAATTGGCTCAATTCCCAATTTTGTCGACCGCAATTCACGAGAACTTAACATTGGAGGTGCCCCGCACTTCCTTTGAGTTCTAGTCCCGGTACATCGGGTCGCCTAGAACAACTCGGTGATCGGCTGTTGATTGACGACGATCTGCTCGAGTTCCTTGGGCAGGTCGGCCTGGACACGGAGTTGGCCGATGTCGAACAGCGAGTGCATGACGGTGGCCATGACCTGGCTGCTGGAGATCGGCTGAGAGGCGGGTCGGCTTCCGGTGCGGTCGGAACGACCGATGACCTGTCCGGTCTTCAGTCCACCACCGGCGAACGCCAGGGTGCAGAGGTTACCCCAGTGATCGCGACCGCCGTTCTTGTTGATCCGCGGAGTCCGGCCGAACTCGCCGGTGATCACCAGCAGCACCTTATCGGCGATGCCCCGCTGGTGGATGTCCTCGATGAATGCCGAGGCGGCCTTGTCGACGGCCGGCAGCAACGTGGCCAGGCCATCGTCGACCCGGAATTCCTTGCCACCGCCGTGCATGTCCCAGCCGCCGTTGCCGACGGTGACGAAGCCACAACCCGACTCGACCAGTCGGCGGGCGAACAGCATCTGGCGGCCGAGTGCCACGGGTGAGAACATGGCACCGTAGGAGTTGCGCTTCTTGACCGCGTCGGTGGTTTCCATCATCGACGTGTCGTAGCGGGCCAGCGTTTCGGGTTTTTCCTGAGAGATGTCGAAGGACCGGGCGACTCCCTTGATCAGCACGTCGAAGGCTTGCTGCTGGAAGCGGCCCGAGGCGTCGGCCAGGCCGGTATCGGAGTACTGGCGACGGAGCGAATCGAGCCCGGTCAACAGGCCACGACGGTCGTCGAGCCGGTTGCGGGCGATCCGCAACTTCATGTTGTCGACGATCTCGCCGCCGGCACTGGGGTCAAACGGTCGGTAGACGTCGGGCAGGGTGCCGGTTTGGGAGAGTCGTCCGACATTGGCGTAGAGTTTCTTTTTCTTGAACTCCTCACCGACGGCGTGAGCGGTGACGAGCATGTTGCGGGGCATGCCGCTTTGGGGTTCGGTCAGACCGGCGATCCGCGAGTAGATCGATCCCATCTGGGCCCCGGTCGGGTTGCCGCCGGCCATCACGTGCATCGCGGCCGGGCCGTGGCTGGAGATGCCATGGCGGTACGAGCGGATGACGGCCATGCGGTCGGCCAGCGTGGCCAGCCTGGGCAGCGTGCCTCCGAAGGTGATCCCCGGCAGCGAGGTGGGGATCTCGCCGGTGATGCTGCGGATCTCGCGAGGCGCCTGCATGTTCGGGTCGAAGGTCTCGAACTGTGTCGGTCCACCCTGGAGGTTCATGACGACGACGGCCCGATCGCGGAGGAACGAGCCACCCGAGGCGGCTCGGGCTTCGATCAGGTTGGCCAGGGTCAGTCCGCCGAAGGCGGCGGTGCCGACCTTGAGGAAACCGCGGCGGTGTCCGTGGGAGATCGTCAGCATGTCGGCTGGATCCGTTGGGGAGTGTCGCAAGCACCTGTCAGCCTTTTCGGCCATCCAGGAGAGCTCAGTATACCGGAAATTGCCGGGACAGGGGAACGCGGGAGCCGATGCGACCGGGTTCCGGCTGACCACCGGAACTGCCGGAAACGAATCCGCAGCGTTCCGCGGACTTCAACAACACCCGCCGCCCTACTGGGCGGTCTTGTTGACCAGCTTGTTCAACCGGCTCTTGGTGCGACGAGCCTTGTTGGCGTGGATCAGGTTCTTGCCCGCCGCCCGGTCGAGCTGACTGGTGGCGGCTACGAGCAGTGTTGTCGCCTGCTCGATCTCTCCATTGGCCACGGCGTCGCGGACCTTCCGGACAGCGGTACGCAGCGCCGAACGCTGCCCACGGTTCCTGGCCCGCCGACGCAGGCTCTGGCGATGCGATTTCTTTGCACTAACCGAGTTGGGCATGCAGGTGACTTGTCCGCTTGTGGTTGTGGAAGTCGAGTGAGTTCCTGAGTCTAGGGGCTGCGGCGAGGAGTTGCCAGTCTGAGAGGACGTCTCACCCCGTTCTACGATTCCATGAAACGAAGAACGGGGCGTGGTGAGAACGTCCGGGCAAACACCGCGAAAACCAGGGTAGGACCAAGCTGACCCTGGCATCGCGGTTTTGTCATCTCGATCGGCGTGATCTCCGCTTCTTCTGTTTATTCGTCGCTGCCGACCAACTGGCCGAAACGCTGTCCGTCGGGAGTGACCAACCGGGCAAAGACCCGGGGATCCACGTTCATGTTGATGCTGCGGACGTTGCCACCACAGAACGCGAAGTTGACCAGTTCGCCGTGGTTGGAACTCGGGCGAGGTGCCAGCAACTGCGTGGCGGTGAGGTTCTTGTTGAGTCGACCGGCGACGACGGCTGCGGCATCAAAAGCTGCGGCTCCCGTTCCGGCCGGCGGGTTCAAAGGCAATTTCAGGCTGTTACCGGTGCTGATATTGAGTCCCGCCAGGACGAGGACGCCGAAGAGCGATCCTCCCTGGTTGGGTGCATTCTGCCAGGCCCAGTCTCCACCCTGGATGTTCTCGCCGATGAGAATCGTGTTGGAGTTTCCGTCGCCGGCACTGATGAAGTCCAGTGTCATCCGGAACTTGTCCTTGACGTAGTTCGGATTGGCCGGAACCACGATCGGACCGCCATTGATCGTGAAGTTGGCCAGGCTGGTGTCCGGTGCCCAGAACACTCCCGATGCGTGAGCGACTCGCGGGGTTGGCGTCGAGTTGGTGCCCAACATCGCGTTGTGCAGGTTCGCGTTGTTGAACGAGGCCGCTTCCATGTAACCGCCATTGCCGACGTAACTGAGCCCGCCGTTCTGGTTGAAGTTGTTGTCGTCAACCACGCAGGAGAATGCTTCGACGTGCGGAATCCCGCTGGAAACAGTCGGGTCGCCCAGCGTTCCGTCGGCGACGACTCGTTGCAGGTCATTCCTGTCCAGGAACGGCAACAGGGCCACTGGCCACGGACGAATCCTGGCCTTGGAGATGAGGGTGGCCGGGTTCGTGCTGGTGTCCAGGACCGGATACCAGTCATAGGCGGTCGGCAGCCTGCCGTTGGCCGCACTCGCGAAGTTCTGGGTCGCTGCGGCCAGCTGTTTCAGCCCGTTGGCACACTGGGTCCGCCGGGCAGCGGCCCGTGCGTTCATGATGGCCGGCATGATGAGCGAGGCCAGTACGGCGATGATCGAGATCACCACCAGCAGTTCGATCAGGGTAAAGCCCTGGCGCCGCGAAACGGCACGGGGCATGTGTCGTGTCATGGTTCTGGTCATCGTGGAAAGACTCCTGGTCTGGTTGTCTTCGAAGATGCTCACCGGGACAAGTTTAGTCCGGGTCAGTCCTTCGGCAAGAAAGCGTGCAAAAACACGCTCGAAAAAATGAGAGAAAACGAAAAGGCCCGCCTGTTGACACGGTGTCAGACGTGAGGCTTGCCTCCTTTCACCATTATGGCTGATTGACTCGGGGAAATGTCACCCAAAATCCGGGCGAGAGAAACTGGGGAAACCGTTCGGCCTCCCTCGCATTCTCTCTCTCCCGGGGTTTGATCATGTCGCTGTTTCGGTTCACTCGATGATCCGCTCGTAGAGGATCAGGGGGGCCACGTCGAATGGCTGGTACGCGTCGGCGAAATTGAACAGACGTGGCAACGGGGTCAGGACTCCGTCCCCGTTGCCCAGGTTGAGGAATCCGTCCCCGTTGGTGTCTTCGCCCTGGTCCAGCACGCCGTTGCCGTTGGTGTCTTCGTTGTCGTCCTCACCGTTGTCGAGTTGCCCGTTGAGGTTGGAATCTTCAATCGGGGGTGGGAGCACCTGGTTCCAGAAGGCCTGTTCGATGGCGCGAGAGCGGTCGATCACGAAAAAGCCTCGACGTGACGGCACGTCGGTGGCCCGGGCCCCGATGCGGGTCACCTGCCTGGCCGGGTTACTCGAGAGGGGACCTCGCCAGGCCTCGAACCATTCGACCTTCAGGAACACGTGAAACACATGGCTGCGAACGGTGCTGTTGCCGATGATCTTCGAATTGATGTGCTGCCGGGTGGCCAGGTCCAGGGGCAGAATGAACCGGTTGTCGAGGTTCCCTTCGGGCTGGCCACCGATGACGTCCCAGGTGTTGTTGAACCGGCTGTTGCCGCCACCGGCCGTGTTGTCCTCGTTCGTCACCCACTGCTGCTGTGTTCCGAGTGAGAACAGCCGGCGGCGGTCGTTGTTGCCCTGCGAGACGATGTCCATCGGGAGCGACCGAAGCAGGGTGTGTTCAATACTGTTGTTTCTGTCGGCCATGAAGCCGAAGCCCCGGAAGGGTCGGGATCCGGGAACGCCGGGCAGCAGGAATCCGGTCAGCGGATCGATCTGGTCGCGTGACCACGTGAACTGTCTCCACCAGTCACGAAGAGGTTCGGCCCTGTCATACAGGTGCCGGCTCGGCCATCCGCCGAGGTTGTGGTTCCGGTGAATCGCGAACGGTTCATCCAGCAGCGAGGCCAGAACGTCCGGGTTGCGGATCGTGTTGAGGTTGATCCGGCCGGGCACACGGTGCCGCCGGTTCTGGGGGAGGTGGGGATCCAGAGCGTTGTCGCCGTCCAGGTCTTCGCCGTTGTCCAGCAACCCGTTCAGGTTCGAGTCCTCGTTGGTCATGCTCGTGAATCGCTCCATCCGCGTCGCCACCTCGACGAATTCCAGCAACCGGTGCCAGCGGTTGTCGCGGGGGTTATCCTGGAGCTGCATTCCCCCGGTGTTGGGGTGGTCCGGTGACAGGAACCGGCCGGCGGCCACGGTTGCGTCAGTGACCGGTGGAAGGCTGGAGTTGCTCTGTCTCTGGCCCTGGGGCAGCGGGAAAAACGGCCCATTCGGAGAGTTCAGGTCCGACTCGTTGTACTTGAGGAACTGGTCCTTCGGCTTGAGATTGGCGTCCTTGAGCAGTCTCGTGGATTCTTCTGGACCGTAGAGCGGCACCCTCAGCAGTTCCAGTGGCGACGCGAAGTCGCGGTCGAGATGCTGCTGAGCGACAGAAAATCGCTGGGGGGTGAAGGGTTGTTGCGGCAGCTGAGGAGGTTGTGGAAGCACGAGGTGTCGGAAACTGGTCGTGTTTTCGATCGGGCTGTTGGGGCCGTAGATCGCGTTGCCGATCGTGTTGCCTCGTCTCACGCTGTCGCCGTAGAGGTTCAGGGCCCGAACCGGGTCACAGAATGACCCGGTGGCGACCACGCCGTCACTGAACTTGAAGTCGGAGTTGGCTCGGCCGAACGGCTGGTTTCGCTCGCGACTGCGGAGCAGGTTGAACTTGTTCTGGATCCCGGCGTCCTGGTCGGTCAGGGCCAGTTCCCGTTTCCAGGCACCGAGCCCGGGGCCGTTGGATTCGCGGGGGATCACCATCCGGTCAACGGTGACCCAGGGGTTGTCGGCCTCCTCGGCCGCGTTGGTCGGTGGCAATCGGTTGGGATTCAGTCTTCGCTTCAACAGGATGTACAGCGGCTGGTCCTTCAGGATCGCCAGCAGTTCCTGCTGGTAGATCAGGGCGGCTGCCAGGCCCGTGCCAACCGGCTGACTCGGTTGAGGTGGATTGGCCGGCGGTGGCGGAATTGACGTGTCGGGTTGTTTCAGGCCTCTCAGCAGGAGCCCGTAGAAGGGGTCGTCCTTGTCGGCGAGACCCGGGGTCTTGGTGATTGTCTGGGGGGCGCCACCGGCGGCCCGTTCGAAAATCAGGTCGAACTGGCTGGTGTTGCTGGTGATCAGGTCGATGTAAGGACCGGTTGGCGTCGAGTTTCCGGGCGCGAAGTGCTTGTAGGC
>DLVV01000048.1:17755-28858 GCA_003445035.1 Planctomycetaceae bacterium | reverse complement strand
TCTGCGGTTGCGTCGGCCGGATCGGGGATCATCACGTGGTTCCGATCGGCCGCCGTGCCGATCGCCAGCACCCGACCCGGTTGCAGAACGGTCTGGTTGCCGAGACCGATGCCACGGGGGGTGACGGAGGTGGTCCCGAAACCGGGTGTGAGAATCCCATCGTTGTTGGTGTCCTCTCCCGGGTCGATCATGCCGTTGACGTTGGTGTCTTCTCCGGGGTTGACCTGCAACTGCAGTTTCCAGGCCCGGCGGTTGAAGTCGATCGGCTCGTTGCCGGAGTTGCGGATTTCGAACCACCCGTAGGCGCGTGCCTTCCGGTCGTCGTCGGGGGTTTCCGGGATGTTGACCTGGTCGCCGTTGGCCTGCACGAGGCGGGTGACAACGGTGAACGCCTCGCTGATCGTCAGCTCCTGGGCCTCGACACCGGTCACCACCCCCCGGACGGCCGGCAGTTCCTGCTGGAGCCCGTAGGGAATGTCATTGAGGGACCATCCGTCGGAGAGGTTCTTGTCGTACTCGAAGAGGGTGTTGATGTTGTCTCGATCCATCGAGTCGACCAGGTTCACCGCGAACTGGGCCATCTCGCGGAGCCGGGGTTCGGTGTAGATCGGGGCAGCGCCCAGGGGGTTGTTGGGCACGGTGAGAGGATCAATGTTGTCGAGTCCTCCGCAGAACAGGTACAGCAGCGAATAGATGTCCCGGGCCATCCGTTGACGGTCGTATCGTGCCCAGGCCTCCTGCTGCAGGGAGTTCTGCGGAGGGAAGTTCTGGCCGGCGGCCGGAAGCGGGACGACGCTGGACGGCAGGCTTGTCGGGTGCGGAGTCAGCGGACGCATCACCATTTCGGTGGAGTTGGCGAGTTCGTTGTTCCATGTCAGCAGGTGGTTGAGGCTGAGCCGGTAGCGGCGGGTGTAGAACGCGGTGAGGAAGTTGACGACGCCGGCGTTGCTCGGCAGTGCGAGCGACTGGACCTGGATGGGCCAGACCGAACCGGGGACCTCGGAGGACTGGTTCAGCAGCCGGTACAGCACCGGACGCAGCTTGTTGTTGAGGGCGAACGAGGTATTGAGTTGGCCGTTGGGGAATTCCCAGGTGCGACGGCTCGACTGGCCCCGTCGAAACGACTTCAGGTCCCAGCTCTCAGTGGTCAGGTTGTGCCGGATCGACTCGGAACGGCGGTTGGTACGGAGGTTGTAGGGCATCAACGCCGCCAACCGCGAGTCGGCGGCGGTCAACTCGGCGTCGGAATCGCTGGCCTGCAGGAAGTAGTTCTCCTCGGGGGCAAACACGGCATCCGACGGCTGTCGGTACCGGTAGTCGACCACCGTTTCCGCCTCGTCGTCCAGCAGTTGATCAATGAACGGTGAGGGGGTCAGCGTGCCGTTGAGGTACCGGTTCCAGCGGACGTGGTTCTGGTTGTTGAAGGACGCCTGGTAGCCCTGGTACCGGTGCCAGCGATCAACACGGACGCGGGGGAGCAGCGCGATGTTGACGGCCATGCCCGGACGCCATTTCCAGGTGGCCGCGGCGTTGGGGTTGTTGGCCAGGAGGTCGCCGGGATGGAAGGGGTCGGTCGAGTCGATTCCGAAGTAGATCGACTGGCCGCTTCCGCGGAAGTCCAGTGGATGGCGGAACGGCCGGAATCCGGCCAGGGACTCGGGTCGCAGTGCGGGTCCGAAGGTGGTGTTGATCGACTGGCCCTCGCCCCGATTGTGGTTGTCATCGATATTGGAGATTCCGGCCCCGGGAATCCCGCCGCCACTGAGCAGTTGTTCCTCGCCGGCCCGACCGGCCAGGTACTCGTTGGTCGAGTCCGGGTGGCGTGCCCCCTTCAGGGCAAACCACCATTCCATGTTCGCCGCCTCGGCCCGATCGGCCGGGCTGTGGCCGAACGTCATCACGTGCTGGCGAAATAACTCGGCCGGCAACTGGCCCGGTGGCCGATCGAAGTTGGGGTGGGCGTTGAGCACCCACTGCGGATTGACTTCCGACGGAGAGAGGCCCTGGTTGGAGCGGGAGATCAGCTGGGTGTCGAGCAACTGGTTGCCCGGACTGCCGGTGTCCTCTCCCTGGTCCAGGTCCCCGTTGCCGTTGACGTCCTCGGTGCCTCCAAAGGGTGTGGTTCCGACGACCTGGCCGGCGGGGTTGCGGGCCGGGTCGTGTCGGTTGGACACGTTGCCGGCGGTGTTGAGATTGACGAGCCCGTCGGCGTCCAGCACGGTGAAGGCGAACAGCGGGATCACCTTGCGGCCGTCAGCGAGCACGCGGACGGGGTGGTCCAGGTCCAGCCAGATGGCCTCCCGGATCCCGTCCCCGTCGGCATCCGCGTCAAACGCGTAGTGGGGAACAAAGGTCTGCTGGATCGGGTTGCCGTTGCTGTTGACGGTTCCCCCCACATAGAAACCGTTGGAATTGCGGAGCCACTGGCCGGTCCGCAGGCCGGAGTTTCCGGGTTGATTCTGATCGGTGGTCATCGTCCAGACACCGAAATGGCCTTCTTCATCCAGCCGGTTGTTTCCGTTGGTGTCCTCGCCCTGGTCCAGCACGTGGTTGTTGTTGACGTCCTCGGTGCCCCAGGGAAACGGCCCGCTGAGTTCCAACGCGTCCGCGGTGGACTTGTCGATGACAAAGCGGGAATACGCGCTTTGGACGCCGTTGGCGAAAACGTGTCGATGCCACGGATGGGGGCGGAGGACCTTGGCCCGGGATCTCTGGTCGACCTCCCAGTTTCTCAACGGTTGCCCGATCGAGGCCCCCTGCTCCAGGGTGGGACTGCTGTTGGCGGAATTCCGCAACAACCCGGGGCGATGGAATGACGGCAGGACCGTGAACGCCTGCCGGTTGTTCGTCGAGTTCAGCGTGTGTCCTCGCCACGACAGGAACACGTTGTTGATGTCGGGGTAGGAATATCCGGCATCGGGTTGAGGCATCAGCCGGACCAGGCGAACGGTGGGGCTGGGTTGGATCACCGGCGAGTCGTTGATCTCCAGGCGTTGGTCGGAGGTGAACGGTTGGTCGGGCTGGCCGTCGAAGTTCTGGTCCAGGGGATCGGGCTGGCCGTCGAAGTCCTGGTCGACGAAGAACTCGCCGGTGTTGGAGTTGATGCCGACGTGAATGCCCTGCCCGGAGTGCGGGCTCAGGTTGTTGCCGAACATGCCGGCCAGCAGCGAGTGCCGACCACCCCACAGCGCGCTGTTGTACTGGTCGCGGCTGGCTCCCAGCACAAGCTGGCGGATGCCGAAGTCCAGCGTGTCGTCGGTGTTGATCTGCGGAGCCACCTCGCGGTTGCTGGTGGCCACGAAGAACTCGGCACTCTCCTTCTCGGCCCCGGTGAAGGTGACGAATGCCAGGCCGATGATCGCCAGCAGCGCCAGCAGCGCCAGGACGACGACGAAGGTCGAACCGCGACGCGGGTTGGCCGTGCAGCGAGAATCGAAGACACGTCTCATTGTGGGTAGCTCCGGAAGCAAGCCCGGCCCAGGGCGGATGTTCACTTGTCGTGCTGGTGTCGAATGGGTGTGGGTGGGATGGATCAGTTGACCAGGGAATGCAGGATGGTGGCCTGTCGCATGTGCCCGCTGTGCGGATCGAGAAACCGGACCGTCGCCTGGATGGCCAGTGCCTGGAACGGGTCGTGGGCCGCCTCCCAGATGACCGAACCGTCGACCACTCGCTGGCCGGCATTCTTCGGCCAGTTGGGTTCGATCTGGCCACTGGTGCCGGGTTGGACAACCCGGTACCAGAGACTCATGTGGCGGTGGCGTTCGACGGAACGCACGTAGGTGTAGTCCAGCACCCCGTTGTTGTTCTGATCTTCACCGGAATCCAGCACGTCGTTTCCGTTGGCGTCCTCGCTGGGAAACAACTTCCCCGCCACCCAGCTTCTGGGCAGGGTGACCAGACCGAGGCCGGCGTTTTCGCGTGGGTGACCGGTGTCAAAAGCCACGTCGTAGGCTTCCGGTCGGCTCCAGGGAGCCTGTGCGTCACGGAGCACCTTGATGTCAAAGGAGTGAACGTTGGTCATCAGGACATCTTCGGCGCGACGGGGACCGTTGCGGAAACGGGTGAGGACGCCGTCGATGCCAAGTTGAGGACTCTGGCCGAACGCGTTGCCGTCCATCGGACTCGGATTCTGCTGGTCGACGATCCTCGGGTAGGTGAAGGCGGGGTGCGAAGTTTCCTCGTGCGTGAACCGGCCGATGAACTGGCCGTCGGGAGTGAACTCGCGAGGGATTCCCGTCACATGGCTGTGACCGAACCGGTGGCGGCGGTACCCCAGGGGGTAGTCGGCCAGCGACCCCGAGTTGTCCAGGGAGTCCAGGCCGTGGAAACGCGGGATGCCCAGGACAGAATCGAAGTGGGCCGAAAAGTCGAAGTCGTACCAGAAGGGTCGTTCCAGGCCGGCGTAAGCGGGAACGATCGGGTTGCCCGCGGTGTTGGTTGGCTGGCCGCCACCGTAGGCCGGTTGTCGCAGAAGCAACACGCGTCGATAGAGGATGCCGTTTCGGAGGAAATAGGAGATCTCCGCGGCGATCGATTCCGAGACGTTGTCGTAAACACCGTCATCCCAATCGGGTTGGTTGAAACCCACCCCGTTGAGTCCTGAATCCAGCTGGCCGTTGCCGTTGATGTCCTCGCCCGGATCCAGCTGGTTGTTGTTATTGGCGTCCTCGGCCATGTTGGCGAGGTTGTTGGACGCTCCGGCGAATCGCGTGGAATCGATGTTCTGCAGGGAAATCGACGTGCGTGCGGTGAACTGCAGCACATCGTCCAGGTCGTTCCGGGGGTTGTTCTCCGAGACGGAGAAATAGCCCTGGCGATTGTCGAGATCGCGGTCGGCCAGGTTGGTTGCCAGGTGTTCACCGAACCGAAACGGGGTGGCGTGCCGCATGGTTCGCTTGTCGAGGTCGGCGCGAAGGGTCCGGGTCAGGATCCTGGTCCGCTGGTCGTTTCGAGTGACACCGCGGATCTTGACATGGATGCCCGAGGCGATCTCGAAGACCTGGGCAAACATCATCATCATCATCAGCACCAGCGTCACCGAGACGAGCATCTCGACCAGCGTGAAACCGGTCGGGTGCTTCGATGTGCGTACCGCGACGGACGGGCCTGTTGTCGTGTGCATCACAGGTCCCCCAGATGGAAGACCTGGACCACGTGGGGCATCAGGATGGCGCCCCGACCGTTGGGGCCGTTCGGATTGTTGGTGGGCAGGGCGAATTCGGTGATTGGCTGCTGGAGGGTGAACTCACGCTCGGTGGCCGTCAACTCGGTGACCGCCGCGATCTGGTACCACCGCAGGTTGGTGGCATCCAGGATGTATCCACCGGCCCGGTAGGTGACGGGCGAGTTGACCGGGATGGTCACCCGCACGGCCTGGGCGCCCGGCAGGAACCCCGTCGAGGAGCCCACGGGTCTTTCGTCATCGAGGGTGAACGACCGTCGCAGGAACACGACGACATCGACGGCCGCGGCCCCGCTGTTCTCTCGACGGACGGTCAACAGGCAGCTGTACTTCAGTTCCTGCTGCTGCACCCTGATCTCGTTGACCTGCTGCAGGGCCTTGGCCGGAGTCATCGGCATCTGGCGATTCCACTTGATCGTCTGGCCCGACACCTGGTTGATCAGGCTGGTGTGCGACTGCCCGTCCCGCTGATCGACGAGCATGACCCGCAGCGGCACCTGGGGACCTGGCTGCAGGTTCGTCAGTGCGATGGCTCCGACAGTTGTCATGTCGGTGGTCGAATCGATGTTGACCCTGTGCTGGTCGGGGAACCCGGCGGCCTGGGGCGGTCCGGCCGCCAGTTCCGTCCACGAGTCGGGCAACGAGGCGAGGGCCTCGGCCGCGAGGCCCGTGTTGTACCCGGAGTGATACCGTCGGCAGATGTACTCGTTCTGGGTCGCCTGGCCATCACCGTCCTGGTCAAACCAGCCAAATGGTCGAACCCACTCGTTCTGGTCGGACGGATTGACGAAGCCGTCGCTGTTGGCATCCGAGAGCCTGATGCTGCCGATGGGGTCGATGATGTAGTCGAAACCGGTGCCGTTGAGTTCGTTGTGGTTCCTGTCGGGATCGAGAACGATCCCCGGATCGAGATCGATCTGGCTGGCGACGTTGTTCTTCAGCGTGACCGAGTGGGTCAGCTGGGTGGCTCGGACGGAACTCAGGATGCCGATCGGAAACATGGCTGCGAGCGAGAGGACGCCGATGGAGAGGATCATCATCGACATCAGCACCTCGGTCAGCGTGGCGCCGGTGCGGTTTTCGGGCGTGGCAACGAGAAGACGCATCATCATTCGGTTTCTCCTCGCTCGGCGTAATAGAACTGGTTCTTGGTGCTCAGGTAGTCGGTCAGAGTGACGAGCTCGCTGGTGGTGACGTACCCGGTTCTGGTGAACAGCGAGACCACCCGCTTGTCGGACTGGTTCATGGCGGCAGCGCCGGGCAGGTCGATCGGGAAGAGTTTCTGAGTGGAATCGGTGACGTCGTTGACCAGCAGGTGGATGACCCCCTTGGAGGCTTCCGGGCCGACGACCGTCCCGTTGGGGGAGAACAGGATGTCGAGGGCGGGCAGGTAGGTGTTGGCCGGGTACCAGGATTTCGGCAGGGTCTCGGCGAATGCCGCGTCGTGCCGTCGCCGACACTGGTCCAGGTCGATGGCCACGCCCGCCGGCATCAGCACCGGTTCCTGGCCTGGCATCACCGCCGGCTGCAGTCGCAGGCGGTATTCTCCCGCGCCGACACGCGTCCCCTGGTCCAGCTCGCCGTTGCCATTGATATCCTCGCCCTGGTCCAACACGCCGCTGTTATTGAAGTCCTCGCCCATCGAACCGCGGAAACGGGGACGAATGGCCAGGTACCGGTGGACGGGCCCATTGTTCTGGTAGGTCCAGTCCCCCTTGGCCCACACGGTGTACCAGTGGCCCTGGATCATGATCCTCGGCTTGCGGAGCAGGCTGGTGTTCAGCAGCAGGTCGATCGACCGCCAGTCGGTGGTGCTGGTGAGTGTGTCCTCGCCGGGGTCCAGCTGCCCGTCGCCGTCGGAATCCTCGCCGGGGTCGAGAACCCCATTGGGCTTCAGGTCTTCGATCAGCAGGGAACTGGATGCGTCCGACTGGTGGGAGGTCACGGTGAAGGACCCCTGCTGCCAGTCGTCGGGGACCTGGATGTAGACCATGCTGGTGACGAGGTGGCCGAGGTCCAGCAGGTTGTTGCCGTTAACGTCCTCGCCGTTGTCCAGTTGCAAGTTCTGGTTGATGTCCTCGCTGCCGAGTGGATCCAGGAAAAGCCGGACGCCGCAGGGGCGGCCGGCAAAAGCGGCCCGGTCACGTGCCCCGGCGAGGTAGCTCTGGACCTGTCCGGCCCCGGAACGAATCCGTTCTCCCTCGGCCGACACGTTGATGACCGACACGGTCACGCCCATCATCACCAGCAGGATCGTGATCACCACCAGCATCTCGACCAGCGTGAACGCCGAGCGGGATCCCGGGATCCCGTCTCGCATCCGTCGGTCGTCTGGCCGCGAAGTGGTCATCGTGTCGCCCTGTCGTGGTCGTCGGGAAGAGTCAGCGGTCGGGGATCAGTTGCCGCCGACCGAGATGTTGCGATTGGTGATGTTGTCGGCGAGGACAATCCGCTTGGTGGAGTCCTGGATCAGGTTGTCCAGGATGCCGTTGCCGTTGCGGTCCTCGCCCGAGTCCAGCTGGCCGTCGTTGTCGGCGTCTTCGTTGTAAAGCCGGGCCCAGACGCCGAGCCGGGCCACGTCGATCGGTTCCTCGAGTCCCAGTTCACCGTCCTGGCCCGCGGAGACGATTATCGGGATGTGGTAGGTGGCCGGGGCGTGGAACCAGTTGAGCACCCTGGGATGGTTGGTGATATTGGGACCGATCAGCCACAGGCGGAACCGGCCGAGAGGGTCGTCCGGATCGCTGCTCCACAGCTGAGAGTTCCCGCCGCTGATGAGCAGCTCGACCGGACGCGTGTCGGCGGTGGAATTGGGAGTGGCCAGGACCAGGCTGGTCGGCCACCTGTAGAATCTCAGCGGACGCCCCCAGCCATCGACCAGTTCCATCAGCCCGTCGCCGTCGGTGTCCACCGCTTCACTGCTGCTGAATTCGATGGTGGTGCTTCCACTGCCCAGTTCGGTGCCCATGGTCAAGGCCACGTAGAGCAGTTCGGAGCTGGTGGTTACGGCGTCGTGTGTGGGTGGGAACGTGGGTGGATTGGTCGAAAACGATCCGGCAGCCGATGGGTTGAGCTGTTGCAGTTTCTTCAGCACCGGGGAATCGTCCTTGGTGCCGAACAGGCGATCGGCCCCCCTGAGATCATCGATCCGCTGGGGCAGCTGGACCCTCATCACCTCTTTGAGTGCCACGATCTTGGCAACGTCATTGCTGGACAGGCCGGGAAGGCTGGTCCGGACGATGCGGGTTTCGGTCCGCAGGTCATTCCGCGAGATCGACTGCCGGCGTTCTTCCAGCAGGCGGTGAAGCTTGGTGATCGTGGCCTGGGTGGCGGCGGTCCTGGCCGAGTTCAAAGAGTTGCCGATGACGGCCGTGATCAGCGAGGCCAGGATGGCGATCACCAGGATCACCACCAGGATCTCGATCAGCGTGAATCCATCCCGCCGAGGACGGGCAGGCAACCGACAAGAGTTCGGGACTTTGGAGAAGCGTGAGTTGTTCATGATGTTTTGGGACCGTAGGCCGTTCGGATGGACGATTGGAGTGGCTGTCCGGGTGGCCCGCAGGAGAGTTCCTGCTGTGGCGAAGGTCGTACCTGCCGCGATGATGTCACGGCCTCATCCGACCTCCGGCTGAGAAATTGGTGATGTTGTCGGCGTCGTTGACGGAGAGCGAGTCGACGTTTTCCGGGTCGTAAACTTCGTCGACACCGTAGGGACAAAGCGTGGTGGTTCCGTCGGGGAGAATTCTCTCGTGTGGCCCGAACCCCGGCGAGATGATCTGAAATGACTTGGCGTTCCAACGAGGTCCGTTGACAGTCTGCCGGTAAGGGAGGTTCCGGTTCCAGACGCCGTTGGCCAGTCCGACCTGGTGGTGAAACACCCAGCCCCCCTCGGTGTCGTAACCGCGACCGCCGTTGCTGCTGAGGTAGAGGTAGGGGGCGGTTTGGTTGCTGAGGGTGTCGATGAATTCGGGGAACCCATCCGGTCCGGGAACGACTTCGACGTCGACCAGGCGGTTGGGATTGAACTCGAAGAACGGACCGTCACGACTCTCGTCGATGTTGGTGGAGGAGACCCGCTGCAGGGGATTGGAGGGGTTCTTGGAGAAGCCCGTCATGAAGAACTTGCCGTTGGCGTCGCGGTTGGCCATGCCGCCCAGAAAGAAGACCAGGCACTCGGCTCCCGAGAGGTGGATTTCGTCGGCACTGTCGTTGTCGAGGTTGATGTCGCGGGCGAGGTCGAAGCGGAAACGGGGCCAGATCCGGTTGATCTTGCCGCGGGACTCGGGGTGAGCGGCCCACCCGGCTGCGTTCTCGAAGAGGTGCACGTGATCGGGGGGGTCAGACCCGAATTTCGCCTTGAAGTCGGCGATGGCGTTTCCCATCGAGTTGATCTCGACCTTGACGGCGGCCTCGTTGGTCCGCCGGATGATCCCGCCCAGGACCGGGACGAGGATCGCCGCCAGCATTCCGATGATCACGACCACCACCATGACCTCGACCAGGGTGAAGCCGCGGCCGGCGGGGTTCTGCTTTTGGGGATAGCGACGCATCGTGTGGAATCTCCGGTGGCCCGCTCAGGAAAGCTCGTTGAGCAGCTTGACCAGGGGCATGAACAGGGCGATGACGATGAAGCCGACGATCAGCCCCAGCACAACGACCATGATCGGTTCCAGCATGCTGATCAGGCCGTCGACGGCCACGGCCACTTCCTCGTCGTAGACCTCGGCCACCTTGTACATCATCGTGTCCAGGGCCCCGGTCTCCTCGCCGACATCCACCATGTTGACCACGATGTCGTCGACGATCCGTGCCTCGCGCAGCGGGACCGCGATCGCCTCGCCCTCGCGGATCGACGCGTGGATGTTGTCGAAGGCCCGCTTGAAGACCGAGTTGCCCGCGGTGTCGCGGGCGATCGTTAATGCTTCCAGGATCGGGACCCCCGAGGCGATTAACGTGCCCAGTGTGCGCATTGTCCGCGCGACAGTCGATTTCTGGATGATGTTGCCCATTAACGGGATCTTCAGCGCTATCCAGTCGACGATGAACGCACCGGTCTTGTTCTTCTTGATCAGCTTGATCATCAGTATGAAACAGACAGGCGTGACCCCCAGGACCCACCAGTAGGTGGCAAACCAGTCGCTGAAGTTGAGCAGCAATATGGTGATGTCGGGCAGGGTGACGTCGAAGCCTTCGAAGATCTTCTTGAACTTCGGGATGATGAAAATCATGATGCCCGAGACGATGAGGATCGCGACGCTGATGACAGCGATCGGATAGATCATCGCTCCCATGACCTTCCGCTTCAGGCTCTGGGCGCGCTCTTTGAACTCGGCGAGCCGCTGGAGAATCACTTCCAGGGCACCGCCGGCCTCGCCCGCCTTGACCATGTTGACGTAGAGGTCGTCGAAAGCCTTGGGATGCTTGGCCATGGCTTCGGAGAGTGTGGATCCGCCCTCAATTTCCTCGATCACGCCGCTGAGGGAGTGCTTCAACGGTCCGGGTTTGCATTGTCCTTCGAGAATCGTGAGGCTGCGGAGGATGGGGAGTCCTGCGTCCTGGAGCGTGGAGAGCTGCCGGGTGAAGGTGCACAACTGCTTGGCACCGACCTTGCCGAAAGAGAACCCGCCCTTCTTCTTTTTCCTCGCGCCCGGTTTCTTGGCGTCCTTGTCCTTCTTCTTCTTCTTTTTCCGCCCCTCCTCGGTGATCTTCGTGACGAACAGGTCCTGGTCACGGATCAGCTGCTGGGCTTCGGCTTCGGACTCGGCGTCGATTGTCCCGGTGACTTCGGCCCCGCTGTGGTCCATCGCCTCGTATTTGTAGTTGGGCATCGTGAGGTCCTATTCCACGTCCTCAAGTACGGTCTCTCGGACGATCTCGTCGATCGTCGTGATCCCGTCGAAGATCAATTTCAGCCC
>DLVV01000048.1:17194-17390 GCA_003445035.1 Planctomycetaceae bacterium | reverse complement strand
CAGGTTGCGGATTTCGTCGGTGGACGCGTCGCCGGTGATCATGTCGCGAATTTCGTCGGACATGTCGAGCAGCTCGTAGAGCCCGACCCGGCCCTTGTAGCCACCATTGTTGCAGCGGGCGCACCCCTTGCCGTAGTAGAACTTGTACTCCCGGGCCTGCTCGATGGGCAGCTGCAGTTCCATCAGCAGTTCGTCG
>DLVV01000048.1:12520-17079 GCA_003445035.1 Planctomycetaceae bacterium | reverse complement strand
CAGGTTGCGGATTTCGTCGGTGGAAGCGTCACCGGTGATCATGTCGCGGATTTCGTCGGAGATGTCGAGCAGTTCGTAGATCCCGACCCGGCCCTTGTAGCCGCCGTTGTTGCAGCGGGTGCATCCCTTGCCGTAGTAGAACTTGTACTCCCGGGCCTGCTCGATGGGCAGTTGCAGTTCCATCAGCAGTTCGTCGGAAGGCTCGAACTCGGTCCGGCACTCGGTGCAGATCCGCCGTACCAGCCGCTGGGCCAGGATGCATTCGACCGTGGCGGTGATCAGGAACGGCGGGACGCCCATGTCGCGGAGCCGGGTGATGCTCGATGGGGCGTCGTTGGTGTGGAGGGTGCTGAAGACCAGGTGACCGGTCAGGGCGCTCTGCACGGCGATCTCGGCCGTTTCGTAGTCCCGGATCTCGCCGACCAGGATCTGGTCGGGGTCGTGACGCAGGATCGCCCGCAGCACGTTGGCGAAGGTCACCTCGATGTCGGGGTTGACCGGCACCTGCACCAGTCCGTCGATGTCGTACTCGACCGGATCTTCGGTCGTGATGATCTTGGTTTCGATGTCGTTGAGTTCCGACAGGGCGCTGTAGAGCGTCGTGGTCTTGCCGCTGCCGGTGGGTCCTGTGACCAGGCAGATCCCGTTGGGCCGCTTGATCATCGTGCGGAAGTTGCTGAGGATGTTGGGGTCCATGCCGATCTTGTTGAGGTCGAGCGAGACCACGGTGCGGTCGAGCACCCGGCAGACGATTGCCTCGCCGAACATCGTCGGCAGCACGCTGACCCGCAGGTCGACGGGGTTGCCGCCGACGTTCAGCTCGATCCGTCCGTCCTGCGGCAGCCGTCTCTCGGCGATGTCCAGTTCGGCCATCACCTTGATCCGGGTGGTGACCGCGTTGGCCAGGTGGCGAGGCGGGGGGACCATCTCATAGAGCACACCGTCGGCACGGACGCGGATCTTGAACTCGTCCTCGAACGGCTCGAAATGGACGTCGCTGGCCTGGTCCTTGATCGCCAGCAGCAGCACCATGTTGACCAGCTTGCGGATCGGCGTCGAATTGACCAGTTCGTCCTCGCTGCCGATGTCGTGCTTGCCGGCGAGGATGTCGAAATCCTCGTCGTCTGCGGTCAGCTCGTCGAGCACGTCCTCGATCGAGTCCTCCCGGTCGGCGTAGTGCTGCGAGATGCCCTCCTCGACATCCTGCATGTTCGAGACCGCGCCCCGGACATCGAAGCCGAGAAAGTTGCGGAGATCGTCGAGGGCGGCGACGTTGTGCGGGTCGCCCATGGCGACGGTCAGGACCTCGTTCTTCAGCGAGATCGGCACGATCTTGTAGATCTCGGCCATCGTCTGCGGCACCAGCTCCAGCACCTTCGGCGGGATGGTGGTCTCACGGAGATTGACGACCGGCATCCCCCACTGTTCGGCCAACGCCTCGGTCACCAGTTCGTCGGTGACCAGCTCGAGTCGCACGGCGACCTGGCCGAGCACCTCGCCGGGAGACTGTTTCTGCTCTTCGAGTACATCCCAGAGCTGGTCCTCGGTGAGGTAGCCCAGGTCGACCAGGATCTGTCCGATGCGTCGTGTGGCCATGGCGGTTCAGCAGAAGGGGGGGTGGGGATCCGAAACGGTGCGGTTCCTAGAAGTCGTCGTCATCGTCCTCGTCTTCGAAGAAGTCGTCGTCGTCGGACATCTCACCCTTCTTGGCGAGGTTGATTCGATGGGTCAGTTCGTCGGGCAGGTTCGACTTCAGGATCACGTCCTGTTCCTCGCAGAGCCCGTTCTTCCAGAGCTGGAAGAGGTGGTCGTCGAGCAGCTGCATGCCGTACTTGCGTCCGGTCTGGATCGACGAGTTGATTCGGAAGGTCTTGCCCTCGCGGATCAGGTTCTGGATCGCCGGCGTGAGCACCAGCAGCTCGTAGGCGGCGACACGTCCCTTGGGGATCTTGTGCAGCAGCTGCTGGCTGAGGATCCCGATCAGGGCGGTGGAGAGCTGCACTCGGATCTGGTCCTGCTGGTTGGACGGGAAGGCGTCGATGATCCGGTTGACCGTTCCCTGGGCCCCGGTGGTGTGCAGGGTGCCGAAGACAACGTGGCCGGTCTCGGCCGCGGTGATCGCACTCTCGATCGTCTCCAGGTCCCGCATCTCGCCGACCAGGATCACGTCCGGATCCATCCGCAATGCCCTTCGCAGGGCCTCGGCGAACGAGGGGACGTCGACCCCGATCGCCCGCTGGTTGATCGTGCAGCCCTTGTGCTGGTGGTAATACTCGATCGGATCTTCCAGCGTGATCACGTGGTGATCCATCGTGTCGTTCATGTGGTTGATCATGCTGGCCAGCGTTGTCGTCTTGCCGCTGCCGGTCGGGCCGGTGACCAGGAACAGGCCGCGGGGACGTTCCAGCAGCTTCTGGATCGGCTCGGTGGGCAGCCCCAGCTGCTCGAAGGTCAGGAACAGGTTGGGGATCTGACGCAGCACCATCGCGATGTCGCCGCGCTGCTTGAAGACCGCCACCCGGAAACGGGCCTTGTCGCCGAAAGCGAACCCGAAGTCGGTTCCGCCCACCTCCTGCAGTTCCTGCTGGTTCCGCTCGGGTGTGATGCTCTTCATCAAACCGACCATGTCGTCGTTGTCGAGAACCTTGGTTTCCAGCTGGACCATGCGGCCGTCGAGCCGCACGACGGGAGGTTGCTTGGTCGTGAGGTGCAGGTCACTGACACCCTCGCGGACCACTGTCTCGAGCAACTTGTCGATCTGAAGTGTCGCCATCGACTTTCCTCTGATTCACCGACCGCCAACAGCGGTGACGACTCCATTGTTCGCCACCATCTCCGACGTCTCAAGAAAACGTATCAATCACCACACCGTGCCCGGTGGCCGGCCAGTCTCGCTAATGCCCACTACGTTCCAGCCGATGTGCCTCCGAGAGGGTCGTGACACCCTCAAGCACCTTGTCTGCCGCGTCTTCCACCAGTGTCTTCATTCCCAGTAACCGGGCCTGGCGGCGAAGGTGCTGGGAAGGTTCGCGGCGGAAAGTCATTTCTCGCAGCTTCGAATTCATCGTCATCATCTCGAAAACGGCCTTCCGACCCCGAAACCCGGTGTGCTGGCAATGCGAACAGCCGGCTCCCCGCATGAAATTCGCCTCCGCCAACTGCTCCTCGGTGTAGGAGAAATGCTCCAACTCGGTCGGATCAGGATCGTACGGCTCGGCACATTTGGGACAAATCACCCTTACCAGTCGCTGGGCCATCACCGCCATCAGGCTCGATGCCACAAGAAACGGTTGCACTCCAATATCCACCAGACGTGTAATGGAACTGGGCGCATCGTTCGTATGCAGTGTACTGAAAACCAAGTGTCCGGTCAAAGAGGCCTGAATCGCCATCTCCGCGGTCTCCAGATCGCGAATTTCTCCGACAAGAATGACATTTGGTGCCTGGCGGAGCATGGACTTGATGATCGATGCGAAGGTGAATCCGATTTTCGATTTCACCTCCACCTGGTTGATCCCCGGCAACATGTATTCGACCGGATCCTCGGCGGTGATGATCTTGCGATCGGGTCGGTTGAGTTCCCCGAGTGCCGAGTAGAGAGTGGTGGTTTTTCCGCTTCCGGTGGGTCCGGTGACCAGGAAAATCCCGTTGGGGCGTCGGATGATGTTCTGAAACCGCCGGTAGTTTTCTTCGGAAAAGCCGAGGTTGCGGATACCGATCTTGATGCTGTCGCGGTCGAGGATCCGCATCACGACCGCCTGGCCCCAGTTGGTCGGCAGGATGCTGACCCGCAGGTCGATGTCCTTGCCGCCGCCGCGCGTTTTGATCCGGCCATCCTGTGGTCGCCGTTTTTCGGCAATGTCCATCCGGGCCATGATCTTGATACGCGAAACGATGGCTCCCAGCAGCCGCCTGGGCGGGCTGTCCCGTTCCACCAGCACTCCGTCGATCCGGTATCGCACCCGGACGCGGTCTTCGAACGGCTCGACGTGGATGTCGCTGGCCCGCATGGTCACGGCTTCGGAGACGATCAGGTCGACCAGGCGAATGATCGGCGCGCTGTCCTCGTCGCCCTCGGCCATCGTCTCGGCTTCGGTGATTTCCGTCTGCGTGAAATCGATCGCTGTCTCGGTGAATTCCTGCAGCATCGAGTCAACCGACTCGGTTTCACTCTGCCCGTAATGCCGGTTGATGGCCGTCTGGATCGCATCCTCGGGTGCGACGGCGACGTTGATTTCGCGATTGAGGATGAACCGCAGCTTGTCGAGCACCTCGAAGTTCATCGGGTCGCCGATCGCCACGACCAGGTTTTCGCCATCCAGCGCGATCGGGATCACCAGGTGCTCCCGGGCGACGCTCTCCGGGACCATCTCGATCACCCCCGGCTGGATTTCGGCGCCTTCGAGATTGATGAAGTCGAATCCGAACTCGGCGGCCTGCAACGCTCCGAGTTCACTGCTGGTGACATAGTCGAGCTTGACGAGAGCTTCCTCGGTCTTGATTCCCAGTTCCGACGCCATCTGCTCGGCATCAGTCAACTGGGACTGACTGATGGACCC
>DLVV01000048.1:9231-12138 GCA_003445035.1 Planctomycetaceae bacterium | reverse complement strand
ATCCGGGTGGAATTGGGACAGACATCCGCCAACGGCACGCGGAGCTTTCCCTTTGGAATCATGGGTCGGTATTGGGAGGGTGTCAAGTTCGCTGCCGGATCCAATCGACCGCTACAAATTGCCTCAATTGCCCCAGTTGAGGACGATTGACCGCGGCTTGCCGTTCCAAGTCCCGGTCCCCTAGAATGGGCCGCTTCCCGGGGCGGTAGCTCAGCTGGGAGAGCGCTGCGTTCGCAACGCAGAGGTCGGGGGTTCGAGTCCCCTCCGCTCCACTCCGTTTTCTCTCTCGCCCGGCTCGTCGCGCGGCGGGTCCTGGCCCGTCTTGCTCTCTCGGCTCTCAGGCAACTCATGACTACCATCACCGGTTTCACCGTCCGCGACGTCCGTTTCCCGACCTCCGAGCATCTCGACGGCTCGGACGCAATGAACCCTGATCCCGACTACTCAGCCGCGGTCGTCGTTCTCGAAACTGACCACCCCGACGGCCATTCCGGCCACGGGATGGCCTTCACGATCGGCCGTGGCAACCAGTTGTGTTGCCTGGCGATCGAGGCGATTGCCGAGAAGGTCGTCGGGCTCACGCTCGAGGAGATCACCTCCGACATGGCCGGTTACTGGCGTTTGTTGACCGGTGACAGCCAGCTCCGCTGGATCGGACCCGAAAAGGGCAGCGTGCACATGGCCACCGCCGCGGTGGTCAATGCGACCTGGGATCTGTGGGGCAAGAGCCGCGGCCTGCCGGTGTGGCGACTGGTTTGCGAGTTGACTCCCGAGCAGCAGGTCGGGTTGATCGATTTCCGTTACATCACCGACGCGCTGACTCCCGACCAGGCACTGGAGATCCTCCAGCGGAACGAGCCGACCCGGCAGCAGCGGATCGACGAGATGCTCGAACGCGGGTTCCCCACCTACACCACTTCGGCCGGCTGGCTCGGTTACCCAGACGACAAGCTCCGTCGACTCTGCCAGGAGATGACCGCCCGTGGCTGGTCGCATTTCAAGATCAAGGTCGGCGGTTCGCTCGAAGACGACATTCGCCGGTGCCGGATCGTCCGCGAGGAGATCGGCCCGGACCGCAAGCTGATGCTCGACGCCAACCAGGTCTGGGACGTCCCCGATGCGATCGCCTGGATGGAGCCGCTGGCCGAGTTCGAGCCGTGGTTCATCGAGGAGCCGACCAGCCCCGACGACATCCTGGGTTACGCTGCGATCGCCCGGGCCGTGGATCCGATCAAGGTGGCCGGCGGCGAGGCCTGCCAGAACCGTGTGACCTTCAAGCAACTGATGCAGTCGGGCGGACTGGGTGTCTGCCAGATCGACAGCTGCCGACTGGGCGGGGTCAACGAGGTGATGGCGGTGCAGTTGCTGGCCGCGAAGTTCGACATCCCCGTGTGTCCGCATGCTGGAGGAGTGGGATTGTGCGAGCACGTCCAGCACCTGGCACTGATCGACTACATCTGTATCGGCGCGTCGCTGGAGAATCGGCTCGCCGAGTATTCCGATCATCTTCACGAACATTTCGTCTATCCGCTCGAGATGCGAGACGGCTGTTACGTGCCTCCGGAGGCGCCCGGATACAGCACCGAGATGAAGTCCGAATCGCTGGACAAGTACGAGTTCCCGGGCGGCTCGGCCTGGAGTTGAACATCCCGGAGCCCTTGTGATGACAAACCGCCCCGTTCTGCTGTCCGTCATTTTCCTGGCCACCGTTCCCGGACCCGTGCTGGCGCAGGCCGCCGCCGAGTCTCCTCCCCTTCAGGCCGCCGGAGACCGCCCGGTCGACATCCGGCACCTGAGGCTCGAGCTCGATGTCGACCTCCAGGCCCGCCGCATCGCGGGCACCGCCACGCTGGATCTCGTCGTCCTGCGACCGCTCTCGACCATCCGGCTGGATGCCGTCAACCACCAGCTCACGGCGGTGCGGGGCCGCCGGGGCAAAGACAAGCCGTCGGGCCTGGAGTTCGAGAACACCGGACGCGAGATCCTGGTCCACTTGCCGGCACGTGCGGCCGCCGGGGCGAAGTGGCAACTGGCCATCGATTACTCGGTCACCAACCCCGCCACCGGCCTGCACTTCTTCGGTCCCACTCCCAAGACGCCCAAGCAACCGCTGATGGTCTGGAGCCACGGCGAACCGATTTCCAATCGCTACTGGTTCCCCTCGCAGGATCACCCGGCTGAACGGCAGTCCTCGGAGATCATCGCGACCGTGCCGGCGGGGATGGAGTGCCTTTCCAATGGAAAACTGGTCTCACGAAAGAAGGCCGACGGGGGCAAGCGGACGAGGTTTCACTGGAAGCAGGAGAAGTCGCACGTCAGCTACCTGACGACGCTGGTGGTCGGTCGGTTCGAGGTGACCCGCGAGCGATGGCGGGGCCGGCCGGTGCTCTACTACGTGCCGCCCGACCAGGCCGCCGATACGGCTCGCACCTTCGGTCGCACCGTCGAGATGCTCGACTTCTTCAGCGACACCTTCGGCATCGAGTACCCGTGGGAGAAGTACGCCCAGGTGGTGGTCGAACAGTTCACCGCCGGGGGGATGGAGAACACCAGCGCCACGACGCTCTACCGAGGAGTCATGCACGACGAGCGGGCAATGCTTGACAGCACGCCCGACCGCCTGATCGCTCACGAACTCGGACACCAGTGGTGGGGCGATTTGGTGACCTGCCGCAACTGGAGTCACCTGTGGCTCAACGAGGGCTTTGCCACCTACAGCGAGGTGCTGTGGTACGAGCACAAGCTGGGGCGGGACGAGGCGGATTACCTGCTGTATTCGAAAAGTCGATCGGGCCGCTCCGGAGGAGCCCTGACACGGCCGATCGTCGATCGCCGCTACCCGTCTCCGCGGAGCATGTTCGATTCGCGGGCCTACCCCAAGGCCGGCTGGGTGCTGCACATGCTCCG
>DLVV01000048.1:0-8858 GCA_003445035.1 Planctomycetaceae bacterium | reverse complement strand
CCTACCAGGTGGCCGAGACCGGTGACCTGCGACGCACCTTCGAACGGCTGCTTGGGCATTCCCTGGAACGGTTCTTCTTTGACTGGACCGAGCGGCCCGGCCATCCGGTGGTGACCGTGTCGAGTCGCTACGACGCTGACGCGAAGCAGGTCCGGGTCGAGGTGACACAGGACCAGAAGGGCGAACCGTTCGCGTTTCCGCTGACCGTCTCGTTTGCTGTCTCCGGCGGATCCGAACCTGTGCGGTTGGACCTGTCGGTGACCGAGAAGCGGCAGGTGGCCTTCGTGCCGGTCTCGTCACGGCCGACGCTGGTGCGGGTCGATCCCGAGCACTCGTTGCTGGCCGAGGTGAAGGAAAAGAAGGCCCGTGGCTGGTGGGTGGCGCAGTTGAAAAGTGCTCCGCGAGTGCCGGAGCGGCTGCGGGCAGTGGCTCACTTCGCGGCCAGCCGCAACGCGGCGGACCGGAAGCTGCTGGTCGAGACGGTGTCCAACGACAAGTTCTACGGTGTGCGGGTGGCCGCGGCTACGGCCCTGGGCCGCGTGGCTGACGACCTGTCGCGTCCGGCCCTGCTGGCGGCCCTGGAACAGGACAACCCGCACGTTCGCTCGGCGGCAGCCACGGCGCTGGGGGCCTTTGGCAAGAACGACGCGGTGGCCGATGTGCTCGAGGCCGCCTGGTCAGAAGGAGATCGAAGCTACAAGGTGGAGGCGGCGGTCCTGAAATCGCTGGCCCGGATCCGTAAGCCGCCTTTGAAGATGCTCGAAGACGCCCTGGGGCGGGATTCGCATCGCGAGGTGATCCGCCAGGCGGCGTTGACCGCGTTGGCACGCCGCAAGGAGCCGCGGGCGATCGAGATCCTGCTCGAGTGGACCGGTGCCGATCGACCCCGTCGGTGCCGGATGGCGGCGATTGCCGGGCTGGGCCAACGGGTGACCCGGGTGGCGACACCTGAGGAGGAAACCGGAAAGGTCGTCAAGCGGTTGACCGGGCTGCTGCAGGCTCCGGGCCCGCGGATTCGGGCCGTCGCGTTGCAGGCGATGAGGCGATTGGGGGGATCGGCGAAGGCGGCCGAGGACGTGGTGGCGAGCCTGGCCGAACATGATCCGGAAGGCCGCGTGCGGGTCGCTGCTCAGGCGGCACTGAAGGCCATGCAGACGGAAAAGACCGCCTCGGCCGAACTGGACCGGTTGCGGGGCGAACTGGAATCGCTGCGGAAACGGAACCGGGATCTGGCCGACCGGTTGAAGAAACTGGAGGCGAAGTAGGGCCTAGCCCTTCTTGGCCTTTTCGGTCATCCGGCTGATCCGCACAACGCCGTCGTAGTGCGCGGTGGCCAGGTGGAGGTGATCCGGCGAGAGATGCAGGTCTCGGGCCGAGTCCTTCATCTTGATCTGGTGGAACTCGTTGGCCTGGCCCTTTTTCCAGAAGTAGAGGAAGCCTCCGCCGGGTCCGCCGGCTGCGCCGATCGTGATGCCCGTCGGGTGCAGGGCCAGCCCCCAGGCCACTGCCCTGGGCTTGGCCTTGGCCAGGTGCTTGGTCGTCTCCTTGGCAGTTTTCCAGTCGAAGATCACCACCGACGGGTTGCCGACACAGGCGAACGCGTTGGTGACGTTGGTGATCCCGCTGATGGCCAGTTGCGTGCCGTCCTGGCTGAAGTCGATGGCCCGCACGCCGCCGATGTCGGCCTTGAAGCCACCGTCGTACTTGTAGAGCGACTTGGCCTGGTAACGACGACCCGCCTTGCCCGTGGCCGCGTCCCACTCGAACAGGTGGCACTTCAGGTCACCGGTGACCAGGCGTTTTCCGTCGGGGTGGAACGCCACGTTGTAGACGTGGTGTTGGTGGCCGGGCATCGTTCGCACCGGTGATCCGTCGGCCATCTTCCAGAGCTTGACCAGCTTGTCGTTGCCGACGCTGGCCAGCAGGGTGCCGTCGGGGCTGACGGCGATGGCCCGGACCCAGCCCTGGTGGGCCGCGACGGTGTGGAGCGGTTTGGGGGTGGCGTCGGTGGTCGGCCACCAGACCAGCCGGCCGTCGTACCCGGCCGTGATCACCTGACTGCCGTCCCTGGAGAAGGCGATTCCGCGGACCCACGCGTCGGTTCCCTGCAGCGCGACCTTCTTGTTCTCCTTCGTGTCCCACCGCCAGACCTGGTAGTCCTGGGCGCCGTAGAAGACGTATCGGCCCGTGGGATCGAAACGGCAGGAGATTAACGGGTTGCCGTGCTTGAGTTCCTTGACGACATGCGTCTTGGTGGCATCGACCTTGGTGGGAGCGAGCATCCCTTGATTCTCGCGATGTCGGCGTGTGGGATCAACGCGAAACCGGTGTTGTCGGCCGACGGTGGTCCTATAATGGCAGGCACCATGAAACGAATCCCATTGCTGTTGCCGGTGGTGTTGCTGCTGGTGTCCGCTGATCTCTCTGCCGCCGACAAGGCTGCCGGGAAACCGACCGTGGCCCAGTTGGAGCACTTCGAAAAGGTGATCCGGCCACTGCTGGCCAGGCGGTGTTTTTCCTGCCACAGCAAGTCGGCCAAGAAACTGAAGGCGGGCCTGAGGCTCGATACCCGCAAATGGGCACTGGCCGGAGGAGAGACCGGGCCGGCGCTGGTTCCGGGTGACCCGGACAAGAGCCTGCTGGTGCAGGCGATCCGTTACGACGGTGACTACAAGATGCCGCCGGCAGGCAAGTTGCCACCCGAGGAGATCCGGATCCTGACCGAGTGGATCCGGGGGGGTGCGGCGTGGCCGGCCGGCGGCGGCGATACCGTTGACCCGTCAGCCCCGTTCGACCTGGATGCCCGACGGAAATCTCACTGGGCCTGGCAGCCGGTGAAAGTGGTCGAGCCCCGCCCGTTGCCCGAGGGAACGCCGGAGAAGCTGATCTCGTGGGCCACTTCGCCGGTGGACCAGTACGTGCTCGAGCAGCTGCTCGCCCGGAAACTCGTACCCGCCCCCGACGCCGACAAGGTGACGTGGCTGCGTCGGGTGACCTACGACCTGACCGGCATGCCTCCCACGCCTGCCGAAATCGATGCCTTTGCCGGGGATCGGACGGGCCAGGCGGACCAGAAGGTCGTCGACCGGCTCCTCAAGAACACCCGGTTCGGTGAACACTGGGCGCGACACTGGCTGGACCTGGTTCGTTTTGCCGAATCGCGGGGGCACGAGTCGGACTACGTGAGCCCCAACGCCTGGGAGTACCGTGACTACGTGATCCGGGCACTCAACTCCGACGTGGCCTACGACCTGTTCCTGGTCGAGCACGTGGCCGGAGACCTGTTGCCGACCCCGCGGCGGAATCCGGCCAAGGGGTTCAACGAGTCGATCCTGGGGACGGGGTTCTGGCACCTGGGGGACTGGTGCCATTCGCCGGTCGATGTCCGGCAGGACGAGGCCGACCGCCGCGACAACATGATCGATGTCTTCAGCAAGACGTTCCTGGGACTGACGGTCAGTTGTGCACGGTGTCACGACCACAAGTTCGACGCCATCTCCCAGGCCGACTATTACGCCCTCTCGGGTTTTCTCAAGAGCAGCGGTTTTCGGCTGGTCCGCTACGAGACGATCGACCACAACCGCCAGGTTGCCAGCCGCCTGGCCGAATCGCGTCAGCAGGCCCGTCGCAAGCTGTACGCGGCGATCCGGGGTGAGATCGCCGCCGGGCTGGCCAATCTGCCGGCCTACCTGCTCTCGGCCCGTGACGTGATCGCCGCCGGAAGTCCCGACGATGCGGCCGTCCAGGTGGCCGCGGCCAATGCCCGCAAGCTGGATGTCCAGCGACTCAAGCGGGTGATCGCTCACCTGCTGGCCGCCGAGAAGAACACACTCGATCCGCTCCACGCCTGGGCCAGGCTCTGCCGGGTGCCGGGAAATCCCGACGCCGAAGCGGTGGCGGCGGTGCTGGACCCGTTGCGGAAGACCTGGGCCGACCGCCGCGCGGCTGCCGGATCCGCGTTGGCCAAGTCGCGAATGCTGGTCGATTTCACCCGCATGGAAGGCCGCCGCTGGCGGCAGGACGGGTCGTCATTCCGCACCGGGCCGGTTGAACCCGGCGATTTCGTGCTGACCGACAACCCGGCGCAACCCTTCGGCCAGGTGTTCACTCGCGGTGGTGCCGCCTGGGACCGGGCGTTTTCAGGACTTGCCGTGGCCGACGGGAGCGAGAACGAGAACGGGAAGCTGTCCGGCTGGGTTCGGGCCGGGCGGACGATCCGCACGCCGACATTTCAGATGAAGACGGGCCGTTTGTGGCACCTGGTCGCCGGTGGTGGCCACGCCTTCGCCTCGGTCAACTCGCACCGGCTGCTCCACGGACCGCTGCATGGTCGGACCGTGGCCGGATGGGACGCTGGCGACAACCGTCCCCGCTGGATCCACCAGGATCTCTCCCGGTTGGCAGGGCACGAGGCTCACATCGAGTTTTCGAGCCGCGGCGACAATCCGCTGCAGGTGTTCATGGTGGTCGAGAGCGACCGGCAGCCGGGCGACCCGTTTGCCGGTGACGCTGTCGGGGCTTTCGCGACCCGGCTGGATGCCAAGCAGGCCGACACGCTGCCGAACGCCGCGGCGGCTTCCGCCCGGCTGCTGAAGATGGCCGCTGACTGGTCGAGAAACCCGAAGCCCAACGACGCCACCGAGCAGGCGGTGGTGCTCGACTGGCTGGTCCGCCACCTGCCGCTGCTGGTGGCCAATCCGGCTGCGTCGGAGATGAAGCTTTCGATCACTGCCCGGGGACTACTGGCCGGGGAAAAACGGCTGGTCGGCGAGGTCCGCAAGACGTCCCGCCTGGCGATGGCCATGTGGGACGGATCGGCGGTCAACCAGAAGCTGTTCATCCGGGGCAACCCGAAACAGCGTGGCCAGGAAGTGCCGCGGAGAATGCTCCAGGCGCTGGACGGGAAGCCGGTCAAGGTGACCAACCCGGGCAGCGGCCGGTTGTCGTTGGCCGCAGAGCTGGTCCTCGGAGGTCGCAATCCACTGGTGGCCCGCGTGATGGTCAACCGGATCTGGCATCACCTGTTCGGCCGGGGTCTGGTGCCGACCGTCGACAACTTCGGGGTCCAGGGACAGGCTCCCTCGCACCCCGAGCTGCTCGATTGGCTTGCCGATCGCTTTCGTCGGGATCGCTGGTCGGTCAAGACGATGATTCGCCAACTGGTGCTCTCCAGGACCTACCGCATGTCCAGCCGTGCGTCGGCCGAATCGGTCGCTGCCGATCCGGTCAACGTCTTGCTGCACAGCATGCGGGTCCGGCGGCTGCAGGGCGAGGCGATTCGTGATGCGATGCTCAGCGTCTCCGGACGGCTCGACAAGGCCTATCTCGGCAAGAGCGTACCGGTGTATCTTTCTCCGCACATGATCGGACGGGGTCGACCCAAGAGCGGCCCGATGGACGGAAACGGGAGGCGGACGATCTACATCGGGGTTCGTCGCAACTTCCTCTCGTCGATGATGCTGGCCTTCGACACCCCCCAGCCCTTCTCGACGGTCGGCCGTCGCACGAGGTCCAACGTGCCGGCCCAGGCCCTGATCCTGATGAACGATCCGTTCGTGGTCGGGCAGGCGGGCTTGTGGGCCAAGCGGCTGCTGGCACTCGAGAAACTCGACACCGGCGGTCGCATCGATTCGATGTACCGCCAGGCGTTCGGTCGCCGACCCAGTGATGGCGAACGTGGTGCCGCCGCCGGTTTCCTGGTCGAGCAGGGACGCCGTTACGGACTGACCGACGAGCAGGGGCCTCGCGACCCCAGGCCATGGAGTGATCTCTGCCACGTGATGTTCAATGCCAAGGAATTCATCTTCATCAATTGACATCATCCGTGTGACACGGCGACCGGTTCGCGCGACCGGTTGCCCGGGGTCACTTCGGGTGCAGCCAGGATTCTCGACCGATGAACCATTGCCACCGCTTCTTGCCTCCTCCGACCACCCGTCGGGAAATGCTGATGCAGGCCGCTCACGGCTTCGGTGGCGTCGCCCTGGCGACGATGCTCGCCGGTGAGATGTCCCCGGTTTCGGCGGCAAACGGTGCTGCGAGTCCTCTCGATACGAAGACCACCCATCTCCCGGCACAGGCCAAACGGGTCATCTTCCTCTACATGGATGGAGGGCCCTCGCAGGTCGACACCTTCGACCCGAAACCGGCACTGGCGAAATTCAACGGGCAGGATCCTCACCGGGTCTTCAAGGTCGAGCCGACTCAGTTCAACAACATCGGCAAGGTGTTGAAGTCGCCCTGGGCGTTCAAACAGTACGGCGAGAGCGGCCTGCCGGTCAGCGCGCTGTTTCCGACGATCGGCGAGCACTGTGCCGACGACCTGTGCGTGGTCCGTTCGATGGTCGCTCCGTTCTCCGAACACACCAACGCGAACTTCTTCCTGCACACCGGCACCGGCCTGCAGGGGCGACCGGCTCACGGGGCCTGGGTGGCCTATGGGCTGGGCAGCGAGTGCCAGGACCTGCCCGCCTACGTGGTGCTCAACGGGGGCCTGATTCCCTCGGGCGGGCTCGACTGTTTCGGCAGCGGTTTTTTGCCGGCCGCCTTCCAGGGATCGGTGTTTCAACCCGGCAACAGCCCGGTGGCCAACATCACCCCACGGGAGTCGAAACCGGATCTGCAGTCGGCCAAGCTGGCGCTGATGAAGCGGCTGGACCGCAACCTGCTGGGTCGCCTGGGCCGCGTGGACCAGGTGGAGAGCGCGATCTCGAATTACGAGTTGGCAGCGCGGATGCAGATGGCCGTGCCGGAGTTGATGGATCTCGGTGACGAGACCAAGGCGACCCAGTCGCTGTACGGCATGGATGATGACTTCGCCAACACCCGGAAGTACGGCCGGTTGTGCCTGGTGGCCCGTCGGATGGTCGAGCGGGGTGTGCGGTTCATCGAGCTGACCTGCACAGGCGGCAACGGCGATCGCTGGGATCAGCATGGTGGACTGGTCGATGGTCACACGAAGAACTCGCGGGCGATCGATCGTCCGGTGGCGGGCCTGATCCGCGACCTGAAGCAGCGGGGACTGCTCGACGAGACGCTGATCGTGTGGTGCGGCGAGTTCGGGCGGACGCCGTTTGCCCAGGGCGGCAACGGCCGCGATCACAACCCGTTCGGGTTCTCAATCTGGCTGGCCGGCGGCGGATCCCGTGCGGGATATGTCCATGGTGCGACCGACGAATTCGGATACCACGCGGTGCAGGACAAGGTCGAGGTTTACGACCTGCACGCGACGATGCTGCACCTGATGGGCATGGACCACAAGAGGCTGACGTACCGGTTCTCGAGCCGCGACATGAGGCTGACCGACGTCCACGGGCGGGTGGTGCCCGAATTGCTGGGCTAGGCGTCGCCTGTTGACGAAACGGTCTCCGGGACCCGCCGCGAGCGTGGCTCGACCGGACAGATGCTGCTGATCATCACGCGATCAGGGCGTCGATGACATCGCCGGCCACATCGGTCAGTCGGAAATCGCGGCCGTTGAAGCGATAGGTCAGCTTTTCGTGGTCAAAGCCCATCAGCTTCAGGATCGTCGCGTGCAGGTCGTGAGCACTGACCCGTTTCTCGACGGACTTGTAACCGAAGGTGTCGGTCGACCCGTACTGCGTGCCGCCCTTCACACCTCCGCCGGCCATCCAGGTGGTGAAGGCGTTGGGGTTGTGGTCGCGGCCCTTGGCCCCTTGAGAGTCCGACGTCCGCCCGAACTCGCCTCCGTAGATCACCAGGGTGTCATCGAGCAGGCCGCGTTGCTTGAGGTCGTCCAGCAGGGCGCCGGTGGGTTGGTCGACCGACCGGGCACACATGCCATGGTTGACGCTGATGTCGCTGTGCGCGTCCCAGGGGACGTCGTTGACGCCGCCGCCGGGAGTCTTGGCCACGTCGGCGAAGACCTGTATGAACCGCACGCCCCGTTCGATCAGACGCCGGGCGATCAGGCACTGGCGACCGTAGTCCTTGGATTCCTGCCGGTTCAGCCCGTAGGCCTCCTGGGTCTGCTTGGTCTCCAGCCCGATGTCGAATGCCTCGGGAGCCGCTACCTGCATCCGGTAGGCCAGTTCAAACGACTCGAGCCGTGCCGACAGGTCCCGGTCGAAGGGGCGGGTCTTGGCGTGGCGGTCGTTGGCCGCCCGCAGAGCGTCGAGCAGCGTCCGTTGTTGCGGATCGGTCAACTCGCCGGACCGCTGCAGGTTGCTGATCGGCTTGGCCTGACGCGGGTCGAGAGCCGTGGCCTGGAAGACGCTGGGCAGGAACCCGGAGCTCCAGACCGGGTCGCCCCCGCGGGGCTTCTTGCCGTGCATGACCACGTAGGCCGGCAGGTTGGTGTTCTCGCTGCCCAGGCCGTAGGTCAACCAGCTGCCCAGGCTGGGAAAACCCTGCCGGATGAAGCCCGAGTTGAGCTCGAGCATCGCGGGGGTGTGGTTGTTGGAGCGAGAGAAGCACGAGTAGATGAAGGCGATGTCGTCGGCGTGCCGCGAGATGTTGGGGAAGATCTCGGAGATCCACGAACCGCTTTCCCCGTGCTGCTTGAATTTGAAAGGGGACTTCAGGCACTTGCCGCTGGTGGTGAAGAATCCGGTCTTGGGGTCGGCCCCGTCCAGCGACTGGCCGTTTCGCTTCTGGAGTTCCGGCTTGTAGTCGAAGGTGTCGACCTGCGAGGGGCTGCCGGTCTGGAACAGCCAGATCACCGCCTTGGCCTTCGGCTGGAAGTGCGAGTGGGTGGGGGCCAGCGGGTTGTTCGGAGCCGACTCGTCGGCCAGCAGGCCCTCGGAGTGGAGCAGGCCGGCCAGTGCGACCGAGCCGAATCCGAGTCCGGCCGACTCGAGAAAGTGGCGACGGGCGGCGAGGTTGAAACCGGGAACGTG
>DLVV01000186.1 GCA_003445035.1 Planctomycetaceae bacterium | reverse complement strand
AGGTCCGCTTCTGCGCCGAGATCCGCTTCTCCGCCGAGATCCACATCATCACCGAAGTCCGCTTCGTCACCGAAATCCGCTTCATCCCCCAGGTCCACTCCGCCACCGAAATCAGTACTCTCTCCGAGATCGGCTCCGAGATCGAATGACATCTCGGGGACGCCTTCGTAGTCACCGAGCAAATCGGCATCTACGGTCGCCGAACCAAAATTGGCCGAGATGAAACCGAAGGAAACGACCGCAATCGTGGCGGCCAGTACGTTGGGGAACTGGGCCACGGTGATCCGGTAGGCCAGGCGGAACGGCCAAAAAACCATCGAGATCGACCAGGTGACGGGAAACAACACCACCCGGATCAACATCCACAACTTGCCAACCAACCAGGCCAGTTGTCGGACTGGGAACATCTGCGACACCTTGGACATCGGGACACCTGTGATGAAGATCTTCGGTAGCGGGTCTCCTGAAGATCGGCATCCGGGTCCGCCGGATCCCAGCCCGGAGTCGGCGGCAAGAACAACCGCGCCACGGCGATCAACGCGAGCATCCGGCGTGAACCCGTGGCGCGGGAAGTCCGAGCAGACTCATCGAAGCCGTGAACTCTTCGCCGTTTACCCAGCTTCACATCTGCGCAGCAGACTCAACGCGGCAAACCGCGGGGTTTCGCGGGGGGCGGCGGCGAGGTCTTCCCAACCGGAGGACTCTTCGGGATCAACTCGATCAACACCTCCGTGTTGACCGGGGGGATCCGATCGATGAACGCTTCGTACAACAGGTTCGACCCCTTGTCGCTGCTGGCCTGGGCGATATCGAGCGTTGCCGACGGGAAATTGGCCACGCAGATCAGGTTCCCGTTCTCGGCCAGGTACTTCTTCTTCTTCGTCTGCATGTCGACGATGAAACCGCTGCCGGCAAACACCCAGTGTGCCCGCATCTCGGTCGGCTGGCTCTCGCCGAACAATCGCCCCACCGCTTTGCGAAAGACGGCGTCCTTGCTGAGCTTCAGGAAGATGTCACGTTGAGCGGGCTTCATCGTCCCGAACCAGACCAGTTCCTTGTTCTTCACATCGAAGACCAGTTCGGGCTCCTTGGGCAACACGACTCCGTCGGGCAGTTTGGCCAGCGGGGCACTGAAATATCTCTGGGTCGCCCGGCGAACCCACTGTTGAGCCCGCACCCTCCGCGGGGTCCCCTTCTTGTCCTTCCACTGCAGGTAGATCTCGATCTGTTGTCCGGTCGGAGGCTTGAAGTCGGGAACCAGCTTCCCCGGCGAGACCTCCTTGTAGTGACGTACCGGGGTCCCCTGGCGGGCCCCCAGTGCCAGCAATCCGGCATGCACGACCGCTGCGCTAGCGTCGATTGTCAGGATCGACTCGTGTTCCTTGGTCCGTTTCAGGCAGCAAAGCATCTCGAGAACCCGGTCGCGGGCACAGACACTGGCCTTGAGCAACAGGCGCTTGCCGGCCCGATCCAACAACACCGTCCCCTGGGGGTTCAGCGCCACCGGCTTTGCCGCGAGTTTTGTTGCCGCCGCCTTTCGGGTCTCACGCGGTTGGCCCGGTTCGGCCGACCACACCACCACGGCCACTCCGGTCACCGCCACCACACACAGACACGTCACCCAACGATTCATCTCTCGCTCTCCTCATCACCCCGGCAGGCTCCCGCTCCATCCCACCAGTCGGATCAGTCTATCACCCCGGCGGCCACGGTTGCCAGAGGCTCGCCCTCAGCCGGCCAACTCGTCAAACCATCCGATCAGGTCCTCAATGAACCGGTCGCGAGACGGCTCGAACTCCAACGTGTGAGCAGCCTCGTCGTACTCCAACAATCGCTTCTTCGGTGACGAAAACCGTTCGAACAACTCGCGTGTCGCCACATTGTCGATGATCCGATCACCGCCCGAGAGCATCAGCAGCAGCGGGCAGGAGATCCCGGTCACGCAACGATCAATTCGCCGGTCGAGTTCCTGGTTGGCCAGCAGAAACCCCGATGTCACCTCGTGCAACGCCAGCGGATCGTCACGAATGAATTGCTGCCAGCCAGGATCGCCGGTGAACAGGGCGGGATCCTGTAGCGGGATCTCGACCAGCTTGTCTCGAATGTCCAACCGGTCAGCAAGCCCCAGCCGGAGTCGAGCCCACCAGCCGGGCCGGACCCTGGCCTTGAGACCGGGATACAACAACGCCAGCGCATCGACCAGTTCCGGTCGTCGCGATGTGACAACGGTGGCCAGTTTTCCGCCCCAACTGACCGCCTGCAACACGACGGGACGGCCCGGACATTCCTGGTCGCGGCGGTGCCGGATCCCAGCCAGAAACTGGGTCACATCATGAACAAGCCGGTCGGCATGTGCGGCGTCACCGCGGAACTCGGCGTTGCGACCCGAACCGCGACGGTCGAGAAAACACACCTCGTATCCCGACTCGGCCAGTCGTCGACTGGAATACTCGTACCATCCAGCGTGACTCTGAATTCCGTGCAGCGAGACCACGTAACCTCGCACCGGACCCGCAGCTGACCATCGCCGCCAGGCTAGCCGACGGCCGTCCGACGCAACAAATTCGTGGTGTTCGGCTTCAATCATCGGTCTTCAACCAACCATCTCTTCCAGGACACGGGCATGGGCTCCGAAGTGCCCGTCGCTGAACAGAACAAACCGCACCAACGATGGACTCGCAGACGACTCGAGGAACCGGCGAACTTCATCCAGTGCCGTTTCGGCCGCCAGGTCGATCGGGTAACCGTAGACGCCGGTACTGATCGCCGGAAAGGCCACGCTCTCCAGCCCTTTCTCAACAGCCAATTCCAGGCACCGGCGATAACACCCCCGCAATTGATCCTCCTCGCCGTCCCCTCCGCCTCGCCAGATCGGCCCCACCGCATGAAAAACAAACTGTGCCGGCAGGTCACCGGCTGATGTCGGTACGGCTGATCCGGTCGGACATCCGTCGGGAAATTCGCGAGACGTTTCCTCGATCAGCGTTAGCCCGGCTGCCCGGTGAATCGCACCATCCACTCCTCCTCCTCCGGCCAATTCGGAATTGGCCGCATTGACGATCACGTCGACCTCCTGGCAGGTGATGTCTCCCTGCACCAGCTCCAGACGACAGTCTTCCACCGTGATCAGCATCGTGGACGTATGTACTCCAGGGACCTGAAGCACAGTCCCAAAACCGCTTTGGCAACAGGACGAGGCTCCCTCGACCCGACTCCTTCAGTATACTCCCGGCCACACTTCGACAACCCCGAGCATTTTCGCCCTTGAACGGCTCTTCACCAATCACCGTCTCGCTGCTGATCCCGACACTCGACCGGTCGGGTGCGGAAAAACAACTGGTGGCGCTGGCCTGCGGGTTGCCACCGGAGGAATTCCAGGTCGAGGTGATCGCACTGACTCGCGGCGGACCGCTGGAAACCTCCCTGGTCGAACACGACATTCCCCTGACGGTCATCGGCAAGCGACACCGGATCGACCTGTCGGCCCTGGGCCGCCTCAAACGCCACCTCGACAACATCCGCCCCGACCTTTTGCACACCTGGCTGTTCGCCGCCAACGCCTATGGTCGCCTGGCACGACGCGCCAGTCCCTCGACCCGCGTCATCGTCTCGGAACGCTGCGTCGACACCTGGAAAAGTCGCTGGCAGTTGTGGCTCGACCGTTACCTGGTCGCCCGGACCGACCAGTTCCTGGCCAACTCACGCAGTGTCGCCGAGTTCTACCGATCGGTGGGCATTCCGGCTGAGCAGATTGAAGTGATTCCCAACGGCATCGATGCACGAGACGTGCCGGTTGCCGATCCGGACACCCATCCCAACATCGACGAACTCAGACATCGGGTCCGCACCGCCTTCGACCTGCCGGTCGACTCAACACTGGTGACCTGCGTCGGCCGTCTGGCACCCCAGAAACGGCTCGACGACCTCTTGTGGGCGATCGAACTGCTCGGACATCACACGCCAGCCGCTCACCTGCTGGTTGTTGGTGACGGCCCTGAACGAACGAGGCTCGAGCAAGTTGCCGAACAGGTTGGATGTCGCCAACGGATCCGGTTTGCCGGTCACCGTGACGACGTGGCGGAGATCTGGGCGGCGAGTGACGTGGCCTGGCTGGCCAGCGATTTCGAGGGACAATCCAACAGCCTGATGGAGGCCATGGCCGCCGGACTGCCGGTCGTTGCCAGCGACATCCCCCCCAACGCCGAACTGGTCACCGACGGGATCACCGGCAACCTCATCCCCGTCGGTGATGCCGCCGCTTTCGCCCGTTGCACGGTGGGTCTGCTCGAGTCTCCGGAACTGGCCCGCAACCAGGGCCGAGCCGCCCGGCAGAGAATGATCGAGGAGTTCAGCGACCGGTCGGCCATTGACGCTCATGCCCGCCTGTACCGTCGCATGGTCCACCCGGATCCTGCCGCCGGGGGGAGCAACTGAGCCCATGTGTGGATTTGCCGGAGCCAGTTGGACCGACCCGCAACACGCGATCGATAAGACCACGCTCGACGCGATGACCGCCGTGCTGACACATCGCGGACCCGACCAGTCGGGAACCTGGTTCGATGCGAACACGGCACTCGGCCACCGAAGGCTTTCGATCATCGACCTCGACTCCGGCCGCCAGCCACTGGCCAACGAAGACGGATCGGTGCAGGTGGTCTTCAACGGCGAGATCTACAACTACCGCGAACTGCGCAACGACCTGCAGGGCCGCGGCCACCGGTTCGCCACCCAGAGCGACACCGAGGTGATCGTCCACCTGTACGAGGAATACGGGGATGACTGCGTGGATCACCTGCGGGGAATGTTCGCCCTGGCCGTACGAGATATTCGGCGGCAACGCTTGCTGTTGGCACGTGACCGCATGGGCCAGAAACCGCTGGTCTATCGCGAGGATCCCGGCCGCTTGTTGTTCGCCAGCGAGTTGAAGGCGCTGCTTCAGGTTCCGGGTGCCCCCCGGGAACTGGACCCCGTCTCGCTCGACCAGTTCCTCACCTATCAGTACGTCCCGCATCCCCGCACGATGCTCTCCGGCTACAGCAAGCTGCCACCGGCTCACCGGGCCATCTACGAAAACGGGCAATTGACGATCCAGCGTTACTGGCGGCCGGGTTACGAGGATCCGATTGAAGGTCGCAGCCGCCGCGAGTGGCAGGAAGCACTACGGGAGACACTCACCGAGGCCGTCCGCCTGCGGCTCCGCAGTGATGTCCCCCTGGGGGCATTTTTGTCCGGTGGAGTCGACTCGACGATCATCGCCGGGCTGATGCAGCAACAAAGCGGCGATCCGGTGCACACCTTTTCGATCGGGTTCCCCGTCAAACAGTTCGACGAGCGGGACTACGCGAGGATGGCGGCCGAACACCTGGGCACCGTTCACCACGAGTCCATCGTCGAACCACAGGCACTGGAGATTCTTCCAAAACTGGCGTGGCATTACGACGAACCGTTCGGAGACTGCTCGGCCATCCCCACCATGTACCTTTCGGAGATGACCCGCCGCGAGGTCACCGTGGCACTCTCCGGCGACGGTGGTGACGAACTGTTCGCCGGCTACGACCG
>DLVV01000284.1 GCA_003445035.1 Planctomycetaceae bacterium | reverse complement strand
GGTGACAAGAAGGGCGGCCAGGCGCGGAAGGCAGTCGGTGCGGCCCTGCTTGAAGGCAAGACGGTGCCGTTCCAGGAGGTCTATGTCATTTCGCCCAAGCAGGCCTCTTCCAAGAACAAGAAGAAGAACAAGAACGCCGGTGGCAAGGCAGCCAGGCAGATCAGGCAGCAGCTCGCCAAGCAGCAACAGAGGCTCAAGGAGCTCAAGGCCGACAATGGCAAGCCCGCTCAGATCAAACAGGTTCAGGAGGCGATTGCCAGGCTGAAGAAGCGTCAGAAACGGCTCGCCCAGAACGGCAAGCGTCGCAATTCGGGACGCGTGGCTTCGTCGGCCAGGCTGCTGGGCGACGAGCAGGTCGACCTCACGAAGTTTGACGACGTTCGTACGCCGTTGATGGACTGGCTGCGTCGCAAGGACAACCGCCTGTTCGCCCGGGCATTCGTCAATCGTGTCTGGGCCAGCTACTTCAACGTCGGCATTGTCGATCCCCCCGATGATCACAGCCTGGCCAACCCGCCCAGCAACAAACCGTTGCTGGACTACCTGGCGGCGGCCTTCATCGAGAACGGCTACGACATGAAGTGGCTGCACCGCGAGATCATTTCGAGCCGCACTTACCAGCTCAGTTGGAAACCCAACGAGACCAACCGGCACGACGACCGCAACTTCAGCCATTCGATCCCTCGCCGCATGCCGGCCGAGGTGGCCTACGACGCGATCCAGCAGGCGACCGCTTCGGACGAACGTGGCCAGGAGATGAAGCAGGAACTCGAGGGACGGGCGATCGCGATCGCCGGGTCCGGTCGGCGACTCAACGCCCGCAAGGGACCCGGCTACGCCCTGTCGGTCTTCGGCCGCTCGACACGGGAAAGCAACTGCGACTGTGATCGCTCGAACGAGCCAAGCCTGTTGCAGACCGTCTTCTTGCAGAATGACAGCGACACGCTGCAGTTGATCACCTCGAACCGCGAGGGCTGGATCAGCCAGGTCACCGGGCAACTGGGGATCAAGCCGGTGCGTCAATCACGCAGGAAGGCGACTCCCCAGATGCAGAAGCTGAGCAAGAAGCTGCAGGGGCTCCGCCGGGAGCAGGCGGCGGCTCGCAAGGCCAAGGACCGGAAGAAGATCCAGATCCTGGGCGAGCGGGTCCGTGACCTGCAGTCGGACCTGGCCCGGCTGACCCGCAATCGCCCGGTGTCCAAGACGGCCGGCGAAAAGGTGGCTGACCTGGATTCGACCGCCATCGTCAAGCAGGCGTTCCTGAGAACGCTCAGTCGATATCCCGACGATCGGGAACTGTCCCGTTCGCGGGGATACATCGAGGGGGCCGAAGACACCACCCAGGGGCTGCGGGATCTGCTCTGGGCACTGCTCAACACCAAGGAATTCATCGTCAACCACTAGCCGCCGCGAGGCCGATTGGCCCAGGCGACGGTAACCAGGACCACAAACGGAACTCATCCCGGAATCGGGAACGGAAGGACGACAACGATGGCTTTGCACACAACCTGCGACGGCGTGAAGCGGAGAGATTTTCTGAAGGTCGGCGTGCTGGGCACGACCGGTCTCGGTCTCTCGAGCTATCTCCGCCTGGCCTCGGCCGGCGCTGTTCAGACCGGTCAGGCGACCTCGGCGATCTTCGTCAACCTGCCGGGTGGTCCCTCGCACATGGACACGTTCGACCTGAAGCCGAACGCGCCCGAGGAATACCGCGGCCTGTTCAACCCGATCCAGACCAACGTCGAGGGGATCGAGATCAGCGAGCACCTGCCGAAACTGGCCACGTGTGCCGACAAGTACACGATCCTGCGAGGCGTCAGCCACACCCTGGGGGCTCATCGCCTGGGGCAGGAGTACATCAACACCGGCACGCGGCCGTTGGCGTCACTGGAGTATCCGGGTTACGGAGCGGTGGTGACCAAGGAGCGTCCCGGCTCGATTGACATGCCCGGGTTCGTGGCGATTCCCAACACCCGCCAGAAGGCCGGGTTCCTGGGCGTCAAGTACGCTCCGCTGAACACCGGGGCGACTCCGAAGAAGGGTCGCCCGTTCACCGTCCGCGGGATCGCCCTGGCCAACGGCCTGACGATCACCGACGTCGAGAAGCGGCAGGGGCTTCTGAAGGATCTCGACACCACTTTCTCGAGCATCGAAAAGGACAACCAACTGCTGGATGGTCTCGACAAGTTCAGCCGGCAGGCCTACTCGATGATCACATCGAAGAAGGCCCGCGAGGCGTTCGACATCGGCAAGGAGCCGGCTGCCCGGTCCGAGACTTACGGCGAATCGCCGTTCGGACAGAGCTGCCTGTTGGCCACCCGGCTCGTCGAAAGCGGCGTGCGTTTCGTCACCGTTTCGACCGGCGGCTGGGACACTCACCGCGACAACTTCCCGAAACTGAAGGACAAGTTGCTGCCCCCCTTCGACCAGGCCGTGGCCGCGATGCTCGGGGACCTGGAACAGCGGGGACTGCTCGAGCGGACGGCGGTGTTCGTGACCGGCGAGTTCGGGCGGACGCCGAAGATCAACAACAAAACCACACCGGGCGGCCGCGACCACTATCCGCGGTGCATGACCATGTTGATGGCCGGCGGAGGCGTCAAGGGCGGCCAGGTGATCGGTGCGAGCGATGACAAGGCAACCGGTCCGGCGAACGAGGCCATTTCCCCGTCGGACGCCGCCGCGTCGTTCTATCACAACCTCGGCATCGACCACACCAAGGAGTATCACACCAAGACCGGACGACCGGTTATGATCGTTCGTGACGGAGCGGTGATCGACAAGTTGTTTGCGTAGCGGATTCCGAGCCATTGGGGCGGCTCGATTTTTTTACAGTAGGGTCACACGGCCCGATTCACACCGAGAGGAACTGATCATGAAGCGGACACTGCAAGGACTTTTGGTCCTGACACTCGCTGTTGTGCTGGCAATGCCGGCCATGGCAGCCGAGGAAAAGAAGAAGAAGAAGAAGAAGAAGGGCCGCAAGGCGCCTGTCGCGGTCAGGGTGCCCAAGAGCATCACGTTGACCGACGATCAGAAGAAGCAGGTTGCTGAGATCAACAAGGAATTCGGTCCGAAGTTGGCCGAGGTCCAGAAGGCGGTCAACGGAGTGATCTCCAAGGAACAGCGGCAAGCTCGTAATGCCGCGAACAAGAAGGCGAAGGCCGATGGCGTGAAGGGTAAGGCGAGGAACGCAGCGATCCAGGCTGC
>DLVV01000123.1 GCA_003445035.1 Planctomycetaceae bacterium | reverse complement strand
CAACAAGCAGCGGGCCTGCGAAAAAACCGGCATAGTGAGCACCCTGCACCGGCTCGACGCCGACACGTCCCAGGACCAGTTGCTCGACCTGGTCGGCCAGCTCAACACAGACGCCGACATCCACGGTATCCTCTGTCAACTCCCGCTGCCGGAACAGATCCGTGAGCAGGCCGTTCTCGACGCGGTCTCGCCCGACAAAGACGTCGACGGCTTCCACCCGGAAAATGTCGGCCTCATCGCCCAGGGCCGCCCCCGTTTCCTGCCCTGCACTCCCCACGGAATCCAACAGCTGCTGGTCCGCACCGGTGTCGAAACCTCCGGGGCCCACCTCGTGGTGCTCGGCCGCAGCGATATCGTCGGCAAGCCGATGGGACTGCTGATGGTCCAGAAGGCCGACGGAGCCAACGCGACGGTGACGTTCTGCCACAGCCGCACCCGCAACCTGGCCGACATCGCCGCGACCGCCGATATCCTCGTGGCGGCAATCGGACGCCCGAATTTCGTTACCGCGGAGATGGTCAAGCCGGGTGCGGTGGTGATCGATGTGGGGATCAATCGAGTCGACGACAAGCTCGTCGGCGACGTGGACTTCGACCCGGTGTCGGAAATCGCCGGGGCCATCACTCCTGTCCCCGGTGGAGTCGGACCGATGACGATCGCCATGCTGCTGAAGAACACACTGGCCGCTGCCCGGGGCCTTCACGCCAACGTGTCCGACTAGCGGAGCACCCGCCGGGTCACCAGATCGATCGGACCCGAGCCAAGACCTCGAGGGACCTCCCACGTCGAAGCCGGAATCGGAGACGGGTTGACCTCGATGTCCTTCAACCGGATCACCAGCGACAATTCCGCCTCGGGCCATTCGAGCTCGATCCGCCGTGGCACGACAATCCCGGTCTCGGAATCCGTCCGGTGATCATCGAGCGTGGCCCGAGCAATCAGGCTGGTGGATTCGTCATACAACGACTGCTCGATCACAACCCCGAGACAAGTGTCGACGACCAATTGACGACGTACACGGCCACCCCGGGGCGACCGCCGCTCGGCGACCAGGGTCAACCGGTGCTGGGAGGGCCGCGAACTGACGACGCTCCATTCGCCGGCCGCCAACGGTGACACACCCAGGGCCTCGACCAGCCAGTCGGGCTCGAACGGCAGCGAGAGCTGTTTGCGGACCTTGGGCAGGTCATTGTGCCCCACGGTGATCACGTGGGGCTGCTCGCTGCGGCGAATCCAGAACCAGAATCGTTCGGCATTGGAACCGAGGTCGACCTCGTTGGCCCCCAGCAGGCTGGCCCGGAGCCGGAACTGGCGGGGGCGAGCAATGGCGATGTTGGCCGAAAGCGTCACCGGCAGTCCGCCCTCGGCTCGAGCCCGGATGCTCGCCGACGTGGATCTCCACGAATACAACCGGTCAGCGTTGGCGTTGATGTGAGCGATGATCTCAGCGGACGTCGCGTCTTCGGACAGTTGGCACTCCGGCGGGCAATACGGACACCAACGGACCTGTTCGCACAGCGCGCGGCACCCGGTCGTCGGCAGCATCGCCGCCACGCTCAGCAGGAGCCACAGCCAGCGACGGCTAACTCCACTCTTCACGCTGCAACTGCTCATTCAGCCGGTCCTGTAACCCATCGATTTCGTCGTCCGCCAACTTGCAGTCCAAAACGTCGAATTGCCCCTCGCCACGAACGCCAGAAAACTCCAGCACCTCGCGATCCGCCTCCGTCTTTGATCCGTCCAGCTTCAATCGTCGCTTTCGCCAAAGCATCACGGCGACCACGTAGCGGAGCTTCTGCTGGAGCGGGTCGGCCGGATCATCGGGCCGGTCGGCGAGTCGTTCGAAATACCGCATCAGGCTGTCGGGATCGATCGACACCACCGAGGACACGACGGGTTCGGGCACCGTGCATCGCCACTGGCCGACCGTGCCTTCCGGAGGTCCCGGCCAATCGGCTTCACAGTAATCCAGCCGCAACAGTTCACCGCCGCGTTCGACCACCACCGACACGCAAACCGTGTTGGGTTCGAGTCGCTCGCCACCGTGCGCGCAGATCTTGCCGACCGGTTTGAGATGGTAGTCCATGGCCCCCGTTCGCAGCTGGTCGTGCGAGGCGGGACTGTAGTCGAGGTCCCCAGAACCGACAAGACCGATTCCGACTCCAACGCCACGTCCGGGTGGACGTATAATGGGCCGTCGACGGCAACCCCTTGCCGCCGACTGTCGGGAGACCCATGAAGCACTTCTTCGAATGGTACCTGGGCGTTCCACCGGGGGTGCCCGGGCAGGAAACACGTTGGCGGTGGTCCTACGAACCACCCTGGCCCGGTTCGTGGCCCACGGCCGCCGTAGCGGTCGTGGGCGGGTGCCTGCTCGCAGCCATCGTCTGGGTTTATCTTCGCGACACCAGCCGGTTGCCGATCCGAACCCGACTGGGGCTGATCGGCGTGAGATTGTTGGCCACCGGTTGTGTGCTGCTGTGCCTGACAAACGCCGCGATCCTGATCCAGCGAACCGGCCGACCGGTGGTGGCCATTTTGGTCGACACCTCCGCCAGCATGAGTCTCGAGGACCGTTACGCCGACCCCGAACACGAGCTGCGGATCACACGGCTGGCGGGCCGCCGCCGTCCGAGCCGACTCAACCTGGTCAAGAGCCTCCTGGCCGATGGCGATGGGCTGCTGATCCAGCGGATCTCAAAACGCTTCCAGGTTCGGCTCTACGCATTTGACGCCCAGGCCCGCACACTGGGATCGCCAGATGACACCGCCGAGCGTCTGGCCAGGAGAATCGAACAACTCACCGCCGTCGGAAACGAAACCCGTCCGGGACCGGCCGTTCGCCAGGTCCTCGAAGAATTCCGAGGCGAACCTCCGGCGGCGATCGTGTTGTTGACCGACGGAATCACCAGCACCTCCGCCGCCGACGGTCTTGCCGCAGTCACGACGGCCGCACGACGTCAACTGGTCCCGCTGGTGACCGTCGCCACCGGCAGCCGGCTGCCCGCTCGGGACCTGCACCTGCTCGAACCACAACTCGACGACATCGCCCTGGTCGACAACCCGATCGTGGTTCGCGTCGACCTGCAGTCCTACGGACTCGTCGGACAACGCGCCACCGTCAGGCTTCAACTTGGCGACGACAGCCAACCGGTGGCCGAGCAGTCGGTGACGCTGGAAGATGATGGCCATCGCCAGTCGGTCGAACTCAGCTGGGTGCCCAGGACCGAAGGGGACCACGTGCTGACAATCGAGGCGGTGCCCCTGGACACCGAGACCGATCGGAACAACAACAAGCACGTCCGACTGGTCCGCGTCCGTCAACAGCAGATCCGGGTCCTGTTGGCCGATGGTACGCCACGCTGGGAATTCCGTTACGTCAAGCACCTGCTGGCTCGTGACCCGGGAATTGACCTGACCAGCGTGCTGCAGGACGCCGACCCCGAATTGGTCCGCGACAACCAATCCACCCGCGAGTACTTCCCGGTCGACCGGGACGAGTTGTTCGAATACGACGTTGTGATTATCGGAGACATCGACCCCGGACTTCTCAGCACCGGAATCCAGGAGAACCTCCGGGACTTTGTCCGCACCGCACGGGGGGGATTGATCCTGGTCGCCGGGACAACCCATAACCCGACCGCGTACCGCAACACGCCCCTGGAGGACCTGGTCCCAGTTGACCTGGCGACCCTGCGGGTCCCCGATCCTGCAGAAACGCTGGGCCCCTGGCAGGGACGGCTGACAACAGCCGGACTGGAATCGACATCCCTGTTCGGCTCGCGGGCCGACACCGATGACATCACCGTCCAGGTAAATGGCCTGCCGCCGTTTCATTGGTTACTCGAAATTCCACGAACCAAACCGGGAGCCGTCGTGCTGCTGGAATGCAGCGGCCCCACGTCCGAGGACCAAACCCGGCCGGTGGTGCTGCTTCAGCGTTACGGAGCCGGCAGCGTGTTGTTCCATGCCACCGACGAGCTCTGGCGGTGGAGGCTACGAGCGGGACGATCACTTTACGAGCGGTACTGGCTGCAGGCGGTGAGACTGCTCGGACGTGCCCGACTCCTGGGGCAGACCCGAACGGCCGAACTGGTCACCGATCGCACCGAATACACTCCCGGAGACCCGACGACGTTGAGACTGAGGTTCTTTTCGACGACTGACGTGCCGGCGGCTGATCGGCCGCCGGTGGTCCGCGTCGAGCGGAGATCGGGATCCGCCCGCGACATCACGCTCGAACCGGTCCAGGGCAATGTCGGACTGTTCACCGCAACCGTGACCAATTCGGACCCCGGCAGCTACCACGCGTGGGTCCGCTCGCCCGGCTTTCAACAAGCCCCACCAGCCGCCGACTACCGAGTGGTGGCTGCGGACCGTGAGTTCCGACAGCGGGCCGTGGACATCGGAAGCCTGCAACAAGCGGCTCGTGAGACACACGGACTGGCCCTGGCCGTCGAAGACGCCGGGCGGATCGACCAATTATTGCCTGCCGGGGATCCGGTCCCGTTGGCAGTCGACTCGCCGATCCGGCTCTGGAACCGCTGGGAATTGCTGCTGGCCTTCGCCACGGCGCTGACACTCGAGTGGCTCTGGCGGAGACAATCCCGGCTGGTATGATCACCACAGCCCCCCAATCCTGCGTCCCGGCCCACCCATGACATCGCCTCTCCGTTCTCCACTGGAGCGACTCCGTCGACGGGCTCGTCGTGTCCTGCTGGCACGTGGGATTGGACTGTGCCTGGCGGCGGCCCTGGCCAGCACCGCGGCGGCCGTGGGATTCGATTGGCTGTTTCATCTCGATGACAGCGGTCACCGTGGACTGGTGCTGCTGGGCCTGCTGCTGGCACACCTGGTCGCGACATGGCACTGGCTGATCGCACCATTGACGGTGCCGCTCAGCGACCTGGCCCTGGCGATCCGCGTCGAGCGACGGTTCCCCGAACTCCAGGACCAACTCTCCAGTGGCTTGCAGTTTTCTAGCGATGTCGCTGACCAGCCACTGGGATCGCCGAGATTGAAGCAACGGGTCATCGACTCAGCCGTCGAGGCCCTGGACCGGATCGATATCGACACCGTCGTCGAGCCGCGGACCGCCCAACGTGCGGCACTGATCGCCTCGGGACTCGCCGCCCTCGGTCTCGCCCTGACCGTGTACAGCCCACTCGCCGCCGAAACCGGCCTCGGTCGGCTGTTCCTGCTTTCCGAAGATCAGTGGCCCCGCCAGGTTGACCTCAAGTTCCTCGACTCCAATCTCTCGCCGTCTGCCTGGGATGCAACCCACGGGGTCAGACTTCCGGCAGGTGAGCCCCTCGAGCTGGCGGTCGCCAACAGTCGTGGAGTCCTTCCCGACGATTCGGTCATCGAAGTCCGTGCCTCCCAGAGCCGTCGTCGCTCCAACCAGTTGCTCGCCGTGCAATCCCTGGAGCATTCGACGCGTTCCCACGCTGACGAACCACGGCGGAATGTGGGAACCACGCTGCTGACTCCACCCGACGGCTTCGACACTCTCGAATTTCGTGCCCGGGGAGGAGACGACGCGACACCGTGGATCCCGCTGGCGATCACCCCTCCCCCATTGCTGGAATCCCTCGAGGTCGTTCTCCATCCGCCGGCCTACTCGGGCCGACCCGCCCGACAGCTGCCCGAGGGAAGCGGTGACATAGAGGCCTGGATCGGAACACGGGCGGAAATCACCGCGGTGATCAACCAGCCGATTCGGCAAGCGACCCTGCTTCGGGGCGACCAGCCACCGCTCCCGGTTTCGATCGCCGCCGACGACCGGACACTCCGGGCCTCCTTCACGGTGGAGACGCCCGGAATCTCCGACTGGCACTTCTCGCTGGTCGACCGTGACGGCTTGACAGCCGAACGGCCTGAACGGTTCGAACTTCGCGGGTTGGTCGACCGGTTGCCCGAGATCGAAATCGTCGAACCGGCAGGCAACATCCAGGCCACGCCCCGGGCCACCGTCCATCTTGAAGTGACAGCACGTGATGACCTCGGATTGACCGGCGTTCACCTGGTCATCCGCGAGATCAACGCTTCCGAGTCAGCCGAAACACGGGTGCGGTTGCACGAATCGCATTCCGGTGACGGCGTGTTGCTGATCGATCACCCATGGCAGCTGGACCGAGACGAGCTGGTGGTGGGGACGGAATTCGACTTTCACGTGGAGGCCGGCGATGCCCGAGATCTCGACGCTCCGCGTGTGGGACGCTCGACGACAAGAACCCTGACTATCGTCACCCCCTCTGCCAAGCGCGACCAATTGGACACCCGACAGCGGATGATCCTGAAGTCACTGGCCAAAATCCTGGCTCGTCAACGGACCGCACGCACGCACATCACCTTCCTGGAGGTCCAGTGGGAGGCGGTTGGCCAACTGCGGGCCGACGAACGTGAAATCCTGCTGGCCACCGAAGTTCATCAGCAGCAATTCGCGGCCCAGTTGGCCGAAGTCGAGACCGGACTGGCTCGACGTGCCCGGCAGTTGATTGCCGAACGGTTCGCCAATCGGATCGATGACCCCGCTGCCACCCGCGATCTCGACCGAATTGCCACGGACCTCGAAGGCCTCGACCAACGAGAGCTTCCCGAACTGGAATCTGCCCTCGCCGATACGAGACGACGTCTCGACGACCCATCCACAATTGATCTTCAGGACCCGTTGATGGAGATCGGCCGGTGGCAGGACCGGGTGATCTCGACACTCCAATCACTCATCGAAGACCTGGCCCCCGCTCAAACCCACCGCGAACAACTCGGTGAGATTCGCGGCATCACTGAACGGCAGCAGCAGCTTCTCAACGACACCGCATCCCGCCCCGAGAAAACACTCGACCTGCCGACCAATCAACTCACCCTGCAACAACAGGCCGATCTTCGCAGGATGGCTCGACAGCAATTCGATCTCGCAGATCGACTCGACCGACTCGGCCAACGTATCGGGCCGGACACACCTGCCGACGAACGCTCAACGTCGCTGTCGTCCGACCTCGCCGCCGCCCAAGCGATCCTCCACAAGGCCGGAACCGTTGCCGCGATGAAAGAGTCGGCCGGAGCCATCGAACGGAATCACCTCGGAGAGGCCCAGCAGGCCCAGCAGGTGATTCTCGAACATCTCTCCCAGATCGAACGCTCTCTCCAGGGCAATGTGACAACCGACGACCAGGCGAGACTGGCCAGGCTCGACAGGATGATCACCCGGGTCAGACAGTTCACGGCCACGCAGTCCGTACTCCGCACCGACACCCGAAGTGCCAACGACCAATCGGCAGCCGATTCTGTTCGTCGGCGTTTGGAGAACCGACAGGAGATTCTCTGGCGCGACACCCTGCAGTCGGTCGACACCATCGGAGGTCTCAGATTGTCCAAGGCACAGGCCGTCGCCCGTCGAGCCGCCGACTTGATGAGACGTGCAACCGACGTGATCCGACAGCCGGCGGCCACCACCGCCCTCTCGGCCCAGTCCCTGGCCATCGAACGGCTCGAAACCCTACAGCAGATGCTCGCCGAACAACGCCAGGAAACCCACGCCACTTTGGCCGAGGAACGCACGCGGAGATCCTCCCAGGGCCTCGCGGGACTTTTCGGCCGACAGGACCGTCTGGCGAGGCGAACTCGCAGTCTCCACGACGAACGCCAACGCCGCGGACGATGGACACGACCGCTGCTGAAACAACTTCGCGAACTGGTCGAGCAACAGCAGAAAATGATCGAAGACACCCGGGCGGTGTCCTTGCCGGAAGTCGGGAAAACGGATTCGGAACGGTCTCTCGAAGAGATCGCCAGCCAGATGCGGATCGCCACCGCATCGCTCCGCCGTCGGCAAACGGGCACAACGACCCAGCGAGCACAACAACAGGCCCTGGCGCTGCTCGATCGATGGCTGGGCCGTTTGCGAGCCGCGGCTCCTCAGGATCCCGGGTCTAAGGGAACGCCGATGTCGCCGAGTGATCCGAATGCGGCTCCGACCGGTGTCCCACCCGGCCGGACGGACAGACCGGACAAATCGCCAAAGGATGGATCCGACACGATCACCGGCAACCCGGGATCACGGCCGACCGGGACTGCCGGCCAGGCAATTCGCGTTGGGGAAGTCGCCGGCGCTGTCCGGATAGAAGCTCTTCGACGAGCTCCGTGGGGCGACCTGCCTCCCGCGGTGCGTCGCAGGCTGTCTCAATCCGGCCGGGAACGGACACCCGATCGTTACAGCGAACTGGTCCGCCGTTACTACGAATCGCTGGCCGGCAGCCAGCGACCACGAGACGACCGTCATCAAAGGGAATCTCGAAGATGACACCACTTGAACAAGACAGTGAAGCCGAGCCGATCCGTCTGCAGAAAGTCCTGGCCCGCGCCGGCGTGGGCTCGAGACGCGCCTGCGAGGAACTGATCCTGGCCGGCCGCGTTCGCGTCGACGGTCGTGCCGTCAGCCAACTCGGCACCCGGGTCACACCGGGCACCCAGAAAATCGTCGTTGACGGGGAGACGATTCGCACCGAGCGGTCCGCGCACTTCCTGTTGAACAAACCAACCGGTTACCTGTGCACCAACAACGATCCCCGCGGCCGCCCCCGAGTGATCGACCTGTTTCCGGCCAACAGCCCCAGGCTGTTCACCGTCGGGCGACTCGACGAAAACAGCCATGGACTGCTCATCGTGACCAACGACGGCGAGCTGGCTCACCGGCTGATCCACCCTCGCTACCAGGTGTCAAGAATCTACCGGGTCCAGGTCGCCGGGATTCCGACCCGTGCCAGTCTCCAGGCACTTCGGGACGGACTCCATTTCTCGGAAGGCTTCTTCCAGGTGCACTCCGCCAGAAGACTGAAGACTCGAGGCAAGAGCGCCTTCCTGGAACTGGAACTCCGACAGGGGCGCAACCGGGAGATCCGTCGGCTGATGGCCCGGATCGGACACAAGGTGATGAGTCTCGAACGGATCGCCTTCGGCCCGCTTCGACTGGGCAGACTGAAAGTCGGTGAACACCGGAGGTTGAGAGCGGACGAACTCAAGTCGCTTCGCGAGTTGATCGACGGGGTCTCCACGTCGCAAGGTCATCGGAGGCAATCGCGGCGACGATCGAGTAAAGTGGTCGACAGAAAACGCCGGGGCGGCGGCCGGAAACGTCGCCGCTGAACGACCACCGCCTCCTGCAACCAACAGCACCGGCTCGTCGAGGAATGGCCCCGCCCATGGATGCGGCTGCCCAATCACCGCTCCCCGGACTCGTCCCCGCGGCCAGCCAACAAACGGCCTGCGTGATCGAACAGGTCCGCATGGCCCGCGACACCTACCGCCTGCGACTGGAATGTCCGGAACTGGCCAGGCAAATCGTCCCCGGCCAGTTCTTCATGGTCCGGGAGCAGGGCGGAAGCGACCCCCTGCTGGGGAGGCCGTTCGCGTTGTACGACATCGTCAACAATGACGACGGCGATCCGATCGGGGTCGACTTCGGCTATGTCGTTGTCGGCAAACTGACCAGCCGGATGGTCGACTGGCAACCCGGCGACACCGTGGACATCTGGGGTCCCCTGGGAAACGGTTTTCCCGCCCCGCCCGACGGTCACCTGGTGATGGTTGCCGGAGGAATCGGCCAAACACCGTTCCTGGCCGTCACCCGCGAGGCGCTCGGTCAACGGCAGTACGGGGACCCACCACGCGACACCCCGACCCGTCCCGGGACACTCACGCTCTGCTATGGAGCCCGATCGGAAGAGTACCTGGCGGGAATCGACGATTTCACGACCGACGGCCTGCAGGTCCGTGTCTCGACCGACGATGGCAGCCACGGACATCACGGGCTGGTGACCGATCTGCTGAAAGACCTTTTTCGGGAAAGCCCCGAGCCGACAGCCATCTACACCTGCGGTCCCGAGCCCATGATGGAAGCCGTCGCCGAGATCGCCGCCGAGCACAACACGCCCTGCTGGGCCTCCCTGGAAACTCCCATGGCCTGCGGCTTCGGCATCTGCTTCAGCTGTGTCACTCGGATTCGGCTCGATGACGGACAATGGGACTACCGCCGCACCTGTGTTGAAGGACCGGTCTTCCGGGCCGAGCAACTGCAATGGTAAACCGATCACGTTGGCTCCTGCTGTGCTGGACCGTCGCGGTTTCGATCCTTGGAACCGCAACCGGTTCAGAGGCCGAAGAACCCGTCCGGGTCGCAGCACCGAAGAAGTCGCTCGAAGACGAACTGCCCAGGATCCCGCCGGTGGAGCCCGACAAGGCGCTGGCCACCTTCACCGTCCAACATGGATTCCGCCTGCAGTTGGTCGCCAGCGAACCACTCGTGGCCGATCCGGTCGGGGCCTGTTTCGACGCCGACGGCCGGCTGTACGTCGCCCAGATGCACGGCTACCCGTTCTCGCAGGAACCGACCCGGTTGAACCCCAAGGGCGGCGGCAAACCCGATGCGGGCATCGTACGGTTGCTCGAAGACACAGACGGAGACGGACGCTTTGACCGCAGCGTGAAGTTCGCCGACAAGATCCGCTGGCCCACCTCTGTCTGCTGCTACGACGGCGGCGTGTTTGTACTCGCCCCTCCAAAGCTGCATTACTTCAAGGACACCACCGGCGACGGTGTCGCTGACGTCCGACGCGTCGTCCTGACGGGATTCGGTCGCGACAACGTGCAGAGTGTCGCCAACAACCTCAAGTGGGGGCTCGACAATCGCATCACCCTGGCCGCCGGTCGCAACGGTGGCAAGCTGACTCACAAGGGCCGGACCATCCTCACTCTCGGAGGAAAGGACCTCAGTTTCGACCCCCGAACAATTGATGTCCGTGCCCTGACCGGAGGAGTCCAGTTCGGCAACAGTTTCGACGCCTGGGGCAACCGCTTCGTCTGTAGCAACAGCAACCACATCCAGCACATCGTGCTGCCAAGACGCTACCTGTCCCGCCGTCCCGGTCTCAGCCCTCCGGCAGCAATCCGTTCGATCGCCGCCGGAGGCGCCGCCGCCCCGGTCTTCCGCAAGAGCGGGGCCGAACCGTGGCGGATCGTTCGCACCCGCAGACGGGTCTCGGACCCCAGGACCAAGGCGAGGCTTCCGCGGACCGAACAATTCGCCATCGG
>DLVV01000179.1:29578-32427 GCA_003445035.1 Planctomycetaceae bacterium | reverse complement strand
CGCGGTGCCGGCGGCCCTGGTCGAAAAGCAGCCGGCTTTCGAGGCGGCCGACAAATTCACCAGCCGGCGTCGCATTTCTCTGGCCCGTTGGATCATGTCCGAGGACAACCCGTTGACCAGGCGTGTGATCGTCAATCGGGTGTGGCAATATCACTTCGGAACCGGGCTGGTCCGTACGGCCAATGATTTCGGTGTCCGCGGCAGCCTGCCGACTCATCCCGAGCTGCTCGACTGGCTGGCCGGATGGTTCGGTGACGAAGCCGGGTACTCCCTGAAGAAGCTGCACCGGCTGATCATGACCAGCCGCACCTACGCCACCAGCAAGCGGGCGATTCCGGCCAACGTCGAGAAGGACGTCGGCAACCGGATGCTGTCGCACTTCCCGGTGCGGCGACTGGAGGTCGAGGCGATCCGGGATTCGATGCTGGCTGTCAGCGGTCGGCTCAACGATCAGCTCTACGGGGCCCCGATGTACCCCTTCATCCCCAAAGACGCTCTTCGCAGCGGCTACAATCCCGCCGGTGTCTGGAAGCCGTTCAACGAGGTCGAGGCCTCGCGGCGGACCGTCTACTCGTTTCTGAAACGCACGCTGGTCATCCCCTTCCTCGAGACGCTCGATTTCTGCGACACGGCCCGCAGTGCCGATCGCCGCGAGGTGACCACCGTGGCGCCGCAGGCGTTGGAACTGTTCAACGGTGAATTCGTCAACCGGCAGTCCCGGCATTTCGCCGATCGGATCATCGCCGAAGCGGGCCCGGTGCTCGGTGACCAGCTCGATCACGGTTTCCTCCTGTCGCTGGGCCGGAAGCCAACTCGCAGCGAACGGGCCAGCCTGTTGGGGTTCCTGAGCAACGAGTCCCTGCTGTTGCTGGCCGAGGATCATCGGCGTTTTGAACGTGAGACGAACGGCGGCCCGGCGACCGAGTTGGCTGGTGAGATCACCGAGACGGGACTGGCCTTGTGGCTGGATGCCGCGAACGGCGTGACCCTCAACAATCAGCGGCAGGTGTCCCGGTGGACGAGCCGGGTGGGAACGCTGGTGGCGACCGCTCACGGGGATCCCCTGGTGACCGCCCGAGCGATCGGCAATCGCCCGGCCATCAATTTCGAAGGCAAGGACTGGTTCGAGCTCGACAGGTCGCCGGTGACCTCTCAGCAGTTCACCATCATCGCTGTGGTGACCGACCGTGGAGCGGGCGGGCAGCGAGGATCACATCGCAATCTGATCGGCAACTGGGACGGGGGGCGTGGCAACAGCACGACATCGATCTTCCTGGGGACCACTGCCGGTTCCAAGGGGGGGCGGACCATCCGCCTGACCGACTCGTTCTCCCTCCGTGAGAAGCTCGCGGTCACCAAGCCGGTTTCGCCGTTCGTGCTGACCGGGGTCGCCGAGGCGGCCAATGCCCGCGTGTTCCAGAACGGCCGGTTGCTGGACGAGCTGAAGTCTCCGCTACCGGCGAGGAAACTGGACACCAACTGGACAATCGGCCGACAGGGAACACTGGACAGCGAGTACTGGAACGGCTTGGTGGCCGAGTTGCTCGTCTGGAATCGGGCCTTGACCGAGGCCGAACTGGCGTCGGCCTGGAGACACCTGGGGAGCAAGTACAAGGTGGTCGATCAGCGCAAGCCCCGCGAGCCGCTGACCGTTGCTGCCGCTCGTCGCCAGGCTTTGATCCAGGTCTGCCGCGTGATTCTCAACCTCAACGAATTCGTATACACCGACTAGCCATGACAATCGCACCGACCGATTTCGTTCCCAATCAGGCTCCCTGCGGCAACACCCGTCGCGAGTTCCTCTGGCAGTGGGGTGGTGGATTCGCTGCGTTGCCGCTGGTGGACCTGATGACACGCGAGGCCGAATCGGCCGCGACCGTGTCCCGGCCGTCCAGCCAGAAGTCGCCTCACTTTTCTTCGACCGTCAAGCAGGTCGTGTTCTTCTTTCTCAATGGCGGACCCAGCCAGGTCGACACGTTTGACCACAAGCCGGCGCTGGAGAAGTACCAGGGCAAGAGTTTCGACGGCGGGTTGCAGATCGGATCCAACGGTCGGGCCATCGGTAAGCTGGCTCCGTCGGCCTTTCCCTTCCGCCCGCATGGCGACAGCGGGCTGATGGTCAGCAGCCTGTTCCCCCACGTAGGCCAGTTCGCCGATGATCTCTGCGTGATCAACTCGATGTACGCCGAGACCCCCACGCACAGTCCCGGGATCCTGCAGATGAACTCGGGCAGCATCGTCGTTGGCCGTCCGAGCCTGGGCAGCTGGCTGGGCTACGGGCTGGGCAATCTCAACGACAACCTGCCCAGTTACGTCGTGATGACCGATCACCGTGGTGGTCCTCGTGGAGGGGCGGGGGCCTGGAGCAGCGGGTTCATGCCCGCCCGGTTCCAGGGGACACTGTTTCGCAGCCAGGGCGCTCCGGTGCTCAATCTCAAGCGGCCCGAAGGCATCGGTGCCGGTACCCAGCGTCGCAGCCTCGACTTGCTCAACCAGCTCAACCAGCAGAGCCTCGATTTGCGGGGGGGCAACTCCGAGTTGGCCGCCCGTATCGCGTCATACGAACTGGCCTACCGGATGCAGACCGAGGCGACCGAGGCGGTTGATGTGGGTTCCGAACCCAGGTCGATCCAGAAGCTCTACGGGCTGGACGACAAGCGGACCGAATACTTTGGCCGGCAGTGCCTGCTGACCCGCCGCCTGCTCGAGCGGGGTGTGCGGTTCGTGCAGCTGTATTCCGGCGGAGGTCCCGATTCCTGGGACGCGCACGTCGACGTTCCCGACAACCACGGTCGTCACTCTTTCGAGATCGATCAGCCGATCGCGGCCTTGATGGCCGACCTGAAGCG
>DLVV01000179.1:28784-29186 GCA_003445035.1 Planctomycetaceae bacterium | reverse complement strand
GTGAACAAGCCGGGCCGCGACCACAACCACTACGGGTTCACCATGTGGCTGGCCGGCGGGGGCGTCAAAGGCGGCCAGCGGATCGGGGCGACCGACGAGACCGGGTTCCAGGCGGTCGAACGCCGCCTGCACGTCTCGGATCTTCACGCCACGATCCTCCACCTGCTGGGCCTGGACCACGAACGGCTGACGTTCCTTCACGAGGGGCTCGATCAGCGGCTGACCGGCGTCCAGCCCAGGCGGGTGATCCAGGAGGTGCTCGCCTAGTCCGTTTCTCTCGGGACAAACACACGACAGCGAGATACGATCTGACGGTTAGAGGAACAGGAAACTGCGGCCAACTCGGCCGGGAGGGTTCGCGATGAGCGGAAGTGGTTGCCGTGACTACCGCAGCAGCGTCGG
>DLVV01000179.1:24389-28402 GCA_003445035.1 Planctomycetaceae bacterium | reverse complement strand
GGCCTGTCGGTCGCCAGCGACGGCGTGATCGATCTCAGCGCCGTGGACCGTGACACCGCCGTGATCCAGTACTGGCTCAACGGGGCCGCCAGCCACTTCGAGACCTACGATCCCAAGCCCGACGCTCCGCTGGGGATCCGCAGCCCGTTCCACCCGATCGCCACCAACGTGCCCGGCACGTTCATCTGCGAATCTCTGCCGTTGCACGCCGGCCTGATGGACAAGGTGACGTTGATTCGCAGCGTGCACCACGACAACAGTGACCACCAGCATGGCATGCACTGGTGCCAGACCGGTCACGATGCGAAGGCCAACGGCACCAACCCGTTCAAGAAGTCGAGTCACGCCAGCAGTGGTTGCCTGGTGTCGATGGTTCGAGGTTCCAACCACCCTGGGATGCCGCCCTACGTCTTCATGGGTTACCCGCTGGACAACCAGGGGCCCCACCGGATGTACCCGCACCGGGGTGCCTACCTGCCGGCTCGTTTCAACCCGATGGAGATCCTGATCAAGCGGACAGGTGACGGGAAGCACCCGGCCCAGGACAAGGACTTCGTTGTTCGCAGCCTGGCCCCCGCCGGTGGCCTGTCCCGCAAGAACTTCGTCCAGCGTCGCGAACTGCTGGCCCAATTCGAGAAGATCCGTGGCGGAGCCGATCCGGTGGCCACGGCCTCGTGGTCGGCCTTCCACGACAGTGCCTTCGACCTGGTCGCCGGCGAGAAGACCGGTTCGGCCTTCGACCTGGAACAGGAAGATGAAGCGACGCGACGGCGATACGGTTATCACCGTTCGGGCCAGTCGGCATTGCTGGCACGTCGCCTGGTCGAACGCGGTGTGACCTTCGTGACCCTGATCGACCCCGGTGTCGGACTCTCGAGCTCCGGCTGGGATTTCCACAAGACACTCGAGGCCCACACCAAGACGGCCAGCCCGCCGATGGACCTGGCCGTCACCACGTTGATCAACGATCTTCACGAGCGGGGACTGGACAAGAAGGTGCTGGTGGTGGTCTGGGGAGAATTCGGCCGCACGCCCAAGATCAACAAGAACGGTGGCCGTGATCACTGGGCCGACGTGCAGAGCGTGATGATGGCCGGCGGGAATTACCGCCACGGCCAGGTGATCGGGTCCTCCAACGCCAAGGGCGAGGTGCCCCACGAGCGGCCGTTGTGGCCCTACGACGTGGTGGCCACGATGTACCACCACCTGGGCATTGACCCGAGTTTCACGCCGATCACCGGTGCCACTCGCACGCGGCCTCTGCTGGAGCACGGCGAGGTGATCCGCGAGTTGCTCTAGCAACTCGACGCGGACGCTCTGCTCGTTACTATGGGGTGGTTCGCACCCGTTTCCGGGTCTTTCTGTTGGTTTGTGACGAGTCATTGTCGATGAAGATCCTCACTCCGTTCTGCGTCATGTCGTTCTGTCTGCTGGTTGCCGCCGTGGCGGTCCCCGATCCGGTGGTCACCGCTGCCGATGCGAAAGCGAAACCGGTCCAGGAGGATTGGCCGGATTGGCGAGGTGTTCGTCGAGACGGCATTTCCCACCAGACCGGCCTGTCGCTGGACTGGACCTCCGGCAAGCCCAAGCGACTCTGGCAGCGAGAACTGGGCACCGGCTACTCGTCGATGACCGTCGTGGGCGACCGGTTGTTCACGATGGGTGCCGAGCAGGATGCCGAATACGTGTACTGTCTCGATGCCACCGACGGCTCGACGCTCTGGAAAGTCCACTCGGGGACCACTTTCAAAAATTCCTACGGAGACGGGCCGAGGAGCACGCCGATCATCGAGGGCGAGCGGGTCTACGCGTTGGGAGCCAACGGCGACCTGTTGTGCCTGGCGGCCAAGTCGGGCGAGGTGGCCTGGCAGACGAACATTCTCAAGCAGTTCGGGGGCAAGAACATCACCTGGGGCGTCTCCACGACCCCGCTGATCGATGGCAAGAAGCTGGTCATCAACGTTGGGGCCAAGCAGGCCTCGGTTGTGGCCTTCGACAAGACGAACGGAAAGGTGATCTGGAAATCCCACGACGACGTGGCCGGTTACTCCTCTCCGATCCGCATTGACGTTCCCGGCGATGATGGTCCGGTCCCGCACCTGGTGGTGTGGTGTGGCAAGTCCCTGGTGGGTCTGAAGCCGTCCGACGGCAGTGTGCAGTGGAAACACAAGTGGCTGACGACCAATGACATGAATATCGCCACGCCAATCTTCGATCCGAAGACTCGGACACTGTACGTGTCGGCTTCCAGGGGCACCGGTCGCTGTTCGGCCTATCGGCTGACCGCGGCCAAGGGCGCCGTCGCCTGCAAGGAGATCTACACGAACAAGCAGATGAAGAACCATTACAACAGCTGCGTGCTGCTGGATGGATTCCTCTACGGGTTCGACAACAATGTCTTCCGCTGCCAGGAACTGGCCAGCGGAAAGATCCTCTGGACCGACCGCGCCGTCGGCAAGGGCGCGGTGATTTCAGCGCAGGGGCACCTGATCGTCCTGGGAGAAAAGGGCGAGATGGCATTGGTCGAAGCGACCACGAAGGCCTACACCGAGAAGGGACGGTTCCAGGCGCTGACCAGCAAGCGGGCCTGGACGCCGCCGGCCCTTGCACGTGGCAAGCTCTACGTGAGGGATCTCGAGCGGATCACCTGCATCAACATCGCGACGGCGAAGTGATCCCCGGACCTACGCCAGCACCTCGTGCACCACTCGCCCGTGCACGTCGGTCAGGCTCATGTCCCGGCCGCCGAAGCGGAAGACCAGTTTCTCGTGGTCCAGCCCCACCAGGTGCAGCATCGTAGCGTGCATGTCGTGGAGCGTGGTGACGTTTTCGACGGCGTGCATGCCGAACTCGTCGGTTTCGCCGAAGACCGTTCCCCCCTTCACTCCTCCGCCGGCCATCCAGATCGTGAAGCCCTCGGGGTGATGGTCGCGTCCGTCGTTGCCGGTGGCGTGGGGTGTCCGGCCGAATTCCCCGGCCCACACGACCAGCGTCTCGTCGAGCATTCCTCGTGACTTGAGGTCCTTGATCAGGGCGGTGATCGACTGGTCGGTGTCCAGCGAGTTCTTTTCGTGGCCCTTCTTGAGATTGCTGTGCTGGTCCCAGGTTCCGTTGGCGTTGCCGGGAGCACAGGTGATTTCCACAAAACGCACGCCCGACTCGACCAGTCGTCGCGCCCGCAGGCACTGGATCCCGAACAGGCTCTGCGACTTGACCTTCGAATCGACGGCGTAGGCCGACTGGGTGGCACGGGTCTCTTCGGAGAGGTCGAGGAGTTCGGGGATCATCGACTGCATGCGGAAGGCCAACTCGTAATTGCGGATCGCCGAATCGATGGCGTCGTCGCCACCCAGAGACTGGGAAAAGGCCCGGTCGCGTCCCTTCAGCAGGGCCAGCTTGGACAACTGCACCTGCGCGTTCTTGTCGGCGGGGAGGAGGTTCCGCACCGGGGGGCCGTCGACGGCGAACATGGTGGCCTGGTGCCGGGCGGGCAGGAAGCCGTTGGAGTAGTTCTCGAGTCCTCCGCAGGGGACGACCCCGTGGCTGAGCACCACGAAGCCGGGCAGGTTGCGGTTGTCGCTGCCCAGGCCGTAGTGGCCCCAGGCCCCCATGCTGGGGCGGCCGGCGTTGTTGCTGCCGGTGTGGAGGAGCAGGACGCCGGTGGAGTGCAGCGGCAGGTCAGCCTTCATCGAGCGGATGACGGCCAGTTCGTCGGCGACGGTGCTGATGTGCGGAAACAGGTCACTGATCGGCATCCCACATTCACCACGGCGGTGGAAGGTCCAGGGACTGCGGATCCACTTCCGGTTCTTGTTGGCCGTCGGATTGGTCAGGCCGGAGGCCGGTTTTCCGTGGTGTTTGTCGAGGGCCGGCTTGGGGTCGAAACTGTCGACGTGCGAGACGCCGCCGTCCATGAAGCAGAAGATGACGTTCTTGGCTCGCGCGGCGTGGTGGCCGACCGCCGCCGCAGCCGCGGGAGACCGGTCGGACAGCAGGCCGGCCAGGGCCACGGC
>DLVV01000179.1:20099-24175 GCA_003445035.1 Planctomycetaceae bacterium | reverse complement strand
CCGTCCATGAAGCAGAAGATGACGTTCTTGGCTCGCGCGGCGTGGTGGCCGACCGCCGCCGCAGCCGCGGGAGACCGGTCGGCCAGCAGGCCGGCCAGGGCCACGGCACCGAATCCGTTGGCCGACTGCTGCAGCCACTGCCGCCTGGATAGCGGGCCGGAGAGGTGGCCGGGGCAGGGGGAACTGGTTGAGGACGTACTCATGAGCGAGATTCTAACACGCCGGGAACCGGTCACGGCAGGTAGATGAACTCCTTGAGATTGAAGACCACGTGGGCCATGTCCTTCCAGATCGGTCGCGACGTCATGCGGTCTGCAGACGCAACCCCGTGCAGGCCTGCGAGTTGATCGACCAACCGGGTGAACTGCTCGCGCTCGTCAGCCGACGGTGGACGGGAGAGTGCTCGCTGGAACATCACGTCGATGCGTTCGGACGGATCGCGATGAGCGACGGCGACAAGTCGTTGTCCCCAGGTATCGGCCTGGCCGATGACAAACGGGTCGTTGAGCATGGCCAGGGCCTGGGCGGGCACGTTCGAGCGGTCACGGCGTCCTTCGACGACCTTGCCGCCGGGGGTGTTGAAGACCGACAGGAATCGCGTGGGTTCCATCAGGTTGGTCTTGATGTAGAGGCTGCGGCGGCCGTGGCCGTCCAGGGGCCCGACGAACAGGCGTCGATCGGTGTTGGGCTTGTCCCGGAACGGGTAGACGCTGGCTCCTCCGAGCTGCAGCGAGATTCTCCCCGAGGTGGCCAGCACCGCATCCCGAATCGACTCGGCATCCAGGCGACGGGCCGGGAAATGGTGCAGGAGCCGGTTGAGAGGATCAACCGAGACGGCCCCTGGTTGTCGTCGGGCGGACATGCGGAATGTCCTCGAAAGGACAATTCGGCGGACCAGCCTTTTCACCGACCAGCCGTCGGTGACAAACGTCGTGGCCAGGTGATCGAGTAGTCGCGGGTGCGAGGGCCGTTCTCCCAGGCGGCCGAAGTCGTCGACCGTGCGGACCAGCCCGGTTCCAAAAACGTGATGCCAGATGCGGTTGGCCATCACCCGGGCGGTCAACGGATTGTCCGGAGACGCAATCTGGTCGGCCAGTTCGCGGCGGCCGCTACCCTGTTGGAATGGCTGACGCATTCCACCGAGAACCTCGAAGAAGCGTCGCGGCACAGGCTCTCCGAATTCGGTGGGGTTGCCACGAACCAGGACCGGCTGATCGATGCCGTCATCGACGTCCTCGACACCGGGGATGATTCGCGGCCGTTTCAACCGCTTCTGCTCGATGTCCCGGTATTGCCGGACCAGCCGGGCGAGTTCGGGATCGGCGTCGAGCGAGTTGTCCAGCAGGCCGTTGCGGACCATCCAGTTGATCCAGCGGACCTGTGCGGGCGAGGCGTTGCGGTTGGTCCAGGCGGAAACCGCCCGAGCGATCAGGACGGCGTAACGGGCGGCGACCTCATCCAGGGATCCCGGGGCCTGGCCATTTTCAAAGAGCCGGCAAAGATGGTCGAGTTCGGACCTGGGCGGTCCATCGACGTCATGGGTCACGACCCGGCTGATGCCGAAATAGGATCGGGGGTCGGCAGCGACCTTGTCCCAGGGCACCCGGTCGTTTTCTTTTGCGCCGCCGATGGTGGCCAACTGGTCGGGGAACTTCGGGTTGTAGAACTTCGAGACCAGCTCGATGTAGGCACGTAGCTTCTGGTCATCGGCGGCCGGTTCGAACGTGATCCAGGTTGGCCGGTCCGACTGAAGGACCTTGTAGTTGACGTAGTTGAGTTGGCAGTTGTTGGAGACGATCCGCACGACGGCCCGCTGGTTGCCCAGCACCTGCAGGCTCAGGTGCTTGCGGGTGGTGTGCAGGATGGGCGAACGGAACGTGCCGCCGAGCCGGGTGGTCAGACGATGGCTGTGGACGCCGGCCGGCAACAGGTGCGAGACGACCGAATCGCCCGAATCGGACAGGGCGAGTTCCCCGTCGACGGATGCGGCCGCCCGGAGTGCGTGTCCGTGAGAACTCCAGATCGCCGCGTGATCGGGATTGCCGAGATCGTAGAGCGTCTGGAAATTCTCGAGGTTGAACCGCGTCCGTTGGCGGTGTTCGTCGAGGTATCGGTCAGCCAGGGTGCTCCAGGCTTTCTCCACGGGTGTCTTGCGGTCCCGGTCGGCAACCGATCGCCAGGTGTGCAACGGGTGCTCCAGCGGCGGGTTCTTGACCGACAGAGCGGTTTTCCACCGAGTGACCAGCCCGGCGTCGAGATCCTTGGGCGGAGCTTTTCCGTCGCGGGCCGCTTCGGCGGCCAGCAGCAACGTCTTGAGGCGTGCCGGGTCATGATTTTTCCAGAGACCGCCCAGTCGCCGGCGAATCCGGGGCTTGAGCGCCTCGAGTTTTTCGAGTGGCCGGCGGTTGACTTCAGGGAGGTCGATCGTGTGGGCGACCAGCCGGGTGCTGCGGAGCACGCCGAGCAGGGCGTGGTAGTCGCGGGTCGAGAACGCGTCGATCTTGTGATCGTGACACCGCGCACAGGCGACCGTGGAGGCCTGGAACGCCTTGGTCAGCGTGTCGACCTGGTTGGCGAAGATGTCGTAGCCGATTGAACGCAGCCCGATGCAGTCATCGTGGGGAACCTCGCCGAATCGGTAGAAGGCCGTTCCGATGGTGGATTCGTTGAAACGGTTCTGGTGGTTGATTCGCGGCTTGGCGAGCAGGTCGCCGGCGATGTGTTCGCGGATTAACTGGTTGTAGGGCACGTCCTGGTTGAAGGCGCGGACCAGGTAATCCCGGTACTGCCAGGCGTGGTGGACCTCGTAGTTCCACTCGTTTCCGTGAGTCTCGGTGAAATGGACGACGTCCATCCAGTGGCGTGCCCAGCGTTCACCGAAATGAGGCGAGGCCAGGGTGCGGTCAACCAGTTCCTGCCAGGCCGAATCGGGGTCCTGGTCCCAGGCGGTGACAAACTCGGTGACATCAACCGGTCGGGGCGGTAGCCCGGTGAGGACCAGCGAGAGCCGACGGATCAGTGTGCGAGGATCGGCCCCTGTGGCCGGGCTCATACGTTTCTGTTCTAGCCGGGCCAGCACGAATCGATCGATCGGCCGCATTGACCAGGCGGCGTCCTGGACCTTTGGCGCGGACCCGGCCCGGACCGGTTTCAGGCTCCACCAGTCTCTCCGGGACGCCAGCAGCACCTGCCAGCTGAGCCGGGCGGCTTCGCGTGCGGTTGGTGGATTGTCTCGCGGATCGATTGCCCCGCGGCGGATCCAGTTCGCGAAGTCCGTGATGACCTCCGCAGGAAGTGGTCCCTTCGGCGGCATCTTGATCGACTCGTGACGCAGGGCCGCCATCAACAGGCTCTTGCCCGGTTTTCCCGTCACCACCGCTGCTCCGGTTTCGCCTCCCTTGCGGATACCCGGCCGGCTGTCGAGCCGCAGCCCGCCCTGGATTTCCTTGGCGGCAGCCGAGTGACACTCGTAGCAGTGCTGGACGAGCACCGGACGGATCTTCGCCTCGAAGAACTCGATGTCCTTGTCTGCCGCTGAGAGCGGGGAGGCCAGGAACAGCACGGTGACGGCGAGATGTCGCATGGAGGGCCGGATTCTAACAGGTCCGCGTGGTCGCCGGTGATCAATCGAAGACGAGTCGGTGCACCGTCGCCGCCTCCATGGCGTCCCAGTCGACCCGCACTCCCAGCCCCGGCGAGTCCGGGGCGGTGACCTGTCCATCGGAGCCTGTGCGGATCACGTCGAGCATGCCGTACTCGTAGGGTTCGTAGGGGACCGACTGTTCGAAATAGCTGCAGCAGTCGTTGGCAAGCATCAGGTGCAGGTTGGCGGCGGAGATCAGCGTGTTGCCCCAGCCGAGCACCTCGCAGCCGATCCCCGCGGACTCGCACAACTGCAACGCCTCCCAGGCCGGGGTCAGACCACCCAGGCAGGTGATGTCGGTCCGGGCCCGGGTCCAGGCTCCCGATCGCACGGCGTGACCGAACGACTGCAGATCCATCACCCAGTTGCCCGAGGGAATGATCGGGACATCGACCTGCGAGGCCAGTTGGCGGTACCCGTCGAGGTCCCAGTC
>DLVV01000179.1:0-19772 GCA_003445035.1 Planctomycetaceae bacterium | reverse complement strand
GGGAAGGGGGCTTCGAACCACGTGAAGTCCAATTCGGCCAGTTCTCCGCCCACACGCAGTGCGTCCTCATGCGAGTAGTTGTTCTCGACATCGTGCATGAAAGCTGTCCCGGGGAACCGCTCGCGGGCCGCCCGGCAGAGTTCGAGGTCCTTTTCGGGCAGGCACCAGCAGTGGAACTTGACGGCGGTGAATCCCATCTCGAGCCGTTGCCCGATCAGTTCGAGGTAGGCCGGCACGTCGTCCATCAGCGGGGTGCTGGCGTAGGCGGGAATGCTGGTGCGGGAGGCACCCAGCAGTTCGTGCAGCGGCTTCTCGGCGAGCCGCCCGGCCAGATCCCAAAGCGCGACGTCGACGACGGCCAACGCACCGGGTGAGAGCGGGAAGACGCGGGGGCGAAGATCGTAGTAGATCTGGTCCCGCTCGCGGGGGTCGCGGCCGATCAGTACCGGGGCCAGGTGGCGGATCGTTTCGGCCGTGTACCGGTCGAAGTCGTAGGAGGTGTAGTTGGACACGCCCGCCACACCCTCGACACCCGTGTCGGTCTCGATCTTCACGACGGTGTTGGTCATGAACTGTTCGGGGAGATCAAACGACCAGGTGAACCGCTGGACCTCGGGTGCGACGGTTCGGACTTCGATGCGGGTGATTTTCATATCGGGATACCAAACGGGTTCGAGATGCAACGCGTGATTATGAAACAGCCTCACGTTGCAGACAACGAACCGGCACCGGCATTGCATCTGCCGTGGAACGCGTGCCCCCGTTGTGTCATTCTGGCGTGCAGCCGTTTCCCCGTGTGTCCAAGGTGATGGTGATCGTGAAGACCGTTTTTCGGATCCTGGGTGTCCTGCTTTTTGCCGCGACGCCCCTTGTCGCCGATGAGCCGCTCGGGTTCTGGTCGTTCCAGCCACTGCGGTTCGAGATTCCCGACGTGGCCGACACCGACTGGCCGGTCAACACGATCGACCGGTTCATCCTGAGGCGGATCGAGCAGGGCCAGCGGAAGCCGTCAGGCCGGGCGAACGCCGTCGTTCTGCTCCGTCGTATCTGTTTCGGCGTGTTGGGACTGCCCCCGACACCTGGGCAACGTGACCGTTTCCTGTCGGACCGCCGTCCGGATGCGTGGTCGCGGCTGGTCGACCGCCTGCTGACCAGCCCACACATGGGAGAACGGTGGGGGCGTCACTGGCTGGACGTGGTGCGTTTTGCCGAGAGCTACGGATTCGAGCACGATCTGGACAATGCCAACGCGTACCACTTTCGCGATTTCGTGATCCGGGCGTTCAACGATGACATGCCGTTTGATCGCTTCGTACGTTGGCAACTGGCCGGAGACGAACTGGCCGCCGGCGACGCCCTGGCGAGGATGGCCACCGGATTTCTGGCCGCCGGTGTTCACAACGCCGACATCGCCAAGGTGCGGGTCGAGCAGGAGCGGTACGACGAACTCGACGACCTGGTCAACACGGTCGGCACCTCGTTGCTGGGACTCTCGGTCGGTTGTGCAAGATGCCACGACCACAAGTTTGACCCGATTTCTCAGGAGGAGTACTACCGGTTTGCGGCGATCTTCGAGCGGACCATCCGCGGCGAGGTGGAACTTTCGACCGGGGCGACAAGCGGGGCGGGAGTCCGTCCGGTGCTGGTGGCCGGCGAAGGTCTGAAACCTCTGCCCCGGCTCTACAACCCGGGCCCGGCCTTCTACACCAAGACCTGGTTCCTGCGTCGCGGTGACGTGAAGTTGAAGGACCACGAGGTTCGTCCGGGTTACCTGGACGTGTTGTTGCCCGAGGGTGTGACCGAGCGTCAGTTTTCCGGTCCGAAGCAGCAGCCCAAAACCGGGACGCACCGGCCGACGTTCCGGAGATCGGGCCTGGCCCGCTGGGTCACCGACTCGCGCCGCGGGGCTGGTCACCTGCTGGCCCGGGTGATCGTCAATCGGGTCTGGCAGCACCATTTTGGCCGCGGGTTGGTATCCACTCCCAACGACTTCGGCGACCAGGGACAGCGGCCGACTCACCCCGGATTGCTCGACTGGCTGGCGTCCGAGTTGATCGGCAACGGCTGGCGATTGAAGCCGATTCACCGGTTGGTGCTTTCCAGCGCGACCTACCGCCAGGCGGTCCTGAACCGGGCGCAGACCGAGCAGGACCAGGCGCTGTTTCGTGGGCGGGCGGTACGACGGTTGGAGGCCGAATCGATCCGCGACAGCCTGCTGGTGCTTGGTGATCGGTTCGACGGCCGGATGTTCGGTCCCGGTTCGCTCGATTCCGGCAACCCGCGGCGGGCGGTGTACTTCCGTGTCAAACGCAGTCAGCCGGACCCGTTGATGGCACTGTTCGATCTCCCCGACACCCTGCAGGGAACCGCCATCCGTTCGTCCACGATCGTCTCACCCCAGGCCCTGGCATTGCTCAACGGGCCGGTGGTACGCCGGGCCGCCGCCTCGTTTGCCCGCCAACTGAGACAGGATCGGCCGCGGGCCGATCTGTCGACGCTGGTCAGGGACCTGTTTGTCAGGGCGTTTGGACGCGAGGCCACACCGGCCGAACTGGATGCCTCGGCTGCATTTCTTCAGGAACAACGGGACAGCTATCGTGCGATGACACGACCGGGGATTGACGAGAAACCGTCTGACGCTGGAAACGGCCTGGTGCTGGACCTGACCGCCGATGGTCTCGAGCCGGGCGAGGTGCTTCGTTGGGCAGACGCCCGATCCCAGCGGACCGGCATTGTCTTTCGACCCCGGGAATCGGGACGGCCGCGGCTGGTTGTCTCAGCGACACCGACCGGCCGGCCGGCCGTTGCCTTTGGCCCGAAGCCGACGGTGCTGCAGGCTGACGACAACCCCAGCGTGGAATTTGGAACCGGTGATTTCACCGTGTCGGTCGTGTTTCGCATGGATCCGGCCAGTGCCAACGGAACCCAGATCCTGGGCAAGGACTCCTTTTCCGGTGATGGCACGTCCTACACCGGGTACTTCTTTCATGAGACCAAGGGGCACCTGAGGTTTTCGACCCGCAATCTTCGCAGCGGCAAGGGCCCGGTCAATTATCTCGATTCGCACGGGACCATACGCAGGGGAAGGTGGCACCGTGCGACAGCTGTCCGATCGAAGCGAACCGTGAAGCTGTTTCTCGACCAGGCGGTTGCTCCGGACCGCATCCTGGTCGAACCCTCGCCGACGAACGTCGACAACGACGTTCCGTTGAAGCTGGGGCTGATTGACGAGCACCCGTCCGGAGCGTTTCACGGTGCCCTGGCCGAAGTTCGTCTCTACCGTCGAGCCCTCTCGGACGAACAGGTCCGGTTGCTTCATGCTCGGCAGGGACGCGAGTACCTGGGGCTTCAGCCCGTCGATCCCCTGGATCTGGCCCTGGTCGATCTCTGCCAGGCGATCTTCTGTCTCAACGAATTCCTGTACATTCAGTGATCCGAGTTTCTCCCCGGAATGGTGTGTTGCCCATGACCGAGACGTCCCTGGCCTACCGGATGACCGGCTACGGATCGCGTCGCGATTTCCTGTCGCGGGCGGGGGCCGGTTGTGGCACGCTGGCGTTGGCCAGTTTGATGGCTGCTGAAGCGACGGCGGACCCGGACCCGCGTGCCCCCCTGGCTGCGCAGTTGGGGCATCACGTTCCGGCGGCGAATTCGGTCATCTGGTTGTTCATGCACGGAGCCCCCAGCCAGGTGGACACGTGGGACTACAAGCCCGCACTGGCCCGACGGCATGGGCAGACGGTCCAGGACTTCGATCAGTCGACCGGGTTTTTTGCCGGTGCAGGTGGTCCGATCATGCGGTCACCGTTCTCGTTCCGGCAGTACGGTGACTCGGGGACCTGGTGCTCGGAACTCTTCACACGGACCGCGGACCACAGCGATGACATGGCGTTTATCCACTCGTGTTTTGCCCACGAAAACAACCACTCGCCCGCCCAGTTCCAGATGAACACCGGGATGGCCCGGATGGGTTTTCCGTGCGTGGGGTCGTGGGTGACGTACGGGCTGGGGACCGGGAACCGCAACTTGCCCGGGTTCATCGTCATGTACGATTCGCGGGGCCGCGGGACTCCGAAGTCGAGGGCGTCGGCCTGGGGGTCGGCGTTTCTGCCCGGTGTCTACCAGGGGACTCCCGTCGTCAGCCACGACACGCCGATCGACAACCTGAGGCGTCCCGGCCTGCTGACCGACAGCATGCAGCGTCGGCAACTGGGCCTGATCACCAGGTTGAACCGTCAACACCAGAGGCGGTTGCCGGGGCGTGGTGAACTGGAGGCGAGGATCCGCAGTTTTGAACTGGCTTACCGGATGCAGATGGCGGCTCCCGAAGCGCTGGACCTGTCACAGGAGACCCTCGCGACTCGCACGTTGTACGGCCTGGATGATCCGCAGTGCGGTCATTTCGGACGCCAGGCATTGATGGCCCGTCGTCTGGTCGAGCGTGGGGTACGGTTCGTGCAACTCTACAGCGGTGGTTTCAACAACGACGACTGCTGGGACGGCCACTCCAACATCGACAAGAACCACCGCCAGTTTGCCGGGGAAACCGACCGACCGATCTCGGGACTGCTGACGGACCTGAAACAGAGAGGCCTGCTCGAATCGACGCTGGTGGTCTGCTGCGGCGAGTTCGGACGGCTGCCGCTGGTGCAGACCGGCGGGACCGGTCGGGACCACAACCCGCTGGCATTCACCACCTGGATGGCCGGTGCGGGGGTCCGGGGCGGGACGCACTTCGGAGCAACCGACGAGATCGGGATGAAGGCCGTCGAGAATCGCGTCAGCGTGCACGACCTGCACGCGACGATCCTGGACCGGCTGGGCCTGGATCACGAGCGGTTGACGTTCCGCCACAACAGCCGTGACATCCGGTTGACCGATGTCTCGGGGCGGGTTGTTCGCGAGATCCTCGCCTAGGGTTGGCGACGGCGACTTTCCGCCCGGTTCGTCTACCGGTGCACCTCGAACCATTTCAGCACGTGGGCGACCTTGACCATCAACCGGCTGGGTCGGGCAACGATCCCATGGCTGGCCCCGGGCACGCGGACCATCATCGTGTCGACGCCCCGGAGTTTCAGGGCCTGGTAGAACTGCTCGGATTCTGAGATCGGCGTGCGGTGGTCGTCCTCGCCGGTCAGCAGCATCGTCGGTGTCGTGACCTTGCCGACCAGGGAAATCGGAGAGCGGGCCAGGTACCGCTGGGGCTCCTCCCACGGCATGTGGTGAAACCAGTAGCGGGCGATACCGGGGTAGGCGTCAGTGACACCGATGAAACTGTGCCAGTTGATGACCGGTTTCTGGGCCACCGCCGCGCGGAACCGGCCGGTCTTGCCGACGACCCAGGCGGTGAGAATGCCACCTCCGCTGCCACCGGTGATGTACTGTTGCTTCGGATCGGCCCAGCCCCGTTCGATCAGTACGTCGAGACCGGACATCATGTCCTGGAAATCGCCCTCGCTGGGATAGTTGTGGTCGATCAGGTCGGCAAACTTCCGGCCGTAGCCGGTGCTGCCGCGAGGATTGGTGTAGAGCACGATGTAGCCCGCGGCGGCGTACAACTGCACTTCGAACGAGAACCGTTCACCGTAATTGGCAAATGGCCCCCCGTGGATTTCCAGCATCACCGGATACCGCTTGGACGATTTGGTGCGGCCGCGGGGGTCGAATCCGGGAGGTGTGACAACCCAACCCTGGATCTCGCGACCGTCGAACGACGACTTGTACCGGATCGACTCGGTGCGGCCGAGTTGTCGTTGTGAGAAGAGGTCGTCGTTGAGCCGGGTGATCCGGCGGGCCGGCTTGCCACGAGTGGCGATTGCCAGGTCGGCGGGATATTCGGGGCGGGTCTGCGTGTAGGCGACGGTGCCCTTGTCCGAGACGCTGAAGGTGCCGCTGGCGTAGGGGCGACCGACGGTGGTGCCGCCGATGTTGGTGGCCACCGGAACGATCTTGTCGGGTTTCTTCAACGAGACGAATCCGACCCTGGTCACGCCCTGGTCGTCGTACTGGACGTACAGTCCCTCGCCGTCCCCGGCCCAGGTGCAACTCAACAGGTTTCGGTCGAGCGAACCGGCCAGTCGCTTCGGGTTGGACGACTTGTCGAGGCCGAGCAGCGTCAACTCATCGTCCTGGTAACTCTTGCCCTGGTCGCTGAAGCCCAGGTACGCGACCCACTTGCCGTCCGGCGAGATGGCCGGGGCGTGGTCGGGTCCCTTGCGGTCGGTCAGCCGGGCGATCTTCCCGTCGCTGACCGTCACGGCGTGGAGGTCCGAACGGCGGGTCTCCAGTTCCCAGTCCTTGCGTCGCGTGGCCGAGAAGACGACGCGGCGTCCGTCGGCGGTCCAGGCGAGTTGGCCCGAGTGGTTGTAGTTGCCTGAGGTGAGTTGTTGGGGGCGTCCACCGTCGGCGGGGACCATGAAAACGTGTGAGAATCCCGGTTCCAGGTATCCCTGGCCGTCGGCCCGGTAATGAACCCGGTCGATCGCACGTGCCGGCTTGGCCCACTCGGCGCCCTTGGGCGGTGACGGCAGCGTGACAAAGGGTTTGGGAGACGAGGGGACGAACATCGTGAAGGCCAACCGTTTGCCGTCGGGTGACCAGGCGATGTTGCCGGGAGAACGGTCTGTCTGTGCGATTCGGGCCGTTTCTCCGGAACCGGTCCAACGGACCATCAAGGCACTGCCTTTTTCGCCGCTGGCGACATACGCCAATCGCTTGCCGTCCCGCGACCAGCGGGCCCCGGATGCCTTCACCGAGTCGTCCAGCAGGGGACGATGGTTCCTGCCGTCGGTGTCGACGACCCACAGCCGACCACGGACCCGGTCGGTCATGATGTCCATCGAGTTGCGGGTGTAGATGACTCGCTTGCCGTCCGGGGAGATCTGGGGATCGGAGCCGAATTCGAGAGCGAACGCGTCGATCAGTTCCAGGGGCTGGGCGGCAGTGGCCGGGACGGCGGTGGCGAGTGAGATTGCCAGGACGAGGATCACGCGTTTCATCTTGGTGTCTTCCCAGGAGGCTTGGTCGATGTGGACGAGGTGTCTTGCGAGATGAGCTTGAGCATGGCGTGGCCCATGGCGTCGCCGATCAGGAAATAGCTTTCCGCATTGCCGAACCAGTGGTGGCCGTGGCCGACGTTGGGAGATTGCCTGGCCGGACGAGCGAAAGCCGTGGTCGGGACAAAGGCGGTGTGTTTGGCGATCTCCGACCGCGCTGCGGCCGCCCTCTGGGCGGCCCGGATCTTCAGCATGTTCTTGCCAGCCTTGGGACCCCCGTTGCCGAGTTCGCCGATCACCACCGGCAGGTCGGGCACACGGAGATCACGGCGGATGTCCTGCGCCAGGTGCACGAGGTTGGTCTCGTACTCGGCCCGTGCCTTGTCGTTGAACATGTCGTTCCAGCCCTGGAACCAGACAAAGCCGGCCAACTGGTGGCCACCGGCAGACGCCTCGGGGAACTCCTTCTCGAGACCGGCCAGGGCCTGGTGGATTTCTGCGAGCATGCGGTGGTAGTAGGGGCCGGTGGGGCCCGAGGCGGTGGGCGGCCGAAAGTCCTTGTGGAGACTCTTGCCACCCCAGGCGGTCTTGATCAGCAGGACCGGAGCCGCGATCGCCTCGCCGACGACGTGGCCGAACTGGAACTCGGGACCGATGTGGTGCTTGCCCGGGTAGCCTGTGAAGCCGATGGAGAGTCCGCCGAGCTTGAGGTTCTTGCGGGTCTGGAAGCGGACGAACACGTCGTCACGGACAACCCAGGCCCCCTCGGGTGTCTTGACGTGGGAGAATCGCCTGGCGTTTGCCGGGTCGGCCATCACCTTTGCCAGCGTTCCGAGGCCACCGTTGTAGTGCTTGGGGTGATCGAGGTCGACAACGCCCTGGCCTTCCATGTTGGACTGGCCGGCGAGGATGAAGACCTGAAGCTTGGGGGGAGCCTGGTCGTCACCACGAGCCGGCGAGAGCGGGATTCCGACCAGCAGCAGGAGCAGGACGGCGGAGGCGAAAGCCGTACGCGGCATCACGAGGTTCCGGAATGGAGAGAGCGAGAAGGGAGAGACACGGCGGAGTGCTTCAGGCACGCACCAGTCGCGCCGCGAGATTGTTCTGGCCGCCGACGTCGGTGAGGCGGCGGTAACGTCCTTCGAAGAGATAGGTCAGCTCTTCGTGGTCGATTCCCATCAGGCCGAGCATCGTGGCGTGGAGGTCGTTGACGTGGACCTTGTCCTCGACGGCGGCAAAGCCGAAGTCATCGGTGGCCCCGATCGTCTTTCCGCCACGGATGCCCCCGCCGGCCATGAAGGCGCTGAATCCGTAGGGGTGGTGGTCACGACCATTGGTCCCCTGCTTGATCGGCGTGCGACCGAATTCTCCGACCCAGACCAGCAGCGTCGATTCGAGCAGACCTCGCTGTTCCAGGTCGCTGATCAACCCGGCGATCGGCTGGTCGACCTTCTCTGCCTGGGTGTTGTGATTGCCGCGGGTGTCGCCGTGAGCGTCCCAGCCTCCGCAGATCAACTGCACGTAGCGGACACCTCGTTCGACCATCCGGCGGCCCATCAGGCACATCTTGCCGTAGCGGTCAGTCGATTTTCCGTCACCGATGCCGTAGAGGTCCTGGGTCTTTTGGGTTTCGCTGGAGAGATCGATCAGTTCGGGCGCAGCCGACTGCATGCGGAAGGCGAGCTCGTAGTTGGAGATGCGTGCGTCGAGCCTGGAATCGCCCGGACGGGCAAAGCGGTGCTGGCGGTTCCAGGCGTTGATCTGATCGAGCAGACGCCGCTGTTCACCGGCCGAGATCGACTTGTGTCTCGAGAGGTTCTGGATCGGGGCTCCCTGGATCCTCATGTCGGTTCCCTGGTAGACGGCCGGCAGGAAGCCCGAACTGTACATCGAGGCGCCGTTCCGGAAGATGCCGTCGGTCATTGCGATGTAGGCCGGCAGGTTCTGGCTCTGGCAGCCCAGTCCGTAGACCACCCAGGCTCCGACGCTGGGATGACCGAGCAGTTGAGTGCCCGAGTGCATCATGATCATTGCCGAGCCGTGGATGAACAACTCGTGGTGCATTGATCTGATGATGGCCAGCTTGTCGGCGTGTCCGGCGAGCCGGGGGAAGATGCTGGAGATCTCCTGGCCACTTTCGCCGTACTTCCGGAAGGAGAACTGTGGTGCCATCACCGTGGCATCGGCGGTATTGATCTGGGCCAGGTCGTAGTCCTGAAGTTCCTTGGGCAGCAGCTTTCCGTCGAACTTTTTCATCACCGGCTTGGGATCGAACGTCTCGAGTTGGCTGGGCCCACCCTGCATGAACAGGAAGATCACGTTGCGGGCGGTCCCGGGCAGTTGCGGTGGTCGCTGGGCCAGGGGGAGAGCCGACGAGGGCTTGTCGGCCAGTGACTGGTGTCGAAGCAGGTCGCCCAGCGCCAGGGCACCGAAGCCCAGTCCACCGGTTTCCAGAAAATCACGTCGTGATGTCATCGGCTCAGTCGACAAATGCGAATTCGTTGAGATTGAACAGGGCCAGGCACAGCTTGGCCAGGGCGCGGCGGCGAGGGGCGGCCAGCTTCTTGAGCGGCTCGGGCAGATGCTCGAGTTCAGTCTGGCTGGTTTTCTCCAGCGAGTCGAGCAGGGCGAGAGCGGAGCTGGACTCTTTGGGGGTGGGAGGCCTGGCGAGCACGATTTGCCAGGCTCGCTGGATGTGTGCGGGAGACTTTTCTCCGGCTTCCTTGACGACACGTCCGGCCAGTTGAGTGGCCTGACGAATGACCGAACCGTTGTTGAGGCTCCAGAGGGCCTGGGGGGCCACCGTGGTGACGTCGCGAACCGGGCAACTGACCGAAGTGACCGGGGTGTCAAAGACCTCGAACATCGGGAACTTGAAGTTGCGACGGACCATGACGTAGATCCCGCGGCGTGTGTGCTGGGCGGGGTCGCTCGAGACGGTCCAGTGCCACTTCTCCCGAAGTGACGCGATCTCGTCGGCCGCCAGTGGCGGCACCACCGGGGGACCGCCGAAGGCCCGGTTGAGTGTTCCGGCGGTGGCGTGCACGGCGTCCCACAGCGCCTCGGCCTCGAGTCGACGGCGGTTCGCCCGCCACAGCAGGCGGTTGTCCGGGTCCTCGTCCAGGTGCTTTCCGGTGGCGAAACGGCTGGAACGCCGGTAGGTGTCCGAGTTCATGATCAGCCGGTGCAGGTCCTTGACCTTCCAGCCGTCAGCGACGAACCGTGTGGCGAGCCAGTCGAGCAGACCGGGGTGAGACGGGGGTTGTCCCATCTTGCCGAAGTCGTTGGACGTTTCGACCAGGCCGCGTCCGAAGTGCCATTGCCAGACGCGGTTGACCATCACACGGGCCGTCAGTGGGTGGTCGGGCCGTGTCAGCCACAGGGCCAGTTGCTTGCGGCTGCCGAAGGGCCGTTTCAGTCCGGCGGGCGTGCCGGTGGCCCTGGCCAACGCGGCCGGCAGTGCCGGCGGCATCAGCTTCCCCGGCTTCTTGAGTTCCCCCCGGTCAAGTAGGTGGATCGGTCGGATCAGGGCGGGGTGCCGTCGTCCGAGCACCCTCGCGATTGGCTGGTGCATCAAACCGGCGTAATCGACGGCAAATTGCCCGGCGGCCCGCTCGGGCAGGGCGAGCACCGACCGGCCCACCGCGTTGAGCAGGTTCTGCTTCTGCTTGGCCTGTTCGGGACTCAACGTCTTGCCCGCATGACCGGCCTCGAACATCTTGTACGCCTTGCGGGCCCGCTCGACGGCGATCACGCGTGGGTAGGCCTGCCGCCAGTCGGCTTCCTCCATGGCCGTCCACAGTGGCAGTTCGACCACCCGGGCCGAGGCGAACACCGCGTGCAGCGAGAAGTAGTCGGCCTGTGTGAACGGGTCGAACTTGTGTTCGTGGCACCGGGCGCATCCCAGTGTCAGTCCCATGAAGGCGGACGCAGTGGTGTCGACCCAGTCGATCATCGTCTCGTAGTCGAGCCGCCTGGCATCGAGAGCCGATTCGTGGATTTGGGGTCCGAGCGTGTAGAACCCGGTGCCGATACGGGCCTCGAGGTGGCGCCGTTTTTCGTCCGAGACCTTGTAGACCTTCCGGGGGTCGAGATCGAGGTTGTCGGGCCAGATTTCGTCTCCGGCGATCTGCTCCTGGACGAACACATTGTAGGGCTTGTCGTCATTGAAACTTTTGACGACGTAGTCGCGGAACCGCCAGGCGTTGCGGTAGTAGATGTCGGTCTCGTAGCCCCCGCTGTCGGCGTAGCGGGCCACATCAAGCCAGTGACGTCCCCAGCGTTCTCCGTAGTGGCGGGACTGCAGCAACCGGTCGATCAAGCGGTTCCAGGCTCCCGGTTTCTTGTCGGACAGGAACGTGGCCACGTCCTCCGGAGATGGAGGAAGTCCGAGCAGGTCGAAATGGGCACGCCGGACCAGTGTCCGTTTTTCCGCCTCACCAGCCGGATCCAGCCCGGATTTCTGGAGACGATCGAACACGAACTGGTCGATGGGGTTGCGGATCCGTTCCCGGTGCTTGAGCGTTCCGACGTCGGGTGGAGTGGACCGCTGCGGCGGCCGGAAGGACCAGTGCACCGCGGGGGAACGATCGGGGACATCGTCGGCGGGAGCCAGTGGGGCCAGGCAGGTGGTGACCAGCACGGCACCGGTGACGAGACAATTCGGGATGATCTGACGCATGGAGCTAGTATGCCAGATTGCCCCGTTGCGGATCGAGAGTCTCGCGTTCCAAGCGTCCGAATCGTACGTCGGATGTCGGTGGTTTCACGAATCCTGAAGCCTTGGTAACCTGATGGAGATGGCGGGCACGTTTTGATCCGATCACCTCCGGTCAGAGAGTTTGTCGTGAGGAGATGGAGGCTGGGTTCCCGAAACGTCCTGTGGCTCGGCTTGATGCCCGGGCTGTTGGGGCTTGCCGGGTGTGATGACGGGGTGACGCCTGCGACGTCTCCGGTCGTCGGTCAGAATGTTGGCGGAGATCCCGATCCCGGGCCGCCTCCGGTCGACCCCGACCCGGGGCCTCCTCCGGTCGAAGACGATCCGGGGCCACCTCCGGTCAATGACGATCCACCGGTTGCGGACCCGATGCCGACTCGCCCGACCCCGGCCGTGTCGGTGAAGCCCAAGCCGACTGTCCCTGCTCCGCCGCCGGGAAAGGCGTTCCGAATCGAAAGCGAACAGGGGCGAAACCGGGCGGTGGTGGCCGCGGGTGTGGTGCTGGACAGCAAGTTGGTGTCGGCCCTGGCCGGTGCCGGTGGCCTGCATGAAGTGGACGTCGTTGCGACCGACGCCGTGTTGCTGAAGGTCGTGCCGGTGATTCGGCGGTTCCCACAGGTGACAGTGAGATTTGCCTGCGGAGAGTGGGAGCCCGGCCGCGTGACGCTCAACGAACGTGCCACCGTTGACGATCTGCGAGCCGTGGCATCGATGCCTGAAGTGCGTCGATTGGACCTGGTGGCCTGTCGGGTGGGTGATTCCGAATTGGACGAGTTGGACCGAATGATCGGGCTCGAGTCCCTGGCGCTGCCACCGGCCACCTCGGACGGCATCGCACCGACGCTGGTGCCGCTGCGGTCGCTGCGGCACCTGTCCCTGCAGGCGACACGGGTGACGGCTGCAGGATTGGCAAATCTGCCTCGCGGTCTCAGGTCCCTGGATCTCTCCGGCACCTCGATCGGCGATGCCGGCGTCGAGCATCTCCGTCGCCTGCCCGGCCTGAAGGAGCTGTGGCTGGATGAGACTTCGGTGGGTGACCAGGCCCTGGCGGTGGTCTCGACGCGGACGACGATCGAGGTTCTTGGCCTGACCGGTACGGCGGTCACTTCGGTGGGACTCAAGCACCTGGCCGGCTTGGAGAAACTCACCGCACTTCATCTCGGAGACACGGCGATCGACGACCGTGCGTTGGGCCTGTTGATCGCCATGAAACAGCTGAAACGTCTTGACGTGACCGCCACCGATCTCAGCGTTGCCGCGCGGAAGCGATTGGTCGAAGCGTTGAGGACCTGCGATGTCCAGGTCGATGTTGATGCGCTGGTGAAGGCACTCGATGACAGCGGCGGTCGGATGGAGCAGGCCCTGTCCCGCATCGCACGGGTCACGCGGAATCCGGGTGGGGACGTGAAGTCTCTGAACATTTTCGACCGCACCTTCAGTGACATCGGAATGGGGATTCTGCCCCGGTTCACGTCGTTGACGCGGTTGAGCATCGAGGGGACCGCGGTGACCAACGCGGGCCTGAAGCACCTGGCATCGATGAGCCAACTCGAGGAACTCTGGCTGAATGACACGTCGATCAGCGATTCCGGACTGGACGATCTGCGGCCCTTGCGAGCCCTGAAGCAACTGCATCTGGGTGGAACGCGCGTGACGGTTTCGGGAGTCCTGAACCTGTGGCCGGCACTGACACGTGTGAGAATGAGCTTTCCCGGCGGGCACCTCTCGCCCGGCTCGCTGGTGCTGGATCGACAGGCCGGCCCGCTGGAACTGATCCCCCTGGAGCGGCTTCGTGGGCTCAGGCATCTGCAGTTGGACGGTATCCGTCCCGGCGATGCGGGGCTGGAGCACATCCGGGGGCTGGTTGAACTCGAGACGCTGCGGTTGCGACGCGCGGGGATCCGTGGCCCCGGGCTGGTTCACTTGCACAACATGGGTGGCCTGCGGGTCCTGGATCTCACCGGCAACCGGCTCGATCGCGTCACCAACGACTCGATCGCCGCCTGGGTCGAACTCGGCGAGTTGATCCTTGACCACTCCGACATCAACACGCTGGCTCCGATCGTCACCGGAGGTCGGCCTGCGTTGAGGCGATTGAGCCTGGTGGGAACGCCCGTCGACGACGAGCAACTCGCGCTGGTTCCCAGGCTCGACGGCCTCGAACTGCTCGATCTCAGTGGCTGTCCGGTCACCGACCAGGGGATCGCGGCTCATCTGCCACGGTTGGGGAGCCTCCAGGCTCTGGCCCTGAGAGGGACGCCGATTGGAGACGTGGCGGTCGGCAAGCTGGCGGCGTGTTCGTCCCTGAGAGTCCTGTGGCTTTCGGACACGGCGGTCACCTCCCAGGGGCTCTCGCCTTTGTCCCAGCTGCCTCAACTGGCCCGGCTTGATCTTTCCGGGTGTGCTGTCGACGCCACCACCCTGGCCGTGGTGGGACGTTTCGAGAAACTGTCACGGCTCGATCTCCGTCGCACCGCGTTGCCGCCGACCGAAGTGGCCAAGTGGCGGGAACGGCATTTCGAGTGTGAGGTGGTCTATGCGGTCGATCCTCTGTTGGAGGCGCTCACGGGGGGGGACGGCAGAACAGCGGCGGTGGAACAGGTGGCCGAAATCCGAAAATCGGATCGGCAGGGCATCGAGGTCACCGTCACCGATACGGACTTGACCGACATCGGCCTGGCTCGACTGTCTGCTCTCACGGGACTGACGCGTCTGGTGTTGACCGACGTGGCGGTGACCGATGCCGGCCTGGGGGCACTGGCGGCTTCGCCGACACTTCGGGAACTGGATCTTTCGGGGACCGCCATCACCGATCATGCCAGTATCAACCTCTCGCGGCTCGAAAATCTCACCGAGTTGTCCCTGTCCGACACAGCGTTCTCCGACCGTGGCCTGTCCCGGCTCGAGGGACTGGGGAAGCTTGCGAGCCTCGACCTGTCCGGGTTGTCCATTTCGATTGACGGCCTGGCCGTTGCTGTGCCCAGGCTCACCTCTCTTCAACACCTCAATCTGTCGCAGACCTGGATCGTTAGCGCCGATCTTGGGGTGCTGGCCAGGCTCAGGAATCTGCGATCGCTGGCGATCCGGGACACGGTGATCGGTGACAAGGGCATCGCGTCGATCGCCAAGCTGACGTCCCTGAAACGGCTCTGGATCGATCGGACCCGGATCACCCGCACGGGTGTGGAGGAACTCAGGAAGGCCCTTCCCGAATGCGAGATTTTCGGGCCATGAAAATTCGAACCGGGTATTGGCCTCGATCCCGATGTTCCGGCACCCCGGCGGTGCGGGTAACCGCCGAACAGGGTTCGGGTCAGTCGAGGGGTGTGAAGATGCTCAGCAGGGAGAATGATCCGATGCGGACCGTCTCGTCGTGGTTGTTGCCGGTCGGAATGGTGTTCTGTCTGTTCTCTTCTGGAGATGTCCTGGTGCGGGCACAGCAGGATGAGTCGTTCGTCCGGGTTCGTCCATCGCAGAAGGTCGTCGGGCAACTCAGGCAACGGCTGCTACGGCGTTTTGATGAGAACGGCAACGGCCGACTCGATCGCCGTGAATCCCAGCACGCGATGCGGACGGTTCTGGGTGTCCTGGCCAGAAACCGCGGTCGTGTGATCACGATCTCGAAGCTGCCTGTCGGATTGCGACCGATCTTCGCGCTGTTTGACCGCAACCGTGACGGCGTGCTCGGTCCGGTCGGGCAGGTCAACCTGTCCCGCACGCTGTCGTACGCCGTTCGTCCTCCGCGGGGACCCGGCGGTGATTCCGGGCAACGGGGAGACGGAAGTGTCGACGGGGATGGCGGAGCCGGATCGCAACCACCACGTCCGCCGAGTCTGACCCCCGAGCTGCTCCAGCGATTGAGGGGCTTGCTGTTGAAGTCCTTCGATCGCAATCGCAACGGCCGGCTCGATCCTCCCGAGCGCAGCCGTGCCCGTCGCGTGCTGCTGGACTTTCTGACGCGTCACCGGGGTGAGGACATCTCCATCGAATCGGCATCGCCGCGGTTGGGGCCAATCCTGGGACTGTTTGATTTCAACGGCGACGGCAACCTCGGTCCGGGTGAAAACCGGGTGCTGCGGCGGGCGTTGCTGATCGTGCTGCGGCCGCGTCCTCGGCCCGACTCGAACGGGCCGGACGGCGAAAAACGACCGACGCGGCCCCGGCCCGATCGTCCCCTGGGGGAGGAGCTCGACGACCTGCGTCCCGATCGGCCGGCCGACGGGGGCTTCGAGGTTCGACCGGGTCGGCCACCGAGGCCCGACTTCTAGGATCGGGCGGTGCGGATGCCACTCCGTCGACGGCGTTCAGGTGACCGTTTCTAGACGATCGGTTCCCAGCCCTTCTGGTAGTCGCGTCCCCACAGCTTGGCCGCCTGCGGGTTGCCGATGATGTGCCCATCCTTCGGTCGGCAGTGGATCGCCTGGCCGGTCCGCTGGGCGATGTTGCCCAGGTGGCACAGCAGGGTGCTCTTGTGTCCTTCGGCGACCTCGCAGTTGAGCTTCAGCGGCGTGTCGTTGCGGATGGCGGCGGTGAAGTTGTCGATGTGCTCGATGTCCCCGCGGCTCTTTCCGGCCACCTTCTCGACAACCTTGTCGTTGCTGCCGTCGAAGATGGTGTGGCCGCCGTCGCTGTCCAGTTCCAGCGATCCCTTGTCACCGTAGAAGGTGGTGAAACCGCTGCGGTGTCGGTTGCAGCTGAGTCCCTGCCAGGTGATCGCCCGGTTTCCGGGGAATTCGAACGAGACCTGGTGGGTGTCGGGGGTCTGCTGGTCGTCATTCCAGTGGTAGCGGCCTCCGCTGGAGGTGACACGGATCGGGAAATCGACTCCCAGTCCCCAGCGACACAGGTCGAGCGTGTGGACACCGTTGTTGCCCAGTTCGCCGTTGCCCCAGTGCCAGAACCAGTGCCAGTTGTAGTGGACCCGGTTGTCGAGGTAAGGAGTCCGCGGAGCCGGTCCCTGCCAGAGGTCGTAGTTGAGATGGCCGGGGACGGCGGCGGGTTTGCCTCGGCCCAGTGAGCCACGGGCGGAGTTGTAGTAGGCCCGGACCAGGTAGACCCGGCCGATGGCACCCTCGTGCAGTTTCTGCATCGCGTCGATCGTCTGAGGTCCGCTGCGGCGCTGTGTGCCGACCTGGACGGCCCGCTTGTGCTTGTGGGCGGCCTGGACCATCCATTCGCCCTCCTGCGGATTGTGCGAACAGGGTTTTTCGCAGTAGGCGTGCTTGCCGGCGTTGACGGCCATGATTGTGGCCGGAGCGTGCCAGTGGTTCGGTGCGGCGATGACCAGTGCGTCGACCGACTTGTCGTCGAGAATCCTGCGGAAATCGCCGATCGGCGTCGGGGCCTTGGCTCCGGTTCCGGCGACGAGCTTGGCACAGGCTGCCGCCCGGTTGCTGTCGACGTCACAGACGTACTTCACTTCGACATTGGGCCGCTTCGAAAAACTGACCGAGAGGCTGCGGCCTCGGCTGAGACCCATCACGCCGACGACGACCTTGTCGTTGGCACCGGCGGCCCGGGCCGTGGTCGCGAGGGTGGTTGCCGCAGCTGCGGCGGTGCCGCCCAGGAATGCTCGTCGATTCACATTGGAGGTCATCTGCTGGTCTCCTCACTTTGGCTCTTTTCACCGTCAACCCGCTCATCCTACCCCATCACGACGGCCACGGCGACACCCGGGTGTCCGCAGATCCGGGACTGGACAGGTTGCCAGCCCGGATCGCATGCCGTCGGAGACCGATTTCTAGTGATCGGTCACGGCCCCGTCGGCGAACCGCATCCTGGGCCGGTTGGCCGGCACGTAGGGACGCTTGGCGGCGACCTTTTCGTCGAGTGTCGCTCCGAGGCCCGGCTTGTCGGGAACCAGGGCGTAGCCGTCCTTGAAGACGGGGCCGGCGCCCCGGAACAGGTCCTGGAAGAACTGCGTGGGCGGCCGACTGATTTCCTGGATCGCGAAGTTGGGAGCGGTGGTGTCGACGTGGAGCGAAGCGAGCGTGCTGACGCTGCTTTGCGGGTTGTGGGGTGCCAACTGGATCCGGTACGCCTCGGCGATCGTGGCGATCTTCTTCAGTTCGAGGATTCCCCCGCAGTGGACCACGTCGGGCTGGACGTAGTCGACCAGGTGACGGGCACAGATCGGGGCAAAGCCGTACTTGGTGAACAGCCGCTCGCCGGTTGCCAGCGGCACGCGGGTCTTGCTCCGCAGGTGAGCCAGTTCGTCGACATCTTCGATCTGGGTGGCCTCCTCGACGAAGTACGGGTGATAGGGCTCGGCACCGGCACAGAATTCCACGGCCATCGGTGGAGTGGGGAACCCGTGGAGGTCGATGAGGATCCGGAAGTCGGGTCCCACGGCTTCCCGGACCGCCTTGAGCCTGGCGAGCGCGTCACGGACATCCCGCGAGGGGTCGACGACGAGACCACGTGGCCTGAGAAATCCTCCCTTGGCGGCGGTCCAGCCTTCGTCCTTGGCCTTGGCCCAGTTGCGGGCGTAGTCGGCAGGAGTCGTTCCTCCGGCGTGGACGTACATCTGCATCTTGCGGCGGGCTCGTCCGCCGAGCATCTTCCAGACCGGCTGGCCAACCGCCTGGCCGAGGATGTCCCAGAGCGCGATTTCGACAGCGCTGATGGCCGAGTTGAGGATCGGGCCACCCCGCCAGCGGGGCCAGCGGTACATCGCCTGCCAGTGCATTTCGATGTCGGTCGGATCCTGTCCGACCAGGTAACGCTTGTGCTCGAGGATCGCCTGCTCGACCGTCTTGGCCTTGCTGGTGATCGAGCCTTCTCCCAGGCCGACCAGTCCCCGGTTGGTCATCACCTTGACGTAGACATAGTTCTTTCCGCCGGCGTTGACGACGAAGGTCTTCAGGTCGGTGACCTTCAGTTTCTCGCCCCGGGCCTTCTCCTGGGCGGCGGCGAGTGGGCTGTCTGGGCCCACGAGCCCGGACATTCCGGCGGTGGCCGTGGCGGCGGCACAATGGAGAAAATCACGGCGGTTGAGTTGGCGTATCGACACGACGGCGCTCCCTGCAATACGAGGATTGAAGACGCCGTCAGCTTCGACGATGACGAGGCGGGTTGCAATCGCCCGTCGGCGGTCGGGACCAGCTAGCTGGTCTCTTCGACGGTGAACCCGTGCTGCTTCTTGTGGTGCGGGCCGTCGAAGTGCTGGGTGCTTTTGAACAGCTCGACCCGTCCGTCACCGGCCGCGTCCTCGACCTTGGCCCGCATCGAGGCCAACTGGTCCTTGTCGAGTGGCTTGAAACCGCGACCGGCCTTCAACGCCTGTTCGAGATCGCGGCGGATGCGGATGCCGACGACCTGCGAGGAGACCGGTTGCGAGAGCGAGTAGTGGATGCACTCTTCCCCGGTGGCCAGGCCCGCGGCCGGGATGGCCCCGTTCTTGCCGTCGGGACTGCCGGCCAGTGTCTTCATGCCGATCACTCCCACGCCGTCCTTCAGGCAGGCGGGGACGACGTTCTTCTGAAAACTGCGATAGAAGTAGTCACAGATGTTGATCGGCATCTGGGCGGTGGCCCACTTGTAGGGCTGGCCGAGCATCTCGAGATGGATGCGGGGATCCTTGTGACCGGTGAAGCCGATGAAGCGGACCTTGCCCGCCTTTTGCGCCTCGAGCGCGGCCTTCAGGCCGCCCTTCTCGAAGACCCATTCGGGATCGTTGTCGTAGTTGATCTCGTGGAACTGCCACAGGTCGATGCGATCGGTCTTGAGCCGTTTGAGGCTGTCGTCGAGGTTGGACATCGAGCCCTTGTAGTCGCGCTCGCAGTTCTTGGTCATCAGGAAGACCTTGTCACGACGGTCGGTGATCGCCTGGCCCATCAATTCCTCGGCGTACCCGTCGTGGTAGTCCCAGGCGTTGTCGAAGAAGGTCATGCCCCCGTCGATCGCCTCGTGCATCATCTTGATCGCCGCGGCATCGCCGTCGTCCTTGCCGCACTGTCCGATGTGCCAGCCGCCCAGGCAGAGGATCGAGACCTGTTCGCCGGTCTTTCCCAGTGGCCGGGTGGGCAGGCCCTTGCCGTTGTCCTGCTGGGCTCCGAGGA
>DLVV01000243.1:2401-11484 GCA_003445035.1 Planctomycetaceae bacterium | reverse complement strand
AGATCATGAATATGGTGGCGATTCTCGATCGCCTTGTACCCAAATTCGTCGGTGGCTCCCACGTGGGCACCGCCCTTGATGCCGCCGCCGGCGAACCACCATGTGAAGGCGTTCGGATTATGGTCCCGGCCGACCCCGCTGCCCTGGGAATCGGACGTTCTGCCGAATTCGCCTCCGCACACCACCAGCGTTTGCTCGAGCAACCCACGCCGCTTGAGGTCCTCCAGCAACCCACCGACCCCCTGGTCGGTCTCCAGTGCGAATTGTCGATGGTTGCGGTCGATGTTGTGGTGACCATCCCAACTGGCCTGGTTTCCCGTTCCGCCACTGTAGATCTGGATAAAACGCACTCCGGATTCGACGAGCTTTCGGGCGATGAGGCATTGCCGGCCGAAGAATTTAGCCGTGGGGTGGCCCATCCCATAGAGAGCCTGGACGTGGGCCGGCTCGTCGTCGACCGAAAGGACTCCTGGCGCCGCCATCTGCATGCGAAAGGCGAGTTCGAGCGACTCAATCCTCGCGTCGAGTTGTGACTGGTCAGAAAATCGCCGACGGTGACGTGCATTTAACCGATTGGCCACGGTCAACAATTGTCTCTGGCGGGCAGCGGTCAGGTTGCCCGGCCTGTCCAGGTCATCAATTGGCGCCCCCTTGTCCTTGACTCGAGTCGCCTGGTAGACGCTTGGCAGAAATCCGCTACCCCAGTTCTGAGCATGGTTTTTGGGAAGTCCTCGCCCGCGGGCATCGGTCATGACCACAAAACCCGGCAGGTTGGCGTTTTCGGTACCCAGGCCATAACTCAGCCAGGACCCCACGCAGGGGAAGCCCATGCGGCTCATCCCCGTGTTCATCTCAAACAGTGCCGGAGAGTGATTGTTGGAGCGGGAATAACACGAGTGGACGAAGGCCATGTCGTCAACGTGGCGACTCGTGAACGGAAGGATCTCCGAAGCCCATGTCCCGCTCTCACCATGGCGGGCGAACCGGAAGGGCGATGCGAGCAATTTGCCACTGGTCTGAAAGAAACCTGTTCGCGGGTCGGCGTTGTTGAGCTTCTGCCCGTTGCGTTTCTGCAGTTCAGGCTTGTAGTCCCACGTGTCCAGGTGGCTGGCACCACCGTTGAGCACGATCCATATGACGCTCTGAACCCCCGGAAAATGGCTGGGACGTGCTAACAGCGGTTGCTTCGAATCGAATCCGGTATCGGCGGCGACGGTCCGGCGGTTGAACTCGAGCACATCGAACGCCAGCGCACCCGCACCAAGGCCGGCTTGCCGAAGAATATCTCGCCGCGGAAGAAAATTGGAATGGGCCGTCATCGCTTTGGATTACTCGATATAGAGAAACTCGTTGAGACAGAGCAACACCCGGCAGAAATCGATTATTTCAGCTACAGAGCCGTCTCCCAGGATCGGAGTGGTCAGCCGCAGTTCTTCCGGAGTCGGTGGGCGTCCGATAGCTAGCACAAAACCAAGCGTGACGACGTCGGCGTTACCCGTCTGTTTCGCACGAGACAGTCGTTGCGCGAACAGTTCGGCTGAATGTTGAACAAACGGGTTGTTGAGCATCAGGAGGGCTTGCGGTGCGGTGGTCGTGATGGATCGTTGTCCAATCGATTGAAGGCTGTCGGGTCCGTCGAAGAGTTGTAAAACAGGAATAAGACGAGAACGCTTGATCCGCAGGTAGACGCTCCGCCTGGGATGGTCCTGGTCGAGGCTACCCGGGCCGTACATGGATGAATTGAGACGCCCACCGACGGCCAACAGGTTGTCTCGAATAGCCTCGGCGTCGAGTCGTTTCGGTTCGCGCCGCCAGTAGAGCCGATTCAGGGGGTCCGGATGGGTGCCGGCTCCATCGATTGCGGATTCCGGTGGCTGGTAGCCCAACCGATAGGTGGCGCTGGTAAGGATCAGGCGGTGGATCGACTTCAGACGCCAACCATTGTCGATCAGTTTCGAAGCTAGCCAGTCCAGCAACTGAGGGTGAGTGGGTCGGTCACCACGTGTACCGAAGTCGTTAGGTGTCGCGACCAGCCCCCGTCCGAAATGATGATGCCAAAGGCGGTTGACAATGACACGGGCCAGCAGGTGACCGGCGCCGTGATTGGTATCTGTCATCCAGCGAGCCAAAGCCACACGGCCGGTTTGGTTTGGTCGTTTGTCGAACCAACGAGATTTCGGCGTGCGTGGAGCGACCAGGAACGGAGGAAAACCCGTGAAGACGACTTCGCGGGCGTTGTCCGGATCTCCTCTAACCAAAAAACGGACCGACGCTGGAATGCTGGGAAGCCCTTCGAAAGACGGCTCCGTGGCAACGACCATCCGAATGCGATGGTTGGTCACCTCGGTGGCCGCGTAGACCGGTAACTTTCCGTCGGCCGTCTGAACCTTCCGAATGCCGCTGACGGTCTCTGCGAAGGCCGCTGTGAATCGGTAGTAGTCCCTCTGTTCGATGGGGTCGTACTTGTGGTCGTGACATCGCGCGCAGCCAATTGTCAGCCCGAGCATTGCTGTTGCCGTAGTCGCTGAAAAATCGTCCAGCTTGTCGTATCGCTGCTGAACGAAGTCCTTACGGGATTGGATACGGTTCTCGACGCCCGCCACCAGGAACCCGGTCGCCACCGTGGCCCAGGGGTCTTCGGGCATCAGTTGATCCCCTGCCAATTGCCATCGGACAAACTGGTCGAAGGGCATGTCGTGATTCATCGCGCGGACGACGAAATCCCGATATCGCCATGCTTCGCTGCGGTCGTAGTCCATTTCGAATCCGTCACTTTCAGCGAATCGGGCAACGTCCAGCCAGTGCCGTGCCCAGCGTTCCCCGACCGCAGGGGACGCGAGCAATCGTTCGATCGTAGATTCCCAGCGGCTGGGGCCAACGGATTGTTCGAACGCAGACAGGAGGTTTGATGAGGGCGGCAGGCCGAGCAGATCAAAAGACGCCCGCCGAAGAAGGTTTCCGGGAGGTGCAGAGGGGGCGGGGGTCAGGCCGGCACGGCGATGCCCGGACGCCACAAAGGCGTCGATGGGGTTTTGGGCCCACGAACCCCCGGAGACTGGCACGGAAGGTCTCTCGAGCGGTCGCCAAGACCAGAATTTACGAGCTTCCTCAGGACGGAGCCGGATTGGCATGAGCGAGTCGCTCGCCGCGGGGCCGGTCCGAGGATCGACGGCGCCGTCGAGGACCCATGCGCGAAAATCTGCCACCACATTTCGAGGGAGTTTCCCCGGTGGCGGCATTTTGGGGCCTCTGTGTTCAAGAGCCCTGATCAGCAGGCTCTTGTCCGGACGGCCCGGAATCACCGTCGGGCCCGAGTCGCCTCCGGTCCGTAGGCCGTCACGAAAGTCGAGCCGGAGATTTCCTTTGGCGGGTTTTGAGGTCGCCGAGTGGCATTTGAAACAGTGCTTCTGCAAAACCGGTCGGATCCGGAGTTCAAAAAAACGTACGGCTGCGGAGTCGTGGCGGCCGGGAGGTTCTGCTGACGACGACCGGGGAGAGGCCAGTGCTGCAACACAAACAGCCAGGGCGATGCAGCGGTTCTGATGGCAGGTCATGGGTTTCGTCGCTGCGGAACGTTGCTTCTGTCAGCACCCACGTTATTTTATCCGCCGAATTTCTGCTGATCCAATGTGGCGGAACGTGAAATCGGGGATAGGGGCCACGAACACGCGGGCCCCACGTCGCCCGTGTCGACCGAGTAGTTGGGGGCAACTCGACGGGATTCAGGCGGGCCGCGGTACCTTCGCTTTGACGAATGCCTTGGCGAGGTGCTTGTAACACGCCCGGGCTGCGGTCTGCGGGGCGTAGCCGGCCTGAGACCACACCTGCCCACTGATCTCAACGCAGATGTCACCGCGGTAGCCTCCGCGATGGAACTGTGAAATTAACTGGGCGTAATCGATACGCCCCCCCTCCCCTGGCAGGACGAAACGCAACCGCTTGTTTCGCCGGACAACATCTTTGACAGCAATATGAGCGACGTGGGGGAGTGATGTGCGGATGGTGCCCTCGAGGGTCATGTCTCGAAAGTCGTAGTGTGAATAGTCGTAGCACATTTTCAGACGTCGGGGTTTGTTGAGTCCGGCAATCAGCTCGGACGCCTCGCTGGGACGGCTGAAGGCCCCGCCGCGGTGAGGTTTGACGGCAATCACCAGCCCGTGGCCATCGGCGACTTTTAACCATTCGGCAATCTCGGCCGAATATCCGGCGCGTTTTTCGGCCCACTTGCCGCCGCCGCCAATCGTAGTTTGCAGTAGTGGGGGGTGTTTGGGTGAGAGGTCGTGAGCCAGGCCGGCGGCCAACTTCAATCGTTCGAGTCTCTGGGCACGTGTGCGATTGCCCTCGTCGATGTGGAGGTGTTCCATCAGGCTGGTGACCCGCAGTCCGGCATCGGCCAATCGCTTGCGGATCTCCTTGCGTCGTCGTGGGGGCATCGTCGCCGGGTTGGCGTCCCAGCCGGGCCAGATTGTCAACTCGACCGAGTCAAATCCGGTTGTTTTGAGCAACTCGATCGCCGCCTCGGTTGTCAGCGACTTCGCTCCATAGGTGCTGAACCCGAGTGTCAATGAAGGAGATGGGCGGGTGGCTCGAGCGAGGCGAGAAGAGGATGCCAGGGCCGTACCGGTCAAAGCCACCGTCTTCAGAAACCGCCTCCTGTTGATGCTGGTGTCAGGTGTCATGGGAATAGGCCATCAAAAAACTCACCGGGTTGGGCGACTCTATCTGGGACGAGATTCAAATACCGCTTCCAGCGGGACCATCCGCGTGGTTTGCCGAATGCGATCACGTCTTGGATAGCTGCCCTGAAAAAATCCTCTCATCGAAACCACGTCTGGCGAATCCTTGGCGTAAGTCATGACGAGTTCCAGGGTTCCCTCGTATCCGAAGCCGTCATTGCCAGAATCGCTCAGCCGTACGCGGCCGATCGCCACAGCGTGACGATGGTGCTGACTCGACGTGGATGCGGTCAGCAACAACTTCCCTGAAACTCCGGTGATCGAGAACGCCTTCTTGGTATCACGATCCACTCGTTCCATCACGCCCGGAGGATAGACCTCCATCAACCATTTCTTCATTTTTGCCGCGTCGACGGTCCGGTTGACGGTCGGCCAGGCCAAATCCTTCCAGTCCGCCTTGGCCATGTCGACAACCTCAACGACGGGCATCCGGTAGGCGGGCATTCGTCGGTCGTCCAATCGGACAAAAATCCTCAGACCCGAACTGCCCGGAGTCGGCTCGGGGAGCTTCAAAGACGCTGGCGGCCTGGTTGAGGGTGGTGGCGAGGGAAGACCTAATCGCGGGGCGGACATCCTGAGTTGCGAAACGGTGCTGTTGACCAGGTCGTTCGGCCGCCCGTAACCAATGGGGCCGACGGCGTCGAACCAGGAAACGACGTTCCCCCGGGAGTCCAGCAGGGCGAAGTCGACATTGCTCTGTCGACCGGCCTGCTGCGAACGCCCCGGAGCAAACTTCTGGTTCCAGACGTGTCGAACCGCTTTCGGGATGTCAGGGTCATTGCGATGCCCGGACCAGGATGTGACCACAAAGGGTCTCAGTTCAGAAACTACGCGAGGATCGCTCAAAGAGGTCCCACGGACCTGCGTGGCCGTCGCTCAGCAGTGGCCAGAAGACAGGTCGCCGTATTTCGCATGGATGATCATCAGGCAGATCGGACGACCTTCGCGGGCAGCACGTTTCCCAGCCGCCTCGAGCGATGACTCCCAGTCCAACTGGTAGATGGACAATTCTCGTGCAGTTGGTCGCAACAGGTGATACCAGGTTTCTACCCGTGCTGCCTCGAGGTCGTCGGCGCGAAGTGTCCCGCAGGTGGCCAGCAGAAGGAACCAGCAGAGAGCCAGGCGAATCATGTACGTCTCCTTGTGGTGGCGGGGCGATTTCAATTCCGGTTGTGAAAGCCCGGAGAACCGATAAAGGCCCGCACCTCGGATCCTGCTGCGATATTGCGGATCCGAATCTCTCCGTCGTAGCTGCCTGTCGCCAGCCGTCCGTGTTTGGAGTCTACCGCCAGCGAGTAGATCCAGTCCTTGTGGTCATCGAACTGCTTGATCTGTGTGCCGTCGAGCGCATGTATGCGAACCGTGTGGTCGCCGCTGCAACTGTAGACACGGCCATCATCGCCGACTACCACCCGGATCACCGTTGCGTTGAAACCCTTGATTGACCGAACCAGTTTCGCATCGCGGGAATTCCAGATCCTGAGCATCTTGTCGTTTCCGCAGGAGACAATCTGTTTGCCGTCAGGAGTGAAGGCGACACCCAGAAGCCGGCCTCCAAAATTCGATTCGAAGCTCTTGTTGAAGGTCGCAAGTTGCTGGCCGGTGCGAGAGTCAAAGACCTTGGCGTTCTTGTCACGACTGGCTGAGGCGAGCCGTTTGCCGTCCGGGGACCAGGCGATCGACATGACGGCCTTGTGATGGTCGAGCATTTTTATGCGAGGCTGGCCGCTGCAAGAGTCGAAGACGCGAATTGAGCTGTCAGCCACAGCTGCTGCAATCAAGTCGCCAGCAGGACTGAATCGTGAAGACAGAACCTCTTTCGTCGACGTCATCAAGTGGTGGATCATTTGTCCGTCGGTGAGCCGGAAGTGTTTCAGTTCGCCGAACCGACCGGGTCGTCCGGCGGCGACGACCAGTGACCGACCCGAAGGATGGAAATCGATATCAAAGACCCGTTGACCGATGTTCGTGATTCGCCGGACCAGCCGGCCGCTGTCGGTCTGCCACACCAGGACCTCGTGATACCCGGAGCTGGCAAGCCATTTGCCATCCGGGGAAAACGCAAGCGCCGTGACTGACAACGGGACACGATAGGTTCGAGGAGGTTTGGGCTTTGGCGTCTGCGGAACAATGTTCCACAGGGATTCGACGGGATCGACTCCAGCATCCAATTCAGCACCGTACTGGATCCAGCGGCGAATTAGCGTGATCTGCCTTTCGCTCAACGGTGGGTTGCCCTCGGGCATCGACCCATTAGAAATGGCGTGAAAGAGCAGGGAGTTGTCCACGTCACCCGGTGTGACGGTTGCTCCGTTCTTTCCGGAAGACAGGACACCACGGTGGTTTTCCAGATCGACTCGCCCCTTGGCGATTCGTGCACTGTGACAGGCCAGGCAGCGGCTTATCAGAATCGGAGCGATGTCCTTTGAGAAGGAAACAAAATGTCCCTCGCGACGGGCCGCCTGTTGGGCTGTAAGGAGTCGTCTGGTGTGTTCGCTGACGGCCTTGTTATGGCTCGCCAGGTGTTTCTCGAACTCCCGGTCGGCCGCCTTCAGTGCCGTGTCAGCCGTGACGTGTCTGGCGACCGCGCGATCGTGTGCCAGGCGGATCAATGCCACCTGTCGCCGCGCCGCATCCAGCACCTTTTCGGGCGGTTTTGTCGCTGCCTTTTTGGCAAGCGCCCGGGTTGCCTTTTGGAGCTCTTCCCTGGCGGTCTCGGCTGTCTGGCGAGCGTCGCGGGCGCGGAGGTTGGATTGCCATGCCGAGCGCCGTGAGCGGGACAGCGCGGTTTTCCTGGATGAACGTGCCAGGAACGCTTCTTGTGCCGCTTTCCGCAGCGAGGGGAGATCATTGCCGGTTGTTTCGATGGACCCGGCAGAGATTAGTACCAGGGCCGCGAGTGCGTACCTGACCTGATGCTGGCGTCGGGACCAAAATCCGGACACCCGCCGGCCGCTACGGCGAGGAGCGCGGGTCAAATCCATTCCTGCACCACGTGGCCCCGACAAACCCGTCGTGTATCACCCTGGCGGTCGGAGAAAGTGCCGGCTGGATCAATCCCCATCAGGTGGAGGATCGTCGCACCCATGTCCCATGGTCCGATCTTCTTTGAGGCCGGGTAGGCAGCCAGTTCATCGGATCGGCCGAAGATGTGGCCTCGACGAATGCCCCCGCCGGCCAGGAACATCGAGTAACAATGCGGCCAGTGCTGTCGTCCCCCTTGTGGAGGATTACTGAGATGGTCGATCCAGGGGGATCGGCCAAATTCGCCGCCGCATATCACGAGCGTTGAATCCAGGAGTCCACGTTCGTCCAGGTCTCCCAGGAGCGCCGACAGGCTTTGATCCAGGTGGGGAAGCAGGTTTCCCTTGAGCCTCTTGAAAATGTTGGCGTAGTGCAGGTCCCAGTGCTGTTCTCCACCGACGGGAATATCGCTTATCTGGATCACCGGGACGCCGGCCTCGACCAGGCGTCGCGCCATCAATAGGTAGCCCCCCATCGGGGTCCGGCCATAACGATCCTTGACCCTGTCCGATTCGGTGGAGGTGTCAAAAGCAGGTATGAACCCGGAGGAGTTGAGCAACGTCAGTGCCCTTCCCTGGACCGTTCCGTAGTTAGCTGCAGGCCGTTGTTGGTCCAGAAAACGGGCCCGATTCTGCAGGGCCTGAAGCAGTCGCTGACGGCCATCAATCCGAAGACGGGTCAATTCTCCTCGCCGGGCCAGTAACCGGCGGAGTTGCTCACTTAGCACGAATGGAGAATGCACTTTGCCCAAAAACCCACCGGTTTGGCCAATGCCTTTGAATTGAGGAAGTATTCGGCCACCGACAATCACCGAGGCCGGTACGCCTTGCCGAGTGGGTGGCTTCAGTTTGCTGACGATGGCCCCGTAGTGAGGGTGATCGTCCGGAGTGGCGGGGAAATTCTGGTTGTTGATGCGGTGCGGCCAGCCGGTCAGGTGCGTGTAAAGGCTGGCCGCATGAGCGGTGTCCTTGTGGCTGAGCGTTCTGGCCACGGTCCCGAGGTGCAGGAGTCTCGAGAGACGCGGAAGGTGTTCGCAGACGTGCAAATCGACAACGCTTGAGGGAATCGGCTTGAACGGCCCCCGAGCCTCCAGCGGCGCCTCAGGCTTCATATCGAAAGTCTCAGTCTGGGGCGGCCCACCGTAAAGGGTGACGAAGATGACCGACTTGACGCGCCCGAACGACGTGGAAGAACCGGATTCCTCGCCGGGAGCCAGCCCCTGCCATCCCAGTCCGCCCAGCACGCCGAGACCTCCGACCTGCAGGAAACTGCGTCGCGAACCGGTTGTGTGGAACTGCAGCATGGTGAACGTGGCCTGGGGTC
>DLVV01000243.1:1368-2077 GCA_003445035.1 Planctomycetaceae bacterium | reverse complement strand
CCTTCAACGCCGATTATATGGGCGAACGCAGATCAGGCCCAAGTCGGCTTGCCGGTTTTGACCGCCCGCCCTTCAAGAACTTGGCCCGGGAAAGATCGATGCCAGGCCGTCGTGGCGGTAACCGAAAGCCTGACGAAGATCCCGGCGGACCAGGAGACGGTCCACAAGGCGCCCCCCCCACGGGGCGTAATCCACTTCATCGGTGATCAGCGTTCCGCCATCTCGGGCTTCGAATCGGTGGTCGTGATGCCAATACCGATACGGCCCCCCCAGTTGGACATCAGCGAAAGCGTGGGGAGGATTCCAATCACGAATTTCCGATGTCCATTTCATGGGAATGCCATGGATCTTCAATCGATATTCGATCATCGCACCATTACCCATGGAGATCGGCTGCGTTGACGAAATCCGGAACTTGATCCACGGCGGCATCAGGCGTTCGAGATTGGCCGGATCGGCGTAGAATGCGAAGACGTCGTCGGGGTCCGCGGGGACCCACGACTGGGCCACCAGTCGAGTGAGCGCCTCGGGGCGTGGTGATGCGATGAAGTCCAGTTCAGCCTGCATGAGTGAAATCTGTCAGCCCGAACGACTCACGCCATCGGACTCTTGAACTGGTCGTCGTCGATAATCTGCATCGTATCGCCATGGTCAACATCCCCGGGCGCACCAAACGCTGCCGCGACGGTGGGGCGAAGCATGAAAATCA
>DLVV01000243.1:0-989 GCA_003445035.1 Planctomycetaceae bacterium | reverse complement strand
GCCACCGAGTACGTCGGCCGGCGGAGCATCAGCGGCGGGTTCCTGTGCCGCGATGATCTTCATCATGGCCCGGTACGACAGAACGGAAAAGACGATCTTGCTGAGAATGTCGTAGATTGCGAAACAGATGCTCAGGGTGCGGCCCCAGGGTTTCATGAGCAGCAGGGCTATTCCGGCGATCAGCAACGCCAGGGTCGAAACCACGTTCGAGCCAGTCGTGATCTTCTCGAGCAACTTGAGATTCGGGTCGGCCGCCACCGCTTTCTGTAGTGGGTCCTCTTTCACCTCCTGGCCTGCGTCTTTTACGGCGTCTTGGAAGGCCTGCTGGATGGTCGGTTGGGCCAGGGTGAGTGCGAGGCCACACATCCCGAATACAGAGAATACGATGTTCAGAATTCCGAACACCGTAACAGAGGTGGGACGTTTCATGGAATCGCTTTCGTGACAACCGGCTTGTCGCCATTGAACAGAGTGTCGGCACTTGCGCTCAAGGGAAACCGATCGGAATCGGAGGCCCAAGATGCTGGCAATGCCGTGCCGCTGCCGTGATCCGCTATGGCGAAATGCGACTCCGGCCAGCGGTGATCAGTTTCTCGAGTTGCCGAATCATCTGTTGTGCGACGTCGGGATGCTTGGCCAGTACATCAGTCGTTTCTCCGGGGTCGACATTGAGCTGGTAGAGAGTGTACCTGGCAACTTTGCGACCCTTGAGTCTCAGCCTGGCGTTGCGACGACGTCGGGAGTCGTGGCGTTGCAGCTTCCAGTTCCCAGCTCGCAGCCCATAATTTCCCCCACGCCCGTTGTCCTGTTGCACCAGGTGGCCGCGACCGGCGGCGTTCGCAGATCCCAACAGGGCGCCAAGAACATCGAAGCTGTCGAGACATGCTTCGGGCGGTAACTGGACACCGGTCATTTCTGCGAAGCTGGCCGCGAAATCGATCGTGCAGACCAGTTTGTCTGAAATGCCTGGATTGATGGTGCCGGTCCAG
>DLVV01000369.1 GCA_003445035.1 Planctomycetaceae bacterium | reverse complement strand
GGCCAACATCAACCGGAAGAACCGGGATGGCAACACTCCGCTGCACGGTGCCGCCTTCCTCGGACAGGCTGACGTCGTCGCCTTGTTGATCAAAAACAAAGTGGAGGTGAACGCCCGGAACGGCCAGGACGAAACCGCACTCGGGACGGTGGCTCCGGAATGGAACGCCGGCGTCCAGCGGATCACGCAGTTCTTCGCACGGATTCTTCAGCTCGAGATCGACATCGTGGCCATCAAGGCCGCCAGGCCACGCATCGCCGAGACACTCCGCCAACATGGCGGCAAGACAAGCGAGCAGTTGAAGTGAAACCGCTCGGCCGCTGACCGGCCTGGGCATCACCAGCCCGGCCGCTCAAGCCACAGCCCGCCCCTGGGATTCGCCGTCGGAACTGAGAGGCCGGCGGGCGTCCGTCCCGGTTGGCGAGGGGCCACTGTGCGACGGGTGGGACTCTCGGGCCGAGAGTTCGGGTCCGCGACGTGCCGCTGCCTCTTCAAAGTCGGCCTTGGCGGCCTCCACTTTTCCGTTCTTGAAATGTGCCTTGCCCCGCCCCTGGTAAGCATCCGCCTGTCGCTCGTCGATTCGAATCGCCCGAGTGAAACCCTTGACGGCCAGGCGGTTCTCGTCCTTCATCAGGTGGGCGGAGCCCAGTCCGAACCAGCAGTAGAAGAAATCGCGTTTTCCGTTTTCGATGGCCTGGTTGAAGTGATCGATTGCGGCATCGTATTCGCCGATCCTGAGGCTGGAACGCCCGAGCCAGAAGTGAGCATCTCCGTCGGTCGGATCGAGTCGGACGGCCTCATTGAGGTCCTTGATGGCAGACTCGTCATCCCTTTTCTCGAAGTGAGACTTGCCGCGTTCACGATGGGCATAAGCCAGTTGGGGCGGTTCGACGATCAGACGGGTGAAATCGGCGATTGCGGCATCGTAATTGCCGTTGTCGAAATGCACCTTGCCCCGCTCGCTGAATACGACCACCGTGAATTCCTCGGGGGCCACCTCGATCAAGGCATCGTGTTCGTTGATCCTGGTCGCTTTGTCCAGGTCGGCGATGGCGGAATCGTAGTCCCCTGTCCTGGCGTACGCCTGGCCACGATAAAACACGGCCAACCGGAATTTCGGATCCACCTTGATGGCCTTATCGAAGGCTGCGATCGCCGGTTCGTAGGATTCGGTTTTCAGCAGGGCAAAGCCCCACCAGAAACACGCATCCGCACGGTCCGGATTCCGCTCGTTCACCTCGGTGAAATCCTTCATCGCGGAATCGTAGTCGCCGGTCCAGATGTGCGTTCGACCGCGCCAGAACAACGAGTTGCCGTACTCGGCGGGTGCGGTCGGATCGCCATCCGGCAGGAACTGGATCAGGGACTCTTCAAAATTGTCTTGCAGATCCTGCTGGCGATCGGGTTCCGGTTTCGACCTGAGCCACTGGGGCAGAACCATCAAGCTGACAACCGAACCGACCAGGCCAGTCATCCAGACCGTTGTCTCAACACCGGATCGCTTGCCCAGCGCGACAAACACCGCAACGCCACCGAGCAGTAACAGGGACACAGCGATCCGGTACCGGGAATAAACAGAGCTTAGATCGGTCATCGTGAGTCTTCCCAATCTCAACCACAAAAAACGGCCACGTCGCGAAATGCCGAGCGAAACACGAACCGTGGATCCACAGTTCGTGCGATCAGCCGTGCCGGCGGCGGGATCATCGAAAAATACTCTCACTTGAGCAACACGAGTTTGAAGATCGAGTCCTTGACGGTTGCCGAGTGTGGAATCCAACCCACACCGCCGCTCACAGTCCACCGCCAATGGTCAGGCTGCCGGCCGCCCATTCAGGGCTAGAGCCGGTGTTTGCAGGAGTGCCGGGCGATCGTCTTGCTCTTGCGAGCAACGCGGTCCAGCAGCGGCCGATCGGCATCACCGGGCCGATGCCCCAGGTAGACGCTCAGGAACCGAAACCGGTCAGCAGCCGACAGGTTGGCGGCCGAGTAGTTCAACTGAGCCAGGTCCTTGACGATCCAGCGACGGCTCAGCCGCCGCAACCGGCGAGCACGACCCAGGTCCAACACAAAAACCGGTTCGCCCGGCTGGTCAACTCGGCAAAGCAGATGCCCGAGGTAGAAGTCCTGGTGGTGGATCCCGGCGTCGTGCATTCGACGTGCCAGCCCAGCGACCTCGCTGACCAACTGCTGGCGACGAGATGCGGCCAGAGACGGTTCTGCTGCAAGTGCCGAGAGTTTGCAACCCGGCTCGAGTGACTCGGTGAGCACAAACGACCCGCTGTCAGATTCTCCGAAAGCCACTGGAGTCATCGTCGGCAGACTGGCCTCGTGAAACCTCCACAGTGCCTCCCATTCGACCCGTGCTCCAAACACCGGATGGGTCAGTCGCAGCCAGGCCTTCAGGTATTCGCTCCACCGAGGGCGACGGTGCCGCTTGAGGAACCCCTCGAATTCGAACCCACTGCCACTCAGGCGAATCCGATCCGTTTGACGGTCGACGACCGCCTGCTTGACCACCTCACCCCCCTCGAAACTCATGAATGCCGACACTGTCGTCAGGCCGCAGGCTTCCAGTATCGGAACGTAGTTCCGGTTGACAGCCAACTGGCCATTGTCCCAGGCAGTGACCGGAGACACTGTCATGCCGCCCGTCTCCGCATTCGCTCGCTCGTTTCGCGACACACCTCCTGCAGAATTGCCTCGGTCGCTTCCACGGTCGCATCAAATGACCGGCCTGCAGCTACTCGGCAGCACGCGGTGGCCATCGCCGCCCGGTCCTCCGGCGACAGGTCACGAAAACTCTCGAGGCAGTCGGCCATGGCACGACTATCCGCAGGGTCCTCGACCAGGAACCCGGTCTGCCCCGGTTCGACCAGGTCCACACCGCCGGCAGTCGTTGATGTCAAAACGGGCAACCCACAGGCCATTGCCTCCAGATTCACATTAGGGAACGGCTCATAAACCGTCGGCAGCACGAACAGGTCCCCCGCCCCATAGAAACGCGTGATGTCCGTACGGCGGCCACCGAACCAAACGTGTTGACCGATACCCAGGCGGCCGGCCAATCGCTCGTAGCGGCTCCGAGGACCATCCCCCAGAACGGCCAATCGCCAAGGTGAAGCCGTCGGCCGAATCCTCTGGCAACGAGCCATCGCTTCAATCACCGTTGCCAGCCCCTTGCCGGCGAAGTCCATCGAGGCGAACACGAGCAGGAGAGCCGTTTCAGAGATTCCCAGTTCTGACCGCAGCGGCAAACGGTGCTCCCTGGCCCCTTCATGAAACGTCGACAGGTCGACTCCATTGGGAACCAGTTGCTGCTTCTGTGGAGGAACCCCGTACAGATCCTCGAGCAATTTTGCATCGACACTCGACTGCACGACCACACGTCGGACATCCGGATCGTTGTAGATCGTCCGTTCGAGATCAATGAGAGTCGCATGGCGAGGATTGAAGCGTTGCCACCGGCCCAACACACCGGGGTAATTCACCTCGATCCAGTGAGCCTGGAGCCGCTCGGTGACGCGGACGGCATCAAGTCCGAAACTGCGTCCAAGACCATAGACGACGTCAAAAGGCTGTTCGGATGCAGCCGCTCCGCACAACTGCGCAAACATCCGGTTCTGTCGCCACGATGGTCCACGTGGAACCCGGATCGGAACAAACGCCAATTCGTCCCGCAGTTCGGCGTCCATCGACCGACCGATCACCGTCACCTCGTGTCCCCGGGCGATCAGCCCTCGAGCCAGGTTGGCACAGTATCGTTCCGACCCACCTCGCCGCAGCGAGCAGTGATTCTTGACCAGTGCAACCTTCACGCAACACCCTCATCTCCGGTTTCGGGCAGCATTGAAGGGAGATGGAACCGGTTTGTCCAGACGAAGATCCTGCCTCATCTCATCGAATCCAACGAGGCCGAAAACTCCCGGGACAGATCGCCGGGCGGCTTCTCCTTGTTCGCACCAGCAGCCCGACAGCCGGCATCCCGCCCCAAGATGCAGGACAACCGAACCGGGCTACTTCTTTGATTGCCGTTCGATGAACTCCAACGAGCGTTTGATGACCTCGCTGGTGATCCCCATGTGTCCCTTGTCCGGATAGCGGTGGAACGTGTGGGGAGTCTTCGCCTTCTTGAGAGCATCGATCATCAACAGTGCATTGGCGATCGGAACCGAACGATCGTTGTCCGAGTGGAGAATCAACAGCGGCTTGGTCTTGCCAGTGACGTGGTTGACCGGAGAGGCCAGCTTGCGGGCGGCGATGGCGTCACCCCGGCTGGGTGTCCAGATGTTGCCCCAACTGAGCGTGGTCAGTTCGTAGTTGGCCGCAACGCTGATCGCTGCCCGGAAATCGTTGCTCGACTTCTCCCATCCCCCGGTCCGTGGAAACGGCCCGTCGCCGAACGTGGCAGCCAGGGATACCATGTGACCGCCGGCCGACTGTCCGATCAGGAAGATCCGCTTCGTATCGATGTTGAACGTCTTCGCGAAGGTGTGAACAAAGCGGATGGCACACTGAACGTCCTGGTAACAGGCCGGTGCGGGAGTGCATCCCACCAGCCGGTAGTCGATCGACATCGCGAACATCCCGAAGCCGGCCCACTGCTTGACGACAATCGTGGATCGGTCCCGCTTGTGCCCCCCCCGCCAACGTCCTCCATGAACCGAGATGATCGCCGGGATCGGCTTGTCCGATTCCGGATAGGCGATGTCAGCCAGCAAGCCGGCCCCATGAACCCGGCCATAGACGACATCCTGTTTCTCGATAATCTTGCGGCCTGTCGGCTCGGCCGAAACCGCAACAGCGGCAGGCAGCAGCAGCACGACCCAACACGTGACTGAAATTCTCAAAACGGACATGGCATTGGCTCCTTCACGTGGAATGACGGGGCTAGACCATCCGGTTCGGCCCCCACGAATTTATGACACCTCATGCTGAGACTCGGCTGACTCGCGCCCCTCGGTGGCCCGGTCGAGCAAGGCTTGTGCCGCATCGTTGACCAGCAAGATCACGATGATGAACAACAGCAAACCGTTGGAGAAATGGCTGCCGGTCCCGTCGACCAGCAACTTGGTCGCGATGACAGCCAGGATCGACAACATCAGCACCGCGAAGTGCTTGTTCTTGGAGACGATGGCACTGATGGGAATCATGCCGAAGATCATGATCACCGAGGCAATCAGGATGGCCGCAACCATCCACCCGAACTGGGTGTTGAGGTCCATGATTGCGACTGCAGCGAAGACAGAATCGAGACTGAAGAGAATGTTCATGGATACCAGGTACCCGACCACGGTCGCGATTCTCATCCAGCCGACCCCGGTTTTCGTCGCGGTGTGGTCGGCACCGGTCATCTCCTCGCGGAGCTTGTGGTAGTACTCCCAAACCGCCATCGCCATGATCACCAATCCGCCAACAAACAGCACCAGGCTCATCCACGTCAGTTCCTCGGGATGCTGGCTGAACCAGCGATTCGGTAGCCAGCCGTATCCCGGAAGGGGTCGTTCCAGGAAAGAAAAACGCGACAGGCAGAACAGGAATCCCACCCGCAACAACGCCGCCAGTACCAGCGCCGCCGAACGCGCCCGCAGGTGTTGCCGCTTCTCCATGTTGAGTCCCTTCAACGAGAACTCGATGAGCAGGGCGTTGTCGATTCCGAGCCCGGCGCTTAGGAACAGCAGCGAAACAAACGGCACAAAAACGTCCACGACGTGAGTCCTTCCTGAAGGCGAATCGAGAGATTTCTCTGCCGGACCAATCACACGGCCATCGGCTGTGCCCGGCAGTCACAACGGTTGGATCACTGGGCGTTTTTGTCAAGCTGCAGTTGGCTTCCGCATGCGGAGACCGGCGCCTGACCCTTGATCGTCACGCGATGACCTCGACGACGGTGGGGGTAGTAGTCCCACAGCGCATGGTGCTGAGCGCAACGGTTGTCCCAGAAGACGACCGATCCGGATCGCCACTGGTAACGGCACTGGAACTCCGGCTGCTCGATCCTCTGGAACAACATTCTCAGCAACGCATCGCTTTCCACCTCACCCAGTTCAACGATACGGCTGGTGAAGATGCGATTGACGAACAGTACCTTGCGACCGCTGACCGGGTGGACACAGACCACCGGATGTTCCGACCGTGGGTACGTCCGGGGCTCGTCCGGCATCCCGTCGTAACGATCCCGGTAGACCAACTCGCCATCGTGCACCGCGTTCAGTCCTTCGAGGAATCGCTGCATCGATGGCGAGAGCGACTCGAAGACGGCCGACATGTTGGCAAACAGCGTGTCTCCTCCGGTCGGCGGCACCTCCAGCATCTGCAGGATCGTCCCCATCGGAGGCTCGGGGTCGCACGACACATCCGAGTGCCAATCCTCGCCGGCGATCCGTGTCGTCGTCTCGTCGCTGTAGATTTCCATGACCTCCGGATGACCTTCGACGAGCCGCGGCCACGCCGGGTGCACGTGCAACGCTCCGAAGTGTTCCCCCAGCGTTTTCTGCTGGACCGGGGTCAGCCTCTGGTCCTCGAAGAACAGCACACAATGTTCGGCCAGGACCCTCAAGAGCTTGTCGACCATCGAGCCATCAAGCGGCTGTGAGAGATCGACTCCCGCCACGCGTGCACCGCAATGCGGCGTGGCCCTGGTGATCTCGAGTTGCGTTCGTGGCGACATGTTCATGTGAACACGAGAGCGTCCGTCGGGTCTCTCAGCCGATGACCGCTTCGATCGGCTGGCCACCGTGCGAGATGCCGATGGGTCGGCCCAGCCGGTCGGGTACGGTCGAATCGGAATCCACGCCCAGCAGCGTGTAGATTGTCGCCACCAGGTCACCGGGTGAAACCGGGTGATCGATCGGGTAGCCGGCGTGTTTGTCGGTTGTTCCATGGACAACTCCACGACGGGTCCCGCCACCCAGCATCAGGCAGAAACCGCACTGCGGCCAGTGGTCACGACCGGCTTTCTTGCCGATCCGCGGAGTGCGACCCATCTCGCCGGTGACGATCACCAGCGTCGTGTCCAGCAGCCCACGATCCTCGAGATCATCGAGCAATGCCGTGAGCATCTGGTCGAGCATCGGCAGGTGGAACCGCAGCATGTTGAAGTTGTTCTGGTGCGTGTCCCAGTGACCGCCGTAGTTTTCCACGGCACACTCCCAGTGGAACGCAACAAACGTCGAGCCGGCCTCGACCAGCCGCCGGGCGGCCAGCAGGCTGCTGCCGTAAAGATGCCGCCCGTAACGATCGCGGACGCGGCCGGGTTCCTGCGACAGGTCGAACGCATCACGAGTCTTGCTCGACGTCAGCATCTCCAGGGCCCGCCGCTGGAAACTGCTGAAACCATCCATCGCCCGCGACGACTCCATGGCCGACACCTTCGAGTCGATCTGCTGCAGCAACGACCGGCGGTTTCCGAAACGCTCGGCGGTGACCTGGGGCAGTGCATCGAGAGCCGGCAACAGCGAGTCGCCAATCGGTTCAACCGGATCGTAAAACGTGCCCTTCCGGTCGAACTTCGGGTCGCAGACGGTAAACAGAGGATCACAGCTTTGCCCAAGGTACCCGGCGTGGGCCCCGGGTCGCGGGTTCTGCGAATGTCCGGGCAGGGCGGGCATGAAGACGTACCCCGGTACGTCACGGCGGGTCCGACCGAGGAACTGCAGCACCGACCCCATGCTGGGATGATCGTGAGGCTGGGGTCCGGTGCTGGTGTTCTTGCCGCCGGCGAATCCCGAAAACACCGCGTAGGGGTGGTGGCTGTTGTAGCCGTGAGTGACAGTCCGAATCAGAGATGCGTCGCGCATGCGACGAGACGTCCGGGGCAGGTGTTCACAGATCTGAACACCCGGCACCGACGTCGAGATTGGCTTGAACTCGCCACGGATGTTCGACGGCGCCTTCGGCTTCAGGTCGAACATGTCGATGTGGCTCGGGCCGCCAAAGAGATTGACGAGCACGACCGCGTTGGCGGCTGCCGGCCGATCGACCGGGTTCTCCCCGGCGTCGGCCGCCTGCAGGAGACGCGGCAGGGTCATCGTCGGAAACAACGACAGACCCCCGACGCTCAGCAAATCACGCCGGGTCCAGCCGTCACAGGCTCGCGATGGTCGACCAAGAACCCTGAGCAAAACACGGCTCCACTGTCTGGATTTCGCCTGCGTTTCCCGAAACTTCCGGACTGACGGCGAGTGTACGCCACTGATCTGATTGTCGTCAACGTGAGCGGCACGGCTCCAGGCTGGCCCCACAATGCCGGCTCACCCGGTGATTCTCACCGAGTCTCTGATTGACCGGTCTCATCCGTCTCTTCTAGGATGGAATGAGCATGGCACGGAGGCCGGACCGTTGGAACCCACCCCGGGCCCGCGAGATGAAACGGCTACGAGTGGTCCTGGTGAACCCGCCTCCGCTGGCGGTTGTCGAGCCTTGGTACGATCGTCCTGACTGGGGGCGGGTTGCGCTGGCCTACCTCGCCAGTTGGCTGCAACGGGACCCGGCAGTCGAGGTCTCCGTGGTGGACGCCAAGCTCGAGCGGCTGAATTTCTCGCAGGTCCAGTCACGCGTCGCCGAACTCGCAGCCGACGTCGTGGGCCTGACGGCGTTCACCAACGAGATCAAGCCGGCGGCCTATACGGCCTCGCTGGTCAAGGACGTCCTGCCCGATGCGGTGACGGTGATCGGAGGTGTCCACGTGACCGCTCTCCCGATCCAGACGCTTGAGGAATTCTCGAGTTTCGATGTCGCCGTGATCGGAGAGGGAGAACAGACTCTCCAGGAGTTGTGTTCGGCGATCCGCTGCGGTGACGACCTCGGCCAGGTGGCCGGACTGGTCTACAGGCCCGACACGGATGCAACCGACAGGCTGGTCCAAACGGCCCCCCGGCCGAGATTGCTGGAGCAGGACCTGTTGCCGTTGCCAGCGTGGGACCTGTTCCCCCCGATGAAGTCCTACTGGCTGCAGACGATTCGTGGCTGCCCCTTCAACTGCGTCTTCTGCATGAATCACAACGGCCGCATCGCCCGTTCGCGATCGGTCGAGAACGTCATCGAAGAAATCCGCTGGCTGGTCGAAGACCGCGGAGCCCACGAGCTGCGGTTTGGTGACGAGCTGTTCACCGTGGACATGGATCGGTCGCGTGAACTGATGCAGGCACTGATCGAATCGGGCCTGGGAGAAAAAATCCGCTGGGACTGTCAGACCCACGTCCGCTTCGTCGACGAGGACCTGCTGAGGCTGATGAAGCAGGCCGGCTGTCACATCGTCGAGCTGGGGATCGAAACCGGGGACGAGGAGAAGCTGAAATCTCTGGGCAAGGGAACCAACCTGAAGATGATCCTCAAGGCGGCCGAAGCGGCCCGGCGAGCGGAGATGCCCTTTGGGACCTTCTTCATCATCGGCCAGCCCGATGAGACGAGTGAGTCGATCCGTCGGACCGTCGACCTGGCGGTCCGGATGAACCCGGACCTGCCGGTGATCGGCCTGATGTGCCCCTACCCGGGCACCGAAGTGGCACGACTGGCCGCCGAGGGCCAGGGTGGGTACCGGCTGGTGACCACCGACTGGGACGAGTACAACAAGCAGATCGGTGGCGCGATGGAATTCGCCGGCATGCTGCGGAACCAGCTCGAGTGGATCCAGGTGCGAGCCTACCTGGCGGTCTACCTGAAGAACTGGCGATTCTGGGGCCTGTTGAAGTTCGCCTGGCATTACCGGGGCGGAGCCTGGCAGATGCTGAAGAAGGCCCTGTTGAAGCGATCGATGAGCAATTCCCTGCCGCGACCGGCCGACTACGATGACCGGCTCGACGGCGGCCGACGTGCGACCGTCGAGGACGTCGTGGTGGCACGGGCGGACTGGGAAGAGGTCCAGAAGCGGGAGCTGGTCCGGGCCAAGGCGGCGGCTCGATGAATATTCTCGGCCTCTCGGGCGGCATCAAGATCGGCAACCAGGACGGCGCCGCGGCTCTTGTGGTCGACGGCGAACTGGTGGCGGCTGCCGAAGAAGAACGGTTCCTGGGAATCAAGTTCGCCAACGGACAACTGCCTCGCCAGGCGATCACCTTCTGCCTGAAACAGGCCGGACTCGACGTGCGGGATCTCGACGCCGTCGTGTTTGCCGGGGCGACCTACGAACGGTTCGAGGAGATCCTCGAAGGGTATTTTGACTTCCAGTTCGGCCACGCCCCACCGGTCTTCCTGGCTGATCACCACACCGCCCATGCGGCCAGTGCCTTCTACGGATCGGGCTGGGACCAGGGGCTGGCCGTGACAATGGACTTCTCGGGAGATCGCAAGTCGACAACGGTCCAGGCCGGACACGACGATCGACTGGAACCACTCGAGGAAATTCACAAGCCCAATTCTCTGGGCATCTTTTACTCGGCCATCACCCAGTTCCTGGGCTTCCAGCGGGACAGCGACGAGTACAAGGTGATGGGCATGGCGGCCTACGGGCAGCCTCGGATCGACCTCTCCCCGATTCTCGCGGTGACCGAAACCGGCTACGAACTCGACCCCACCTACGTGCGGGGGATCACTCCCGATCAACCGTCACCCTCAAAACAGGAACGGCTCTTCGCGGACCTGCCATTGCCGTTCGAGCCCCGGGTCCCGGGCACGCCGATCACCCAGGATCATTACGACGTGGCGGCCTCGGCCCAGCGTCAACTCGAGGAGGCCGTCGTCCGGCTCGTCGAACACCACCTGGACACCAGCGGCCTGCGGCAGCTGTGCCTGGCCGGCGGGGTGGCGCTCAACTGCCTGCTGAACCAGCGGCTTCGCGAGAGCGACCTGGTCGAGGCCCTTTACGTCCCGCCGGTCTGCAGCGATGCCGGGCTGGCCCTCGGGGCGGCCTGGGTCCACGCGGCCGCCGAAGGAGACCGGCCGGGGTCGTTGCCTCATGCCTTCTGGGGTCCGGAATTCTCCACCGCCGACATCCGCGTGGTACTCGACCGGGCCGGAGCCGACTATCGCCTTGTCGACGACCCGGTCACCGCCGCGGCAGACCTGATCGCCCAGGAACGGATCGTGGGCTGGTTCCAGGGACGGATGGAATTCGGCCCCCGGGCACTGGGAAACCGCAGCATCCTGGCCAGCCCACGGAGGGCGGAGGTCAAGGACGAGATCAACGCACGGATCAAGTTCCGCGAAGAATTTCGACCCCTGGCTCCTTCGATCCGTCACGCCGACGGCGAAAGGTTCTTTGATGGCTACGCCGATTCGCCGTTCATGACCCAGTGTTTCACCGCGACAGACGAAACGGCCCGGGAAGCGCCGGCTGTCGTGCACGCCGACGGAACCAGCCGCTTGCAGAGTGTCCACGCCTCAACCAACTCGGCATTTGACGCATTGATCGACCAGGTGGGCCAGAGAACCGGGCTGCCGCTGCTGCTCAACACCAGCTTCAACGCGTATAGTGACCCGATCGCCTGTGAGCCGCACCAGGCGTTGCGGACGTATTTCGCCACGGGACTCGACGCCCTGGTGATCGGGGACTGTGTCCTGGAGAAGACACGTCGGCCGGAGACTCGCTGATGCAGCATGTCCGCGTGATCCCGACGTTGCTGCTGAAGGACTGGGGCATCGTCAAGACGGTCGGGTTCGACGCCGAAACCTACATCGGTTGCCCGATCAACGCGGTTCGAGTCTTCAACGCCAACGATGTCGACGAACTGATCCTGCTGGACATCCTGGCAACCCAGGAAGGGCGTACTCCCGATCCGGAACGTGTGACACAGATCGCCGACGAAAGCCTGATGCCCATCGCCGTGGGTGGTGGTCTGCGAAGCGTGGAGTCGGTCCGGCAGATGCTCGCCTGTGGTGCCGACAAGGTCGTGTTGAATTCCGCTGCGATCGAGGTGCCGGAACTGGTGCGGGACTGCGCAACGCACTTCGGCAGCCAGTGCGTCGTCGTCTCGATCGATGCCCGTCGTGAGGCGGAAGGCTGGCAGGTCCTGACCCGCCGTGGCACCACCACCACGGGACTCGATCCTCGCCGGCTGGCCGGTGACCTGCAGCGGCAGGGTGCCGGTGAGATCCTGATCAACTCGATTGATCGCGATGGAACCTGGGAAGGCTACGACCTGGAACTGGTCGAGGAAGTGTCCTCAGAGGTGGGGATCCCGGTGATTGCCTGCGGCGGGGCCGGCCGCCTGGAGGATTTTGGGGAAGCGGTGAGCGAGGCCGGAGCCTCGGCGGTCGCCGCCGGGAGCTTCTTCCTTTACCACGGCCGACGACGCGGCATCCTGATCACGTTTCCAACATGCGAGGAACTCGCCAGCGTGCTGGGAGCCGAGCGGGTGCGGACCAGGATATGACCGCCACCACGACCTCCCCGCGGGTCTGCACCCGCTGCATCATGGACGAAACGGTCTCGGGCATCACTTTTGACGACCAGGGCGTCTGCAACCACTGCCATATTCACGAGACGCTGGACAGGCTCTACCCGCTCAACGACGAGGGCCACCGGGAGTTGTTGGAGATCGTCGAACGGATCAAGCGGGACGGCCGCGGCCGGCCCTACGACTGCATCGTCGGCATCAGCGGAGGACGCGACACCTGCTACTGCCTCTACATGACCAAACAGCTCGGCCTCAGACCACTGGCGGTGCACTTCGACAATGGCTGGGACTCCGAAATCGCCAAGACCAACCTGAGAAACGTTCTCGAGAAGCTCGATGTCGACCTGCACACCGTGGTCGCCGACTGGGAAGAATCTCGGGAACTGACCAACTGCACGATCCGCGCGTCGCTGCCCTACATCGACATGACCGACGATGTGGGAATCGTCAGCGCGCTGTACCGGACGGCCGCCCAGGAGAAGATCCGCTGGATCATTCACAGTCACTCGTTCCGGTCCGAGGGCATCAACCCCCTGAAGTGGAACTACATGGACGGCCGCCTGGTCCGACAGATCATCAAGCGGTTTTGTCGCATCCGCCTGAAACTGTTTCGCAACGTGGAACTGAGGCACTTTTTCTGGTGGATCTTCGTCAAGCGAATTCGCACCTTCACGATGACCAACTACTACAACGACGTTGGCCCCGAGATCGACGAGCTGCTCAAGAACGACTTCGGCTGGCAGGAGACGGGAGGGTGGCACTTTGACAATGAGATTTTCGGGTTGGCCTGCTATTACTCGAGGGTGAAGTTCGGCATCGACTGGAGGATCTGCGAGTTCGCGGCCTGGGTCCGAACCGGCGTGATGACCCGCGAGGACGCCCTGCAGAAGATGACCGAGACACCCGAAATCGAGAGCCAGGAGTACGTCGATTACGGACTGAAGAAGCAGGGAATCTCACCCGAGGAATGGCAGGAGATCCTGGCGGCCGAGCCGAAGTATTTCACCGACTACCCGACCTACTACCCTGTCCTGAAACTGCTGAGTCCGCTGATCCGGCTACTGGGCCGGCTGCAGATCCTGCCCGCACACACCTACGAAAAGTTCTTCAAGACCTGAACGATGAACGAATCGCCAAAGGCAGCGACGACGCCGATCCGGGTGGCCGTTATCGGCTACGGCTACTGGGGCCCGAACCTGGTCCGCAATTTCAGCGGCCTGGATGCCTGCGTCGTCACGGCCGTCTGCGACCTGGACGAAGCGGCCCGGGCCACTGCCGGCCGGTTCTACCCCGCGGTGCGGATCGTGGGCGACGTGGAGGAACTGCTGGGCTCCGACGATGTCGATGCCGTGGCGATCGCCACCCCCGTCTCGAGCCACTTTTCTCTGGCCCAACAGGTGATCCGGAGCGGTCGGCACGTGTTGATCGAGAAGCCGATGACCACCACGAGCCAGGAGGCACGCGAGTTGATTTCCCTGGCCGAGGACGCCGGTGTCGTGCTGATGGTCGACCACACGTTCCTCTACACCGGCGCCGTCCGCAAGATGCGGGCACTGCTCGAGGAGGGGGAAGTCGGGACGCCCTACTACTTCGATTCCGAGCGGATCAGTCTCGGGCTCCTGCAACAGGACATCAACGTGATCTGGGATCTGGCCCCGCACGACCTGTCGATCCTGGATTATCTCTTCGACGAGCGTCCCACAACGTTGCAGGCGGTCGGTTACCGGCACGTCGGATCAGGACGAGAGGAGATGGCGACCTTGAACCTGCACTATGCCAGTGGACTGCACGCCCAGATCCGAGTCAGTTGGCTTTCACCGGTCAAGGTGCGGCGAACGATGCTGGGAGGCAGTCGCCGGATGATCGTCTACGATGATGTCGAGCCAAGTGAAAAAGTGAAGGTCTACGACAAGGGGGTGGTACTGGATCTTGACGGCGAGGACGTCACGCCACAGAAACCGATTTATCGAGCCGGAGACGTGAGCATTCCGACGCTCGATCGCGCCGAAGCCCTGCAGGTCGAAACGGCGCATTTCCTGGAGTGTATTCGGGACGGAAGCCGACCACTCAGCGGTGGTGCCGAGGGCCTGGCGGTCGTTGAACTGCTCGAAGCCGCCGATCGCTCGTTGGCCCAGAACGGTGCCTTCGTCACGCTGTGAACCCGGTCGGACACAATCATGCCTGTTCCGTTTGTCGACCTCTCGAGCCAGCTCCAGGCACTCGATGAGCCTCTGCGGGCGGCGATCGACAGGGTGCTGGACTCGTGTGCCTTCGCGGGGGGCCCGGAGGTGGAGGCTTTCGAGATCGCGTTTGCCGAGTTCTGCGAGACGCGGTTCTGCGTCGGACTGGGGTCGGGAACCGGGGCACTCGAACTGCTGTTGCGGGCGGCCGACATCGGGCCCGATGACGAGGTCATCCTGCCGGTCAACACGTTTGTGGCCGATGCCGAAGCCGTTTTGCTCGCCGGAGCCACGCCGGTGTTCGTCGATGTCGACGAAGACACCGCGCTGATCGATCCAGATGCCGTGGCCGCAGCCGTGACCGAACGGACGGCGGCCATTCTGCCGGTGCACCTCTACGGCCAGACCGCCGCCATGTCATCGTTGCAGAGCCTGGCGGCGGGGAAGGGGCTCATGCTGATCGAGGATGCCTGCCAGGCCCACGGGGCCCGCAGGGAGAACCGACGGGCCGGAAGCCTGGGAGATGCAGCCGCATTCAGTTTCTATCCGAGCAAGAACCTGGGTGCACTGGGCGACGCGGGATGTGTGACGACCAACGACCAGGCACTGGCCGAGCGATTGAGAATGCTGCGGGACCACGGATCTCGCGAACGTTACCTCCATGAACTGCTCGGCCGCACCGATCGCATGGACGGAATCCAGGCCGCCGTGCTCGGCGTCAAGCTGCCACACCTGGACGACTGGAACAGCCGCCGTCGAGACCTGGCCGCCCACTACCTGCAGGAGCTGTCGAACCTCGATGGTGTCCGCTGCCTCAAGGAGCAGGACGGGGGGGAACACGTGTTTCACCTGTTCGTGGTTCGAGTGGCCGAGCGAGACAGGATACGTCAGTCGTTGAACGACATCGGCGTGGGAACCGGAGTCCACTATCCCCTGCCCCTGCACATCCAGCCCTGCTGTGCTCATCTCGGGTATAGTGAAGGAGAGTTTCCGGTGGCCGAAAACCTGGCCTCCGAGATTCTCTCGTTGCCGATGTTCCCCGAACTGTTGCCCGGCCAGGTCGACGAGGTCGTGGACGGACTGCGTTCGCTGGTCTGAGTCGCCGCTGCCATGCCATCCATCTCGCTGGTGATCGCCGCCTTTAACGAGGAAGCCACGCTCGAGGCCGTTTTCGTCCGCTGCCTGGATGTCCTGGTCGAGTGTAGTGACGACTTCGAGGTGCTGATCCTCGACGACGCCAGCACCGATGGAACCGGTGAGATCGCCGCGTCGATTGCCCGGAACCACCCCGATGTCGTGCGGGTGATCACGCACCAGAAGAACCGGGGGATCGCGGCCACGTTCGAGGAACTCAACCAGGCCGCGACGCGTGATTATGTTTTTGATATCCCCGCCGACGGGGAATACCCACCCGAGGCGCTCAGGGCGATCGTGCCGTTGCTGGACGACTTCGACATCGTCGTCTGTCAACGGACCTTCAAACGATACACGCTCTACCGCCAGTTGGTCTCGTGGTGCTATCGCTGGTTGCCGCGGGTGATGTTCGGGGTCGAACTGTACGATCCCGGCAGCACGAAGTGCCGACGGCGGACGCTGATCGAGGAAATCCCCCTGTCCTCGCGAGGCGTTTTTGCCGAGGCCGAGCGAATGATCCGAGCGGTTCGCCGGGGCCACCGGTTGGGCAAGGTGGATGTCGAACCCGAACGGAGGATGGCCGGCGACCCTCGCGGTGCCGGTATCGGTTATGTCGTCCTGGCCGCTGCCGACCTGCTCAGGCTCTGGTTTCAGCTGGTGATCTTCCGCCGCCGGCCCTGATCGGCACGAGAACCGCGGACCGAAACCGGCTGGTAGATCCTCCGGCCGAAGGCCGAAGTGGCTAGACCGACTGCTGGGCGACCGGAACCGGAACCGGATCGGGGGCAGGCGGCGGGGACTCGTCGTCGCGAGAAGACCTGGGGACCTTGTTCAGGTGCCGGCCTCGCCCAAAGATGAAGAACAGGTATCCGCGAAGATAGACCCACGCGTCGAAAGAGCCACCGAACACGAAGTCCTTGAGCATCTTCAGTGCCATGACCCCGCGAGACATCGTGCCCATCAGTGGAATGCGACGGATGACGTTGGGGACGACAAATCGCCTCAGGAATTTCGGAACCACCGGCATCAGGTGAAACGCGATCATGTAGCCGGAGTTCTCCTTCAGGTTCTTCCGGCCCTCGGCGGTCATCGCCTGGATCTGGTGGTACCACAGCAGCTTGCCACGGTGGATGTCGTTGAGCTGTTCGTCGGTGATCTGACCGGCCTCGTGGGCCTTGGTCGTGATCTCGATCCCGGGGAAGTACGTCAGCCAGAAGCAGGCGATCCGGCCGGGAGTGTGCTCCCGGTAGAACTTCAGGGCGTGGTCCCGGTGCTGCTGCGTCTCCTCGGGAAGCCCGAAGATGTGGTCCGCATCAAGCTGGACCCCGACCTTGCGGCAGGCGTCGAGCGCGCGAATCAGGTCCTCTTCCTTCTCGGCCCGCTTGAGCATGGTGTGCTTGTAGGAGAATTCTCCGAGTGACTGGATGCCCATTTTCGTTCCGGCACAGCCCCCGTCCTTGAGCAGTTGGGCGACTTCCTCGTCCATGAACTTGGCATGGGTCTCGCAGTAGAAGGGAACGTTGATTTCCTTCTTCAACCGCGGCAGGAACTCCCGCAACCAGTCCTTGTGCATCGTGAAGATGTCATCGTGGAACTCGAGCTGACGGAAGTCGAACCGCTCCTTGCCCTGGTGCAGTTCTTCCATGACATTGTCGACCGATCGCCGGCGAACATAGTCCTTCTCGATCCCCTGGTCAGGCAGGTTGGCGAAGAAGTTGTTGAAACAGAACGTGCACCGGTAGGGACAGCCGCGGGCGGTCATTGTCCTGTAGACGCTCCGGGACGGAGTGGCGCCGGCGTAGAGTTCCTTGTCGGGAAACGGCAGGGAATCGAGATCCTGCAGAAAACTGCTGACCATCGGAGGACGGGTGATCTCGCCGTCGGGCTTGGCCCAGATGTTGTTGATCCCGGTGCCGTCGCCCCCACACTCGAGGTCGTTGCAGAGTTCGAGCAACGCCACCTCGCCCTCGCTCTCGCAGACAAAATCCACCTCGTCGTAGCCCAACACGAATTCGGGAATCGCCGAGGGATGCACGCCGCCGAAGATCGTCGGGATCCGCTTCTGCTCGCGAACACGCCGGGCGATCTCCAGTGACCACTCGAACGTGTTGGTCAGGCAGCTGAAACCGATCAGCTCGGGATCCAGGTGCAGGATGTACTCGACAATCCGGTCATCCTGGTCGAACAGCTTCGCCAGCAACGGCATGTTGAGCTGGAAGCGGTCGTTGAACAGCGCCGGGTGGTGCGCCAGGCTCGTGCTGTGGCCATATTTCTTGAGGTAGGCCGAAAGGTATTCGACCCCGATCAGCTCGGACCCCAGTGACACGAAGGTCACATGCATGGCGGAAAACCTGGCCAGAGAGGAAAAGACCGGAACACAAGCGTCCATGCCGCCGGCACTGCTGCAACTGTACGAACCATTCTACCTCGCAGATTGTTCGCGGGACAGCCGTTTGTGGAAAACCGGTCGAGAGCCGAACGGTCCGGACAGCCTCCGAAACCGGTCTCCACGATCAGCCCCGCAGGACACCGAGCATCCGGAGAATCTCGTCAGCGAGTCTCTGCCGGAAACGTCGGTAATCGGCGGGCACGCTCTCACCTCGAGAAGAAACCCGATCGTAGTGTCCCCCGAGTCGCAGCTTGGTGGCGACACCTCGCCGGTTTCGCTTTCGGTGGCCATCCCTGTCGATCTTGTCGGTCAACTCCTTTAGCAGGCGGCCTGCCCGATTCGCATCGTCAGAGAGCCCCTTGCCGGCGGCCTGCCGGATGAGGTTCGAGAGTGTTGCCAGGTAACGGTGGTCGTCGATGCCCTCTCGAACCGATTCCCATCCGATCGACGGAACAAGATCGTCGGGCATCGGACGGACGAACGAATAGTGGAGTTCGGTGTTGGTGACGTCCTTGAGAACAGCATCCCAGGCGGTGGAACTCGTGTTGCCCGGATCGGCGTAAGCCCACAACGCACTCCCCTTGATCCCCGTTTTCCAGCACCACATCCCGAAGTAGAACCGGCTGCTCTCGGCATCGACCGGCGCCAGGTTGCAGTCATAGGACCACAGCAACTTGTTCATCTTCTTGGACGATTTCACCAGCGATTCGTCGAATCCGGCACCCGCGATCCAGATGTCGTATTGCGAACCCAGTGCCTTGATGCCGGTCGAGCCGATGGCCGTTGTCGATCGCACCTTTCGATGTTCCGGGTGGTCTTTCTTGAACTGGTCCAACTTGGCGAACAGCCGCTTGGCGTTGTCGATCCGCTGTTGATCTCCCGGCTCATCCTGCAGGTAGAGTGCCAACTCCGGCCAGTTCTTCTCCCTGGCCTCGTCGAGTATCGCTTTCCATTTCTCCGGCCCGACCGCATCGGCTCCCAACCAGATGGCCGGCACTCCCGCAGTCATCAACTTGCTGTCCCGCAGAACATTCATCACCGCACCGAACGGCAATCCGTAGGGATACAAAGTGGCGGTCGTCATGCCGTGCTGCCGCATGTCGACGAAGATCCGCTTCAGGTACGCCTCGGTCCGCAACTTGGGCGGAATCCCCCAGGTCGGCAGGTACATGAAATAGCCCATGCCCGCAGCCTGTTGCAGCCGAAACGGGAGAACCTTCAGTTGGAGCTCCAGTTGCTCGATCTTCGTTCCGCCGTTCGTGATGCGAATGTTCGAACGGTAGGTTCCCTCGGCGGCCTGTTGGGGAACGTGAACAGTCAACCAGAACCGCCGCGTCGTGTGACGGGGAATGTCCAAGCCCGTCTGCTTTTCCAGGAAGCGTTCCATGTACATGTGCTGCCGGGAATTCATCTGTCGCCGCCACAGTTCGATGACACGAATCTCGACATTTTTCGCCGGAATCACATCGCCGCGAGCGTTCTTCAGATCACCGGTGACCTGGGCACGGACATCACCGAGTGCCTGGCCCGTGGCCCGGACCGAAAATGTCGCCGGCTCGTATTCGCCCAGCGAGGCGGACAACCTGACCGTCTGACGACTGTCACCGGTGACCGGCAACGTGGTGTAGGAACCCCGCCGGAGATAGCTGTTCGCGAAGACAATCGGGTCGCTGTCCGAGTCGATGTCGTAGTTCGTCCGGGCCAGTGGTGTCAGGTCGATCGACACCGCCCTCTTCTCGGCACGAGTCAGCA
>DLVV01000320.1:5700-6930 GCA_003445035.1 Planctomycetaceae bacterium | reverse complement strand
ACAGAACCGCATGGCGTCACCCAAGCGCGAACTGGTGGGAGTGGGGGCCGGTCGGCCGGGTTTCACCCAGGGGGAACTGTTCGGGCGTCGCCTCAACCAGCAGGACATCGAGGTGTTCCTGGAACGGCTCGCGGAATCGAAATGGGAGGAGGCTCCGGCCGTGGGAGAGGGTTGCGAATACCGCCTGGAACTGGGACCGCACCAGCAGGCGTCGATGCTTTACTGGCAGGACGCGGTGTTGCATGCGAGTGCAACGGTGGAGGTCACCAGTTAGCCGCCGGGGCGTCACCGACGTTGCAGGACAAACATCGTGTCGGTGATTTCGTCGTCGAGTTCCAGTGGGTGGTCGATCTCGTACCAGAAATCGAAGACGTCAAGCAGTTCGAGATCGGGCACGGACTTCAGCATCCGGCTGAACTGTCTTGCGGTGTACATTCTCAGCGGAAACTCATCGGCCAGCAGCAGTTTCCGGGGTTGTCTGTGGCCGGTGGTGACCTGCAGGCGGAACCGCAGCGTCTCGATGCGACGACGACGGTCCGAATCGAGAACCTTCAGGGAGAATGTCACCCGCGTGCGGCCGTGCCGTGCTGTCCACCGTTCGGAAGATTCGGGATCGATGTCGTTTGGCAGCAGGTGGAAGCCCAACAGGTAGAGACCACCGGGTCTCAGGCTGGCGGCGACCGATTCGAGGTGATGGCGCGCGTCGGTTTCGCTGGTCAGGTGACGGAAGGTGTTCATCGGGCAGATGGCCAGGTCGACCGGTGGTTCGACCCGCTCGCGGGTCATGTCGCCTTCGAAGACGTTGGCTGCCAGGCCGCGCCGCCTGAGCCGGCGACGGAGGTAGGTAATGGCCGGGCCGCTGAGATCAAAACCGGTCACGTCGTAGCCCCGGGCGGCCAGTTCGACCACCAGGCGTCCACCTCCGCATCCGGGTTCGAGCACCCGACGGACCGGGAAGTCGCAGTACTTCCTTGCGGCAGCCTGGACAAAGTCGGCCTCGAGCCGGGTCTCGTCGCGGAATGCGAGGTCCCAGTACTGCGGGTGGTCGTAGCAGGAATCGGGCACGGGTCAGCCGACGTCCCGGTTGGCCTGTTTCAGCAGTGCCCGCATGTAGGCCACGCAGTAGGCCGCTCCGGCCTGTTGCAAGCCGCTGTCATTGATCATCCGCGGGATGTGGTCGCCGATTGTTGTGCCGTTGAAACCCACCTCCCGCAGCGTCCGCATCACCTT
>DLVV01000320.1:767-5304 GCA_003445035.1 Planctomycetaceae bacterium | reverse complement strand
TGCTTCCGCTTGCCCCAGTGACGGATCATCTCGAAGACGTCCTTGCCCATCTTCTTGCCGCCTTCCGACCACGTGCCGACACACAGCAGCACACCCCAGTGCGGACTGCGACCGGCGATCTCGTTGGCCCGCTTGTAGCCGTCGAAGTGAGTGAACAGCTTGGCGACGCCGTTCATCCTGGCCACCGGCGGGTCGTCGGGGTGCAGGGCCATCCGCACGTCGGAATCTTCGGCCACCGGCAGCACCCGCTTGATGAAGTACTCGTAGTTGTCCCACATTTCCTCGGCGCCGTACTCGCGACCGAACCGCATCTTCTCGACCGACTTGCGGAACACGTCCAGGTCGAAGACCCGCACCGAGTAGCCCCGGTGGACCACTCGACCGGTGCTGTACGTGTTGCCCGGGTGAAAGGCGTACCCGGCCACCGGGATTTTCAGCCGACCGAGCGCCTTGAGAAAGTCCTGGTACTCCCGGATCTCCCCATCGCGTTCCGGGCGACCCAGTCCGATATTGACCGAACCCTGTACGGGGTGGACGGCCGAGTAGATCTGGATGTTGTGCTTGGCGAATCGCTTCTGGAGGTCGCGCAGGAACCCGAGATTGGCCTGCTGCCGGGTGAGGTCGACCCGGACCGAGCGAAGCCCGAGCTGCTGCAGGAATATCATGTCGTCATCCGAGAGTGACCCGCGGACGCGACGAGCCAGCTTGACGTTCCGCGGGTCGTACTCGTCGATCGGCTTGCGGGCCCGTTTGGCGGCCGTGGCCGTTTCGGGAGCCAGCAGCGAGCCGGCTCCGATCAGGCCGGCGGTCTTCAGGAAGTCGCGGCGGGGAGTGGTCATCGGGAGCTCCGTTCAGGCGATCAGTTCGTGCAGCACGCGTCCGTGCACATCGGTCAGCCGGTAGTCGCGGCCGCTGAAGCGGTAGGTCAGTTGTTCGTGGTCGATGCCCATCTGGTGCAGCAGCGTCGCGTGCAGGTCGTGGATGTTGACCCGGTTTTCGACCGCCCGGAAGCCGAACTCGTCGGTGGCCCCGTGAGCCACTCCTCCCTTGATACCGCCGCCGGCCATCCAGGCGGTGAAGCCGTAGGGGTTGTGGTCGCGGCCGGTGCCCGCTTCCGAGACCGGGGTGCGGCCGAACTCGCCTGACCAGACGATCAGTGTCTCGTCGAGCAATCCTCGCTGCTTTAGGTCGGTGATCAGCCCGGCACAGGCACGGTCGACATCGGGGCAGCGGCCTCGAAGATTCTTGTTGATATCGTGGTGATCGTCCCACGGCTGGCCGGGACCCGAGAACACCTGCACGTAGCGGACGCCTCGTTCAACCAGCCGCCGGGCCAGCAGGCACGAGTTGCCGAAGGTGTTTTCGCCGTACAGTCCGCGGACCGACTTCGTCTCTTTCCGGATGTCGAAGGCCTCGCTGGCGGCGAACTGCATGCGGAAGGCGGTCTCCATGGCCCGGATGCGGCCCTCGAGAAAACCGTCGGTCGAACGGTCGGCCAGGTGCAGGCCGTTGAGTTGCTGGATCAGGTCCAGCTGCTGCCGCTGGGCCGGCTTATCCTGCGACGGGTTCTTCAGGTACCGGATCATCTTCTCCGGCACGGTCTCGTCGGGGCTGAACCGCGTGCCCTGGTACTCCGAGGGCAGGAACCCCGATCTCCACAACTTGCCGCTGCGGGGGTGGCTGATCGCCACGAAGCCCGGCAGGTTCTCGTTTTCGCTGCCCAGCCCGTAGTTCAGCCACGCGCCGATGGTCGGACGGGTGACGGCGATGTTGCCCGAGTGCATCAGGTTGCGTGCGGGTGTGTGGGTGGGGTTGAAGGTGTACATCGAGCGGACGACGCAGATGTCGTCGATGACCTCGCCGATCTTGGGCAGCAGTTCGCTGACCTCGACACCCGACTTGCCCGACCGGTGGAACTTGAAGGGCGAAGCGAGGATGCCCTTGGTGACGCGTTCGGTCCGCAGGTCGACCGTCTTGGGTCTCTGGCCGGCGAATTTCTGGAGTGCCGGCTTGGGATCGAAGAGGTCCATGTGAGATGGACCACCGGTCATGAACAAAAAGATGACGTGCTTGGCCGGTGGTTTGGGCCGGATGGCCGTTTTGCCGTCACCGCCCGGTTTTTCGGCGGCCAGCAGGCCGGCGAGGCTCATCAGGCCGAAACCGTTGCCGGCCGTGGCGAGCATCTGTCGGCGAGTGGGTTGGAGCTGGTTGAGCACGGGTGAGACTTTCAGTCGACAAAGATCAGTTCGGTCGTGGCCAGGATCGCCTGGCAGTAGTCGGACCGGGCGGTCTTGGGATGGGTCTTGAGTCGAGCGGCGAGAAACGCCTGGCCGATGGCCAGTTCTTTTTTTGAAGGTTTCCGGGCAAACACGCGGCGGTAGATTCCGGAGATGGCCGTTACGTGATCGGCGTTGGCGTCGATGTGACCGGCCAGCACCTTCGCCTGCCGAATGAAGAACGGGCTGTTGAAGACGAACAACTGCTGCAGCGGCGTGGTGGTCACCTCGCGGCCGGGCACGTGCTGGGAAACGTCCGGGAAATCGTAGAGTCGCATCAACGGGCTGACCTGCCGGCGGCTGACCGTCGCGTAGACGGTCCGCCGGAGATTCTTGGGATCGTCGACACCCTGTGACGGTCCGAAAGGCCTGGTGTCGAGCGACCCGGTGACGGCCAGGATTGAATCCCGCCAGGTCTCGAAATCGATTCTCCGGGGGGCGAATCGCCAGATCCAGCGGTTGACCGGATCGGCCCTGGCCGGTTTCGGTCGGTGACGGCTCGACTGGGCGTAGGTGGCCGAGAGCAGGATTTCGCGGTGAAGCCACTTCAGTGACCAGCCGTTAGCGATGAAGGCGGCGGCGAGATCATCCAGCAGCCGGGGGTGAGTCGGTTTTTCGCCCTGGGCACCGAAATCGCTCGTGGTGGTCACTAGCGGTCGGCCGAAGTGCCAGCCCCAGACGCGGTTGACGAACACGCGGGCCGCCAGCGGGGCCGCCGTGGTGGTGATGGACCGGGCCAGCTCGAGCCGGCCCGAACCACCTCCGTAGGCGGGCGGACTGTGGTCCGGGCTGAGCACCTGGAGGAAACGGCGGGGGGTGATCGGGCCGGGGGTGGCCACGTTGCCGCGGAGGAACACGGGCAGGTCGCGGGACTCGCCGATCCGGAAATCCATCCAGGTGAAGTCCGGGTCGCTGGCGTCGATGAACACGGCGGCGTCGTAGACCGCGTGGGTGGCCGGGGCGTCGAGGAAGGGGGTCTGTTTCAGGGTGGCCAGCTCGGCCTTCATGGCCGCGATTTCCTCGGGAGTCGATGGCGTGGCCGGATCCTGCTTCAGCGAGATGGCGACTTCGAGACGCCAGATGCGGTCCTGGGCCCAGATGACCCGCCGCTCCTGCTCGTCGGTCAGTTCGACCAGCGGACGCTTCACCTTCCAGTTGCTCGCGAAGACCCCGGCCAGCGAGTAGTAGTCCTGCTGGGTGATCGCGTCGAACTTGTGTCGATGACAACGTGCACAGGCAACCGTCAGTCCCAACAGGCCGCGGCTGAGGGCATCGACCCGTTCGTCCCAGTCGTCGGTCGCGATGGTCTCGATCACCGTCTTGGACAGCCGTGGGTCCTTGTGATAGGTGGGGGCGGTTCCCAGGTATCCCAGCGCCCGGAGATCCTGCCGCCGGAAGTTCGGCAGGCGATCGGCGGCCAACTGCATCACCAGGAACCGGTCGTAGGGCAAGTCGTCGTTGATCGCCTCGATCACCCAGTCCCGGTACCGCCAGCCGTCGGGGTGTGGTCGGTTGGTGGCTTCGCTGGTCGGGTTGTCCTCGGCCCAGCGGGCCACGTCGAGCCAGTGTCTGCCCCAGCGTTCGCCGTAGTGCCGGCTGGCCAGCAAGCGGTCCACCAGTCGGGCCACCGCGTCCGGCCGCTTGTCGGCCTCGAATTCGGCGATGTCCTTTTCGGTTGGCGGCAGTCCCAGCAGGTCGAGTTTCAGTCGCCGCAGCAGGGTCCGCCGATCGGCCGCGGGTGACGGTTCGAGACCGTGTTCCTCGAGCCGGGACAGCACGAAATGGTCAAGTCGTCTGCGGGCCCAGTTGCCGCGCTTCGTTGCCGGCAGCTTGCCGGGGGCTACCGGTTGATACGACCACCAGCTCCGTGCCGCCTTGAAGCTCATTCCCTGTTGCTTGCCGGATTTGCCGACCGGTGCCTTGTCTCGCGGATCAGGAGCTCCCATCCGGATCCAGGTTTCGAAATCGGCGATCACTCGTGCCGGCAACTTGCCGTCGGGGGGCATTTCCAGGGACTCGTAGCGGATCGCATCCAGCAGCAGGCTGGAGGCCGGCTTGCCGGCGACGACGGCCGGACCGGTCTCACCTCCCTTGCGGATCAGGTCGCGGCTGTCGAGCCGGAATTTGCCCTGGAGTTTCTTGGCCTGGCCCGAGTGACACTTGTAGCAGTGCTTGACCAGCACCGGCCGGATTTTCTGTTCGAAGAAAGCGATGCCGGCCTTGGTGGGTGGCTGCTCGGCAGCCGGGACGGCTGCCGCGGA
>DLVV01000320.1:0-389 GCA_003445035.1 Planctomycetaceae bacterium | reverse complement strand
GAAGTGCAGCGAGCATGGACCCATGCTAGGCTAAGCCGCCGGAGAAGGCTAAGGCGGGGGCGATTGGTCGCGCAGGGGTCCCGGGTGACGGCGACAGTCCGAGCGAGGAAGGAACAGAACGTCATGTCACGGATCAGTGAACTTGTCGACCGGATCCAGGGTGTCCGGGATTACACGGTGAGCCTGGTGGATGCGGTGCCGGAGTCGGAGTGGTTCCGCCAGCCGGCCGAGGGGGTGACCCACGTGGCCTGGCAGGTCGGTCATCTGGCGATGGCCCAGTACCGCCTGGCACTGGATCGGGTCCGCGGTGTTCAGCCCGGCGACGAGGACCTGATCAGTGAACAGGTCCTCTCGATTTACGGGAAGGACTCGGTTCCGGATCCCGATCC
>DLVV01000460.1:20806-23568 GCA_003445035.1 Planctomycetaceae bacterium | reverse complement strand
CTCGGCCTTCTTCTCGGCCTTCTTGTTCTTGTCCGCGTCTTGGGCAACGGCGTCGACGGTCCCCAGCGAACTGACAGTGGCCCAGGCCACCGCGGCCGTGACGACAATCAACAGACGGGAAACCGCGGCGGGAAAAACGACAGGCTTCATGGGCATCACCGATTGTTGCTCAGATGGACAAATCGGTCGCCAGAATTGCGGGAAACCGGGCCCCAACCATCCAACGACATCCTCAGCAGTTTACTGTAACATCTGGCCGAGTCGATGTTGAGGCGTTGTGAGGCGAGGAAAGAAGGATGCCCGCTCAACGCAGCGTCGCCCGAACCGGCCTGCTGCTGGCAGGTGTTCTCGCACTGTGCCGGATCGCCTCGCTGGGAAAAGAGCTGCTGATCGCCGGCCGATTCGGAGCTGGTGACCAGATCGATGCCTACGCCCTGGCCCTGCTGGCTCCGGCCCTGGCCCTGGCGTTTTACCTGGGCGCCGTCCGTCGCGGGTACATCGTCGAAGCTCCTCGCCGGGAATTGGCCGGTGAACTGGCAGCATTCACCAACCGTTATCTGGTGCAGGTGCTCCTGTTTTCGACCGCACTGGCCGCACTGGCCTGGTGGCTGCTGCCTGCAGCATGGCCACTGCTGTTGACTGCTGAACGTTACCGGGAACTGGCCGAACCACTCTCCCGGCTCACCGCTCCAGCGGCCTGGCTGATCCTGCCAACGGCGGCCGTCTCGGCGCTGACCGCAGTGCTCAATGCCCGCCACAGTTTCGCTCGCCCACAATGGACTCACGTGCTGCCCACCGGGGCGATCGTCGTGGCGGTGTTGGCCCGGGGGACCAGTGACGGCGCGGCGGTGTTGGCCTGGAGCCTGCTGGCCGGCACAACGCTCCAGGCAGCGGCCCTGGCACTGATGGCGCACCGCAGTGGGCACCACTTCCTCGCACCGGGAACTCACCTGTTTCGGGGAAGCCGATCCTTCGTGGCGGTGGCCTTGCCGTTCCTGTGGATGGACGCGATCGGCCAACTCAACGTGATGATCGATCGCGCAATGGCCAGTTGGCTGCCTGAAGGCCGGCTCAGCATCCTTTACTGGAGTGCCCTGGGCAAAGACTTCCTGTCCGGCACCCTGGTCGCCTCGATGCTCTGGGTGCTCCTGCCCCGGTTTTCCGGACAGGTCGCTGCCGGTGACCACGACGGATTGAGACACAGCTGCAGCCGGGTGATCCGATTCTCGGCAGTCATGCTGTTGCCGGTCTCCGCGTTGGCACTGGTGGCTGGCCGCAGCCTGTTTCCGGCCCTTTCACTCGGAGAACTCGACTCGGCGGCATGCGACCGACTGGGGCTGACACTGAGCGGTTACGCGTGGGGCCTGTTCCCCGAACTGGCCGGCCTTGCCCTGGTCCAGGCAATGCTGGTTCTGGGCCGTTGGAATCACCTGGCAGTGATCGGGCTACTGGGTCTTTTCGCCCCCAACCTGATCCTGAACCTGCTGCTGATCGACCGTCTGCAGGAGGTGGGACTGGCGATCTCGACCTCGGCAACCGCCTGGCTACTACTGGTTGTGGCCTGGTGGGCGGTACGTCGAACGATCGGAATCGACGACCAGGCACAGGTGCTCTCCAGCATCGCCCGCGCCACGGCCTTCAGCCTGCTGGCGGGATGTGCAGGACTCGGCCTGGCCGAGGCACTCGGGCAGGGATTGATCAGCGGAATCGCCGCCGTCACCGTGTCCGCCTCGTTTTACCTGGCCTTGTCACTGGGCTGGCCGGGTCACCCGGACTTGAAAGCTGCGATCCGGGCATGGCGTCAACACGACTCCGACAGCGATGACCCGAGCCTCGAACACGACACCACACGGTCTGTCCCGTAGTGCCCCCGGCTGACTATAATCGTGTTTCCTGCCGGTGAGCCACCTGCTGGCTCACCACTCCTGCCGCCCCTATGGATTCCCGCCCGTGTCGACTCGTTTGCCCCGCCGTGACCGAGTCCAGCGCCCCAGTTGGCCGGGGCATATGCTGGCCGCCGGTGGAACGGGTGTCCTGGCCTTGCTGGCCGCCTGGGTCTACTCGGCCGAAAGCCCCGCCAGCGACCCGTCACCGCTCCTGGCAGCCTCGGAAACCGGAGAGGCCGAACGGCCGCTTGTCTCCGAACAGGCGACCCCGCCGCCGAAACCACCCGATCCCTTCAAAAAGACGGTCACCCCGTTCCTGGCCGCCTACTGCGACAAGTGCCACGGCCCGGACACCGATAACGGCGGGCTGCGTTTCGACAAATACCGGTCGACGGCTGACGTCCAGGCCGACCGCAAGACCTGGGCCAAGGCGATGCAGTATCTCGAACTCGGCGCCATGCCACCGCCCGACCACGACAAACAACCCGATGCCAAGGCCCGGGAGTCCGTCGTCAAGTACCTGGACAAGACACTCTTCGACATCGACTGCGATATCGTGCGTGACCCCGGCCGCGTCACCATTCGCCGACTCAACCGGGCCGAATACAACAACACGATCCGGGACCTGCTCGGGGTCGACTTCGAACCCGCAAAGAACTTCCCCAGTGACGACGTCGGCGAGGGCTTCGACAACATCGGTGACGTGCTGAGCGTGTCGCCACTGCTGGTCGAGAAGTATCTCGATGCCGCCGAACAGGTGGCCGCCAAGGCGATCGTTCCCGTCGATCCGTTCACATCCCGCAACCGCAAGTTCACCGGCGGCCAGTTCAACAAGAACCTCGGCGTCAACGCACAGGGATCGAGCTTCGGCATCTT
>DLVV01000460.1:0-20434 GCA_003445035.1 Planctomycetaceae bacterium | reverse complement strand
CGGATCAATGCCTCGGCCGACCAGGCCGGGCCCGACCCAGCCAGGCTGACACTCTCGGTCGATGGCAAGGGAGTCAAGACGATCGACATCAAGAGCAAGAACCGCGGCGACAGGAAGAACCACGAGCACAGGCTCAAAATGGTACGTGGACGCCGGCGGATCCGGGTGGCCTTCATCAACGACTACTACAAGCCCAAAGACCCCGACCCCAAGCTCAAGGGCGACCGCAACGCCTACGTGCATGCTGTCGAGGTGATCGGTCCCCTGGAGGTCAAACCCGAGGACCTGCCCCGCTCGCACCGGGAGTTGATCCGCTTTCGTCCCGGGAAGGACCGGACTGCGACGGAGGCTGCACGAGCCAACCTGATCCCGTTGATGCGGCGAGCGTTCCGCAGGCCGGTGACCAGCGAAGACGTTGACCCCGTTGCCATTTTTGTCGCCAAGGCAACCGCAGGCGGCGAAGTTTTTGAAGCGGCGATGCAAATCGGGCTGCAGGCAGTCCTCGTCTCACCCCACTTCCTGTTCCGGGTCGAACACGGCCAACCCGACAAGGACAGCAACGGCAACAAGACCCTGACCGATTTCGAACTCGCCTCACGGTTGAGCTATTTCCTGTGGAGCAGCCTGCCGGACGACGAACTGTTTCGTCTCGCCGAGCAGAACCGACTGCACCGACCGGAAGTGCTCGCCGCGCAGGCACGCCGCATGCTGGCTGATTCGCGATCTCGATCGCTGGTCGACAATTTCGCCGGCCAATGGCTGAACCTCAGGATCCTGGACGAACTGACTCCGGACCCAAAGAAGTTCCCAGACTTCACCGACGAGCTTCGGAAGGCAATGCAACAGGAGACCAGCCTCTTCTTTGCAGAGGTGATGAACAAGAACCTGCCGATCACCCGGTTTCTCGACGGCCGGTTCACCTTCGTCAACGCCGCGCTGGCCAAACTGTACGGGATCCCCGGCATCGAAGGAAAACAGATGAGACGGATCGATCTGGCCGACGACCGCCGCGCCGGAGTGCTGACCCAGGCCAGCATCCTGACACTGACCTCCAACCCTGACCGCACCTCGCCGGTCAAGCGTGGCAAGTGGATCATGGAAAATATCCTCGACAGCCCCCCACCTCCCCCCCCGCCCGACGTGCCCGATCTGGAACTGGCCAGCAAGGCTGCGCCCGATGCCCCGCTGAGGAAGCAACTGGAGATTCATCGCGAGAAAGCCACCTGCGCCATTTGCCACCGCCAGATGGATGCACTGGGATTCGGGTTCGAAAATTTTGATGCCATCGGACGATGGCGCGACACCGACGGCAAGCACAAGATCGACTCGTCCGGCACATTGCCCGGTGACGAGTCATTTTCCAGTCCGATCGAGTTGATCCGGATCCTCACGAAGCGGCAAGACCGTTTCTGCCGATCCTTATCAAGGAAGATGCTGGTCTATTCCCTTGGTCGCGGACTGGAGTTCAACGACCGCTGTGCTGTTGATAGAATCGTGGCAGCCTGCCGGGCGGACGATTTTCGCTTCCAGGCGATGGTGATTGCCGTTGTGCAAAGTGAGCCGTTCCGAATGCGGCGAGAAGAAGGAGTCAAGCCATGAGTGGTTTCAAGACGATTCCCCGGCGAACATTCCTGCAGGGCCTGGGCGCCACGATGGGCTTGCCCCTGCTTGACGGCATGCAATCAGCCCGCGCCGCCACTGCGGCCACCACCCCGCCGGTCCGGGCCGCATTCGTGTTCTTCCCCAACGGCGCCATCATGCCATCGTGGAAGCCAACCGGCGAAGGGACCGACTTCCAACTCAGCGAAACGCTCAAGCCGCTGGAACCCTTCCGCAGCGAGTTGAACATCTTCACCGGACTGGCACAGGACAACGGCCGTGCCAAGGGCGATGGCCCCGGCGACCACGCCCGATGTGCCGCCAGTTACCTGACCGGTGCACACCCGGTCAAGACATCCGGTGCCAACATCAAGGTCGGCGTCTCGGTCGACCAGGTGGCCGCCCAGCAGATCGGCAAACGCACCCGTTTGCCATCGCTGGAGATCGGAATCGAACGTGGCCGTAATGCCGGCAACTGCGATTCCGGCTACAGCTGTGCCTACTCGTCCAACGTCGCCTGGAAGACCGCCACGACTCCGGTCGCCAAGGAGATCAATCCCCGAGCGGTCTTCGGCCGGCTGTTCGGATCCGAAGAAGATGCCCAGGTCCGCAAGCGACGCAATCGCATTCGCAAGAGCATCCTCGACCTGGTCGCCGCCGACGCCAAGCGGTTGCAGAAGACACTCGGCAGCAACGACAAAGCCAAGCTTGATGAGTATTTCACCAGTGTCCGAGAAATCGAACAACGGATCGCACGGGCCGAACAGGATGCCCAGCAGCGGCGGCCCAAGGACTTCAAGGTGCCCGGAAACACTCCGAGGGACCTGACCGAGCACGTCAACCTGATGTACGACCTGTTGGCGCTGGCCTTCCAGACCGACACCACCCGCGTGTCGACCTACATGCTGGGCAATGCCGGAAGCAACCGCACCTACCCAATGGTCGACGTCAATGCCGGCTGGCACAGCCTTTCACATCACCGTAAAGAACAGCCAAAGATCGACCAGCTCAAACGGATCGACAAATGGCACGTCGAGCGGTTTGTCCGTTTCCTGGGCAAGCTCCAGGGGATCAAAGAAGGCGACGGCACCCTGCTGGACAACTGCATGATCATGTACGGCAGTGGACTCGGCGACGGCAATGCCCACACGCACCATGACCTCCCGATCGTTGTCGCCGGACGCGGTGGCCGCACCATGCAGACCGGGCGATGCGTGGTCGCCAAGAAGGAACGGCCGCTCAACGACCTGTTCCTCTCCATGCTCGACCGCCTGGACGCCGAAGTCGAATCGATCGGCGACAGCAAACAGCGGCTGACCGAAATCGACGCCTGACACCTGTGGGCCCTGTGTGGCCCCCTAGTGGTTGAACAGGAATTCCGGACTGTTCAACAAGGCCCAGGCCAGATCCTCAGCCCCCTCGCGGCGAGTTCTCGAAGTGGCCAGGTACCGGGTGCCTGTTTCGGATTCCTCTCGTGAAGGCGGTCGCGAGAGAACGGCCAGGTAAAGGGCTGTAACCAGACCACCGGCCTCCGCATGTTTGCCTGACAACCGTTCTACGGTCCCCCCGGCGGCCCTGATCTTCTTCCAAAGCTCTTCGCTGTTGAGCAAGTGCATGACCTGGGGCAACGTGGTGTCGGGGCTACGAACACACTCACAGGCCGAGGCCCGTTCGGTCGGACGACCAAACAGACGCAACAGCTTCGAACCGGCCGCGACATAGGGAACATGCACGGCCCGCAGTCCCGGCGGTCCGACCCGATACGGTTCGTCGATGCCCGTGGCACGACTGACCGAATCGGCCAGTTGTTCGGCCGAGAGTCGCCTCAGGGCCGCGTGAGAAAAATTGTCGTGTTCGTTGCGATTCGATTCGTTGGGAATCGAACTCTGCTGATAGGTTCGCGACCTCGCAATCGTCCGCACCAGGTGTTTCAGGTCCCAGCGATGAGCCACCAGGTCGTCGGCCAGGGCTGCCAACAGCGGCTCGTTGACCGGGGGATTGCTGAAACGCATGTCGTCGACCGGGTGCACGATCCCCCGGCCCAGCATCCGCCCCCAGACGCGATTGACGATCGCCCGAGCCGTCAGCCGCCGCCCCGGCCCGAACATCCAGTCAACAAGGGCGTCGCGACGGTCGCTGGCCACGGGCACACTCACGCGACTGCCATCCAGGTGAACCAGCTCGACACGATCCTTAGCCTTCCACGGCACCCTGGACTCGGGCTTCACGAATCGACGAATCTCTCGTCCGTAAGCATCGATCGGCCCCTCCTTGCTGCCCAGCTGGCCAAAGAACTCGGTCATCGATCGGTAATTCGCCTGAGTCCAGACATCAAACGGATGGTCGTGGCACTCCGCACATTGCAGCCTGATCCCCAGGAACAACTGCGGCACGGTTTCCACCCGCTTGAGTTGATTGACCGTGAAAGTGATGGCCGGGTTGTGGATCGAGCTGCCCTTGCCCGCCACAAGTTCTCTCACCAACCGGTCGTACGGCAGGTTGGTGTTGATCGCCCTGCGGAGCCACAGCGAGAGAGTCCAGACCCCCTTGAAGCGAGCCGAGTCTCCGGATTCGTTTGTCCCGGAAAGTTCCAGCCATCTCATCGCCCACACATCACCAAAATCCTCTCGAGACAACAGCTCGTCGATCTTTCGTGCGCGACGATCTGCCGACGTTTCTTTCAAGAAAGCCGTCACCTCGTCGGGGTCCGGTGGCACCCCACAGATATCCAGACTGGCCCGCCGCAGAAATTCGGCGTCGGTGCAGACGGACGAGGGAAGGACCTGGATCTTTTTCAGCTTGTCATCGACATGCCGGTCGATGAAGTTGTGCTGCGGGGCAGCAGCCCAGGAAAACCGCTTTTTTCTTCGGACGACGAGCCCTTTGGAGAGTGTCTTCTTGTTCAGAAACCGCACCAGTACGGCCGTCTCGCCGGTTCGACGAGACACCACCCGCCCCGTCCGATCCACATCGACCACGCCCTCGGTCGACACCTCGTATATCGCCAACCGCGTGACATCGCGTTGCCGCCCATCTTCGAAATGGGCAGTGACCTTCAGAGTTTCCACTTGCGGAATCCGCACATGTTCAAAAACCGCCGGGTGGACGTCGATCCGCTCGAGTTTCGTTGCGGTTCCGACATCGGACTTCGCCCCCTGTCGAATCCATTCCAACAGCACCCGGTAAGACTCCGACCCGACTTCGAACCGCTTTCCGCCGCCGTGCTCCAATTGAGCCGTCGGCATCTGCAAGATCAGGCTGTCTGCGGGATCCTCACGTTCGACGCGTCCCGAGTCGGGGTCGACCAATGCGGTGAAATCGGCCCGAAGATCGTACCCCCGCAGGCTGAGCTTGAACCCGGCCTTGCCCGAGTTGTGACCGTGGCAAGCACCGGAGTTGCAGCCCGCCTTTCCCAGGACGGGCATCACGTCATTGGTGAAACTGACCGAACCAGCCGGGTCAGCCGCAACAACCGGGCCGGCCAGCACACACACCAGGCACGCGACTCGAATCATCGACGATCCTCCTGGGGCACAACCACTCCAACCAGTTTCTGAGACCTCCACTGCCACGGCATGTGGGTCATCTGGGGATCGCTGAGAAACAGCATCCGTTCGGCCACTCGCCTGAGCCGTGTCCCGTCCCGCCGGGTGGCTTCTCCAAAGACGGCAACCGAAAACGGCGCCAACGTCACAGCATCCCTTGTCGCCCGAAACGTGATCTCCCCGGCGGTCTCGCCCGCAGCGATCTCGCCGGACACCGCCGTCACCCCTGCGGGCAACTCAGACGCCACCAACCGGATTTTTCCGTCGAATCCTCTCACCGGCCCCTTGTAATACCCATCGTCGGGTTTCCGTCCCTTGATGTTCCTCCGAGCCGTGATCCGGACGGTCACCTGTCCGCCCTGGGGAACCGTCACCGTGTCGTTGGCGTCCATCCGCTCCCATCCGGAATTCTCGAACGGATTCTGCCGTCGACCCATCCACAGAAAGAAGTCCGGCCCGCCCGGCTCAATCGTCAATCGGTAGGGAAACTCGATGCCACCACGATCGAGCGTATCTCGCAGCGACAGCACGACGCTGGAGACTCCCGGAGGCACGGTGAACTCCAAACCCGGATCCACGTTGGCCCGGTATCTCAGGTCATCGCCGGTCGCCAGCAGGGTTTCGCCCACCGGATCCCACGCCATCAACAAACCGTCCAGCGCGCTGCCCAGATACCACGCAGCCACCTGGGCCCGGATGACCTGTCCGGGACGAACCGCCAGGCGGAACCGGTCTTCCTCCCCGGCCTCATCGATACGGCCGTTGATCGTCACCGGCCAGTCCGCCACGGGAACCTCAACAGATCCGCCAACCCGCATCCGCTTCTCATGTCGCTCGGGAAGTGATCCGGAGGCCATCGACCATGGCAGTGACCCGGGATGGCCCGGCAACGGCATCCGCCACCGATCTCTCGCAGCATCGGACGGCACTCGAACTTTCCGCGATGCCACCCGCCCATCCCGTCCGACAACTGACACGTCGATCAATTTGCCACGCCGTCCTCCGAGCGGGTAAACCGTTCTCGCGTATTCGTGTGGTCCGATCTTCAACACGTAGTGATTGGTCCACCCGGCAACGCCAAAGGACTGAAGTTCCACGAAATACTCGCCGGCCTGCTTGAACGTGTAATCGAGACGCTCGTCCTTTCGGAGAGTCGGCGTGTCGTGCACCAGTGCCAGCGTCCGCCCGCGGGCGTCCCGCAAACGGATCACCGGATCCGGTGTCAGCCCCAGCTGCCGCGTCTGCGTGCTGAACACCAGGCGTTGGCCAGCCCGCACACTGACTCGAAACAAGTCGATGTCCTGGCTTAGCCGACCTCCGGCCACACGGCACGGCCATTCGATCGCCAACGCACTGGCCAGGTCGATCCGGCCACCGCGATAGCGTCCGTTCCCGGCCGCCCTCGTCTGAATCACCCGATCCTGCCCCACGCAAATCAACCTCAGGTTGGACACCCCTGACGGCCCATACACACGTACCGGATAGACACCCGATTCCACGGTTTCGGGAACAGACACGACGAACCGGATCGATTCGACACCTCCGGCGCTACGACGGACCTTTGCCATAAAGGGCAGCAGCAGGTGCGTGGCTCGGTCCAGATTCCGGCCTTCAAGCTGAATCGTCGTTTCTTTCCCAATGACCAATGCGGGTGGGTTGACCGTGTTGATCAACGGACCACGCCCGCCCATCGTTTCCCCGACCGCCACCGACCCGACCAGCACGAAGAGAATCGCCGATGACAGGAGACGAAGGTTCATGGCACCAACTCCGCTATCACCTGGCCGTCACGCAGGATCGGGATATCGCGGCCGCTGACCGACGGCAAAAACCGGCCGGCGTCGATCCCCAACTGGTGGTAGATGGTGAAGTGGAGGTCCTCGGGTGTCACCGGACGGGTGACGGGCTCAGCGGCAGTTCGATCCGTTTTCCCGACCACTTGCCCCCCAACGATCCCCCCACCGGCCACCACCACGGAGAACGCGTTGGCCCAGTGATCTCGCCCCGCGTTCTCATTGAATCTTGGTGTCCGACCGAATTCTCCCGCGACCACGACCATGGTGGTCTCCAGCAGGCCACGAAGATCAAGATCTTCAATCAGAGTGGCCAGTCCCCGGTCCACGTCCGGGAGCTTCTCTCCCAATCGCGGCACCAGGTTGCGGTGATCATCCCACTCGTACGCACTGACGGTCACAAACGGCACATCTGCCTCGATCAGCCGACGAGCGAGCAGAAGCCTCTGCCCCATCACCGCCCGGCCGTAACTGTCTCGCATCTTCGCCGACTCGAGCTCCAGGTCGAACGCCGCCCGCGCACGCGGCGAATCGACAATGTCCCACGCCTGGTCGGTGTAACGTGCCACCGCATCGCCTTGCGGACTCGGTCGCTGTTGAGAAAACCGTGCCCGCACCGCCGCCGACAACGCTCGTCGTCTCGCCAGGCGACCGGCCGCGATCGAGCGAGGCGGAAACAGGTCGGCCACTCGAAATCCCGGCCGGCTCGGGTCGGAGGCGATCGACAACGGGTTCCAGGCAGCTCCCAGGTGTCCCCCGCCTCTCACCCCCTCGTCTGGCAACGCCACGTAAGTCGGCAATCCATTTCGAGCGGACCGACGCCGACGCTGGCGGCCTACCACTGCACCCACGCTGGGAAAGTTGTGCCCGGGACGAAACCGGTTGCCACTGATCATGTACGCCTGTCCCGGCTCGTGAGCGCTCTGGCGATGATGCACCGTTCGGATCACCGCCAGGCGATCAGACTGCACCGCCAGGTTCGGCAGCGTCTCACAGAATGACACGCCGGGAATCGCTGTTGCCACGGCCCCGAGTGGGCCCCCGACCCCACCAGGTGCGTTCGGCTTGGGGTCAAACGTCTCGAGATGCGACGGACCACCAGCCAACCACACCAGGATCACGCTGCGAGCCCCCGCCACCACCGAGTCACCCGAGGCCCGGGACCGAAGGCGGAGGCAATCGGCCAGAGACAGCGTTCCCAGGCCACCGGCAAGCCCCAGCAGGCCTCGACGAGTTAACTGCCGTGGCGACATGAGCACCGCACCCCCGCTTCCCAGCCGAACACCTCTCCCGGTCACCCTACCAACGACGGCCGTCATGTGTCGATTCTACTGACACAATCGTCAGGAACGGACCGTCGCTCCGATTCAAACCGATCGGCCAAGCTGTGGCTGTTGACCTCAAACCAGCCGCGTCGTTAACTTGGAGGCTCTAGGAAAGCCGGCAGGGTCTGCCGGCGGCAAAGAGACGCCAGGGACACGGCGAACCCGTTCACCAATCCGGAGTTCCTGTTGTGTCGACTGATACTGTCTTCACACCGGAAGAGTCGCAAGCCCTGGCGACCAAGACAACCAAGTGGAACCTGAATGTGGTTCGACTGGGTTTGTTCGTCCTGGTGATTCTGGAAATCGTCTGGCGTTACGACGAAGTCGGTTATCCCGGCTGGCTGTCGTCCGATCGCCTGGTCACCCCCACCTGGTGGCTGGCGACTTACACGCTGGCGGTCAGCTACTTCATCTTCTGCTGGACCAGCGCCTACCACGAGACCGTCCACCAGACACTCAGTGCTCACAACAACTTCAACAAGCACCTGGGCCGCATCATTGGAACGGTGGTCCTCATTCCCTACACCGTCTACCGCGAAACTCACATCACGCACCACGCCTACCTGAATCGGCCGACCGATTGGGAACTGTGGCCCTACAGCGACCCGAACCGGGGCCGGGGATTTCGCCGTGCGTTCGCGATGTTCGACCTGCTGTTCGGGTTCTGCGGAGCGATAATCATTTACGGGCGGATCTTCTGGAGCAAGAATTCCCCTCTCTCGGAGTCGTCCCGACGACTGATCCGCCGCGAATACCTGGCCTCGGCGATCTGCTGGTCGGGCCTGGCCGTGTACTTGACCCTGTCGCACACCTGGCTGGACTTCCTCCAGGTCTGGTGGATCCCGCTGACCATAGCCGGATTTCTGCAGACAATGCGCAAGTTCACCGAGCACCTGGGAATGGCCAGTTTCGACCCGTTGCTGGGCACCCGGACCGTCCGGGGCCGCAACTGGCTGACTCGCATCACGTCGTTCCTGAACTTCGACATCTTCGTCCACGGCCCGCATCACCGGCACCCGCGGGTGGCCCACACCTCCCTCGGCGAGCTGATGGATGACTATGTCGACGCCAACCCCGAACGCGACCTGCCGGTTTACCCCACCTACGCCCGTGCCACCCTCGCAATGCTGCCCTGGTTGGTCCGCAACCCGGGCGTGGGAGTGAACGTCGGGGCGGCGGACCCGTCCGCCACCGGAGACGTGAAAGACTTCGTCCAGGACGTGAGCCGCGAGGTGCTGGCACCCGCGGAAGTCGGAATTGAGTAGCCGAAGCAATCATCCCTTCAGCTATGGCAACCGCGACTCGCCCATCAGGTAACGATCGCACTCGCGGGCTGCTCCTCGTCCCTCGTTGATCGCCCAGACGACCAGGCTCTGACCGCGACGGCAGTCCCCGGCCGAAAACACGCCCTCGAGCGATGTGGCGAACTGTCCGTAATCGGCCTGGAAGTTGGACCTCGGGTCCGTCTCGACCCCCAACTGTTCGCCAACCAGTTGTTCCGGCCCCAGGAAGCCCAACGCCAGAAAGGCCAGGTCGGCCTCCCATTCTCGCTCGCTCCCCTCGACTCGACTGAACGGAGGCCCGTTCTCCTGAGGCCGGCCCCAATCGACGTCGATAGTCTTCAATCCCGTTAACCCCCGCTCGGAGTCGCCGGTGAATTCGAGTGTCTCAATGCAGAACTCGCGAGGGTCATCACCGAAGGCCGCTGCGGCCTCGGCATGTCCGTAATCGACCCGAAACACCTTAGGCCATTGTGGCCACGGGTTGTTCTCGGCTCGCTCGTCAGGCGGGCGGGGAACGATCTCGAAATTGACCAGGTTCTTGCAGCCTTGTCGCATCGCGGTGCCGATACAGTCGGTGCCGGTGTCACCGCCACCGATGACAATCACGTTTTTGTCTCGAGCATCAATGTAGTCGCCATCGGCGTGTTCGGAATCGAGCAGGCTGCGGGTGTTGGCGTGCAAGAACTCCATGGCAAAGTGCACTCCCGACAGGTCGCGACCGGGCACGGGAAGGTCTCGTGGCCGCGTGGCACCGACGCACAACACGATCGCGTCGTGGTCATTTCGCAGGTCGGCCGCAGCGACATCGCTGCCAATCTCGGTATTGACCCGAAACCCAACCCCCTCGGCTGCCAGCAGATCCACCCGCCGTTGAACGACCGTCTTCTCGAGCTTCATGTTCGGAATGCCATACATCAACAGGCCCCCGACGCGGTCGTGACGCTCGAAAACGGTCACGCTGTGTCCGGCACGGTTGAGTTGATCAGCACAGGCCAACCCGGCTGGCCCCGACCCGACCACCGCGACTGTCTTTCCCGTCCGCTCGCTGGGCGGACCGGCCACCACCCACCCTTCGTCGAACCCACGATCGACGATCGCCTGCTCGATGTTCTTGATGGTCACCGGCGGATCGGTGATCCCTAGCACGCAAGCCCCTTCGCACGGAGCCGGACAAACCCTGCCGGTGAATTCGGGAAAATTGTTCGTCTCGTGCAACCGGTCCAAGGCGTCCTGCCAGCGATCGTTGTAGACCAGGTCGTTCCACTCCGGGATCAGATTGTTGACCGGACACCCGGAAGCCATGTTGGCCATCAGCCCGCCGGTGTGGCAGAAGGGCACGCCACAATCCATGCAACGTGCGCCCTGTCGGGCGAGATCGCCGACGACTGGCAACTGCACGAACTCGTTCCAGTCTCCCAGTCGCGCCGCCGGGTCACGGTACGGAGCCGCCTCCCGGGTGTACTCCATGAAACCTGTCGGTTTTCCCATCATCGTCCGCCTTGTGTCATCGCGTCGGACCCCCTCTTCGGGGGAACCGTTTTCCGTTCTGCCTGGTCAATGGTCTGCAATCAATGCGATTCGACCGCCTGTTCCTCGGCTGCCTCCCGAGCCATGTCGGCCAGGGCTCGCTTGTAGTCCACCGGCATCACCTTGTGAAAATGGCTCACCTCGGTCACCCAATCGCTGAGAATGGTCTCGGCGACACTCGACCCGGTGTATCTCTGGTGTTTCTCGATCAACGCCCTCAACTCCAGCTCATCCGCCTCGACGACGACCCGATCCAGTTCCACCATCTCCAGGTTGCAACACGGCAGAAACTCTCTGCGGGGGTCATACACGTAGGCGACCCCGCCCGACATTCCGGCGGCAAAATTGCGACCGGTCGGCCCCAGGATCACCACGCGGCCCCCGGTCATGTACTCGCACCCATGATCTCCCACACCCTCGACCACCGCCTCCGCCCCCGAGTTTCTGACACAGAACCGTTCAGCAGCGATTCCACGAAAATAGGCTTCACCCTTGATCGCTCCGTAGAGCGCCACGTTGCCAATGATGATGTTCTCTTCGGCCACAAACGTACTCGCTGCCGGCGGTGCCACAATGATCCGGCCGCCGGAAAGCCCCTTCCCGATGTAGTCGTTGGCATCACCAAGGAGTTCCATGGTGATCCCCGCCGCCAGCCAGGCCCCGAAACTCTGGCCAGCCGAACCGGTCAACGCCAGGTGGATGGTGTCGTCGGCCAGGCCCGCAGCCCCCCACTTCTTGGAGACTTCGTGGCTGAGCATCGTTCCGGTGGTGCGATCGGTATTGATGATCGGCAGCTCCAGTCGCACCGACTCACCAGTCTCGATCGCATCGTGGCACTCAGCAATCAACCGGCGATCGAGCACGTCGGACAACTCATGGTCCTGGTCACGCGTGCAATAGACCTCAACGGCCTCGTGGGGCTTGACCGCCGGGGTGAGCACCAGTGACAGGTCGACCCCCTGTGCCTTCCAGTGATCAATCGCGTCGTTGACGGCCAACGCATCCACCCGGCCGACCATCTCGTTGATCGTGCGGAATCCCAGTGACGCCATGATCTCCCGAGCTTCCTCGGCCACCATGAACAGGTAGTTCACCACGTGCTCGGGCTTGCCGTTGAACTTCTTCCTCAGTTCGGGATCCTGGGTGGCAATGCCCACCGGGCAGGTGTTCAGGTGACATTTCCGCATCATGATGCACCCCAGCGTGATCAGTGGGGCGGTGGCGAAACCGAATTCCTCGGCTCCCAGCAGTGTGGCGATCACCACGTCCCGGCCGGTCTTGAGTTGGCCGTCGGTCTGCAGACGCACACGGCTGCGGAGATCGTTCATCACCAGCGTCTGATGCGTCTCGGCGATCCCCAGTTCCCACGGCAGCCCCGCGTGCTTGATGCTGGTGAGCGGCGAGGCGCCGGTGCCGCCGGATGCGCCGGAAATCAAAATGTGATCCGCGTGCGCCTTGGCGACACCGGCGGCGATGGTGCCCACGCCCACCTCGGACACGAGCTTCACACTCACACGCGCTGAGGGGTTAGAGTTTTTCAGGTCGTGGATGAGCTGCGCCAGATCCTCGATGGAATAAATATCGTGATGCGGCGGCGGACTGATCAGGCCCACGCCGGGCGTGGAGTAGCGAATGCGCGCGATGGTTTCATCCACCTTGCGCCCGGGCAGCTCGCCGCCCTCGCCCGGCTTGGCGCCCTGGGAAATTTTGATTTGCAACTCGTCGGCATTCGTGAGGTACCAGATCGTCACACCGAAACGCCCCGAGGCGACCTGCTTGATGGCCGACCGCTTGGAATCTCCATTGGGCAACGGCTTGAAGCGCTCCGGATCCTCACCACCCTCGCCGGTGTTGCTCTTGCCGCCGATGCGGTTCATCGCGATGGCCAGTCCCTCGTGCGCCTCGGCCGAGATGGAGCCGAAGCTCATCGCGCCGGTGCAGAAGCGCTTCACGATCTCGCTGGCCGGATCAACGTCTTCAATGGAAATCGGCCCGCCGTTCACGCCCTCCTTGAATTCCATCAAGCCGCGCAGCACGCAGCGCGCCCTGGTGTCGCCGTTGATGTGGTTGGAGAACTGCTGGTACGACTCGAAATTGTTCGTGCGCGCGGCGGTTTGCAGCGCGGCGATGGATTGCGGGTTCCACATGTGCTTCTCGCCCTCGGCGCGCCAGTGGAACTCGCCGGGGTTGGGCAGTGACAACGTTTCGTCCTCGGTTCGCTCAGGAAAGCCCAGCGCGTGGCGGCGCAGTATTTCCTCGGCGAGCTCAGCGAGGTTGACGCCCTGCACGCGGCTAGCGGTGCCCGCAAAGCAGCGGTCGATCACGTCGTCCCGCAGGCCAATGGCCTCGAAAATCTGCGCGCCCTTGTACGAGTGCAGCGTGGAGATGCCCATCTTGGCCATCACCTTGAGCATGCCCTTGGCCACACCCTTGCGGTAGATCGAAACGATCTTCTCCTCGGTCCACGATTCATCAAGCAACCCGTCCCGGCGAGCCTGTGAAATCGCTTCGAACGTCAGGTACGGGTTGATCGCGTCGGCCCCGTAGCCCACCAACAGGCAGTGATGGTGCACCTCCCGGGCCTCGCCGCTCTCCAACACCAGGCCGATCCTGGTCCGCAGTTCGTTGCGGACCAGGTGGTGATGCACGGCACCGCAGGCCAGCAACGAGCTGATCGGGACGCGATCGCCACCGGACCGACGATCGCTGAGCACGACGAAACTGTCGCCGTCCTCAATGGCGGCATCAACTTCACCACAGATTCGCTCCAACGCGGGCTGCAATCCATCGGCCCCCTCGCTGCGGTCAAACGTGATGTCGACGGTCCGCGTGGTCCAGTCGTCATAATCCAGTGAACGGAGCGATGCCAGTTCCTCGTTGGTCAGGATCGGGTGGGACACCACCAGCCGGTGTGCCTGGTTCTCGCTGGTCTCCAGCAGGTTGCCTTCCGGGCCGATGAAGCACTCCAACGACATGATCACGTCTTCACGGATCGAGTCGATCGCGGGATTGGTCACCTGGGCAAAGAGTTGCTTGAAATAGTCGTAGAGCATTCTCGGATGATCAGACAAACACGCCAGGGCGGCGTCATTACCCATCGAGCCGATCGGATCCTTTTGCTGCTCGAGCAACGGAAGCAGCATGAATTGCAGCGTCTCGGTGGTGTAGCCGAAAGATCTCATCCGGCTGACAAGCTCCTCCGAGCAGTACTTCTCGGGCATGGCGGCAGGAGGCAGATCCGAGAGTTGCACCCTTTTGTTCTCGAGCCAGCGGGAATAGGGCCGCCGACCAGCCACGTCATCCTTGAGCTCCTCATCGGCGATGATTCGCCCTTGCTCGAAATCGACCAGGAACATCTTCCCTGGCTGCAATCGCCCCTTCTGACGGACGTTGGCCGGATCAACTTCCAGCACGCCCACTTCGCTGGCCATGACCACCCGGTCGTCGTGGGTGACGTAATAGCGACTGGGCCGAAGCCCGTTGCGATCCAGCACCGCGCCGATGTAGTGCCCGTCGGTGAAGGAAATCGAGGCGGGCCCGTCCCACGGTTCTTGCAACGCCGAGTGGAACTCGTAAAACGCCCGCTTGGCTTCGGACATCGAATGGTGGTTCTGCCACGCCTCGGGAATCATCATCATCACCGCCTCGGGCAAACTCCGACCGGCGTGATACAGGAACTCCAGGGCGTTGTCGTAGTTCCCCGAATCGGAACAATCCGGTTCGATAATCGGAAACAGCCGAGTCAGATCCTGGCCAAACAGGTCGCTTCGAAGGCCCCCCTGGCGAGCGTGCATCCAGTTGGCGTTCCCTCGCAAGGTGTTGATCTCGCCATTGTGACTCATAAACCGATTTGGCTGAGCCCGATCCCAACTGGGGAATGTGTTGGTCGAGAAACGCGAGTGGACCATTGCCAGATGACTGGTGTAATCGGGGTCTCGCAGGTCCTCGAAGTAGAGTGGAACCTGTTGGGAGGTGAGCATCCCCTTGTAGATCAGAACCTTGGTCGAAAGCGAGCAGATGTAGAACAGCAGGGCCTCCTGAAGATCGCTGTCACGCAACTGGTGGCTGACCCGCTTGCGGATCACGAACAGCTTCCGCTCCAGATCCTCGCTACCGACCCCGTCGGCCGCGCCGACGAACAGCATCTCGGCGACCGGCTCGGCGGCCCGGGCCGAGGGACCGATGTCTGCCCCGTCGGGATCGACCGGCACGTCACGCCAACCCAGCAGCGACTGGCCCTCCTCCTGGATCACCCGGTTGACCGCCTGCTTGCAGGTCTCTCGCTCGGTCTCGTCTCGGGGCAGAAACACCAAGCCGACACCGTACAGTCCGTGCTCGGGCAAACTCGTTCCCAGGTCGTTCTCGGCAACCTTCTCGAGAAACTCGTAGGGCAGGGCGGTCAGTATGCCCGCTCCATCGCCGGTGTTGGATTCGCAACCGCACGCGCCCCGGTGAGCCATGTGATCGAGCATGTGCAGCGAGTCGTCAACAATCTGCCGCGACCGTTCGCCCTTGATGTGTGCCACGAACCCAACACCACAACTGTCGTGCTCGTTGGCTGGATCGTACAGCCCGTACTTCTCGGGCCGGCCATTACGGAATATTGCTGCCTGGCCACCCGGGGCGGCCAGTTGGTCAATCGTCCGAGGCGGCTGGCTGTTCAGACGTCTACTGGCCATCGGTTGTCTCTTCCAGTTTCTCAATGAATCGCTCCGCCGCCGTCGTCAACTGACGATTGCGGCGACGAATGAATCCCAATGGGCGTTTCCAGTCAACGGTCTCGAGGTCCAGGGTGACCAGGGATCCTCGGGCCACCTCGCTTCGCAACGTTGGTGCGGGAAGGATCGCCACACCCGACCCCGCCTCGACGGCCCGCTTGATGTGCTCGCAATTGTCGAACTCGTGCACCACGTCAACCGAAACCCCCGCGGCCTTCAGCCAACGGTCGATCTGACGACGGACCCGCAGGTCGCCGCAAAATCCGACAAATGGCTCGCCGTCAAGCACCTCCGGCGAACGGCAGCCATCAGAACCATTCCGGGGAACCTGGGAATGGTCCGGCGGCAGAACGATCACCATCTTCTGCTCGAGCCACGGCACAACCGTGAATTCGCTGCCGGCACGTGGAAACGACACAATGCCCAGATCAGCATCTCCATCCAGGATTCGCTGCGACACCGCATCGGGATGCAGATAATCCACCGACAACAAGACGTCCGGGTAAGTGTCGCGATACTCCGACACCAATTCGGCCATCTCGGCCAATCCGACCGAATAAATCGCCGCGACCCGCAGCCGACCCGTCACGCGGTCACTGATCGCAAACACCTGCTCTTCGACCAAGCGAAATGTTTCCAGCAGATGACGGCACCCCTCGTAATAGATCTGTCCGGCCGTCGTCAGCGACAACGGCCGCTGTGAGCGGTCGATCAACACTGTCCCGAGACGGTCTTCAAGCGTCTGAACAGCCTGGCTGGCTGCCGACTGCGAGACCTGGTGAGCCTCGGCCGCCTTCGAAAAACTGCTTCGCGAGGCCACCTCGCAAAACAACTCAACGTTCCGTAAGTGCATCGTGCGGTCAATCCGTTGAGCAAGCCGAACGTATAAGAGAAACCAATTATGTTTGGCGGACAGTATAAATGGAGCAAATCGCGACTTTAGACGACCGACCTTACGGTTTCAAGCAGACGGAACTGCGTGCAAACCAGTATTCTTGGTCGGAAACCGGTTTTCGGGCCGAGGAATATGGGTAGGATAGCGACGGATTCGATCACGAGCTTGGGCCAAGGGGACCCCGGGTCGAATGCGGCAGCCGCGAGGACAAAGGATGAGACGGTGGGGACTGCTGTTGGTGTTGTTGGCCGTGGGAGCCTACGGCCTTGTTGGCTGTGGCGGAGACACGGACAATTCGGGCGATTCCAGAGTTCCGACCGGCGACAACGGTCCGCCCGCTGAGCAGACGGACGGACAGCCGGCCACCGTCAAGCCTGGTGATTCCAAAGGCGACCCGACCGCAGAGGATCCGTCACTGGCAGTACGCCGTGTTCTCCAGGGCGTCCAGGACGGGAACGCAGCTGCGATCTGGACCTTCCTTCCGTCCCGTTACCAGCGACAAATCAACGCGCTGGTCAGAAACTTCGCGGGCAAGATGGACGCGAAGATCTGGAATCGCACCTTCGTGTCGCTGAAGCGGTTGGTCGACATCGCCCGAACAAAAAAGGGACTTTTGATCGACAACCCGGGCCTGCCATTGCGCGAACTCGATCAGAAACAACTCGACGAGAATTGGCCCGCCCTGCTGGAACTTTTCGACACCCTTTTGACCAGCGAACTGAAGGACGTGAAAACGCTGGCAACATTCGACGGCAAGGCCTTTTCTGCCGGGACCGGCACCCAATTCCTCAAACAACTCCGTGCAATCTCATCGAACGAACAGGGAGATCCTCTGGGCCAGCTCGCCGATTCACAGATCACCGTGGTCGACCGGACGAGCGATCAGGCCCGGTTGCGGATCGGTGAAGTCGAGCCCACCGAGGGTGAAGAACCGCCGCCGCTTCCGCCCAGCCAATTCATCGTGATCGATGGCCAGTGGTTCCCCTCAGACCTGTCTGCAGCACTGGACGAGACATTGCGACTGGGCAACGATTCGATCGCAGCGATGCCCGAAGCCGGAACCGCCGCGTCGCGAAAGAAGTGGTTGGCGGTTCTCGACGCGCTCGACACCTCCGCAACCGCGCTCGAAAAAGCCGATTCGCCAGATGCCTTCAACAAGGCCTTGGCCGATGCTCAACTGGCCGTGATCCCGCTGCTGGTCGCTGCGTCAACACCCGCAGACGAACCCCGAACCTCCAACGTTGCGACCTCGATCACTGTCGTACTGCAGGGCTCGATCGACGAGAAGGCTCGCCGGGACCACATCGCCACCCTGCGAATCCTGGCAAAGTCGGACGAAGTTCCCGATGTGACGTCGAGCAACGACGCCACGACGGTCATCCTGAGCACGAGTCAGTCGATCCAGGTGATCGTCGACGGCATCAAGTTCGGCAAGGTGACCCGCATCGACGAACGGAAGCGGACGATCACGGTCGTCCCCGGCCAGTTGCAGTAGCCGGGCGGCCAGAGGGAATTCCGACGCCGGACGGCGGGCGACGCACGCCGCTAAACAAAAGAAACGGGGCACCCCTCGTCAAGAGGAGTGCCCCGTCGAATCCGCATCGTCGCCGGAGCGACGGAACTACTTCTTCTTGGCTACCACGTAGCCCTTGGCGAAGGCCTTGTCACTGAATGCCAACGCAACTTTGTCCTTGGCTTTCAGAACCTTGCCCTTGCACATGTTGCAGCAGAAGCAGATCGCGACGCCGTTGACCTTGATCTTGGTCGTCGTGTCCAACTTCTTGCCACTGAACACGCACTTGGTCAGCTTGGCCTGGCCCGTAGCCGCCAACTGGTGGTTGGCCTTGTGGGCGTTGGCTTCGCGACACTTCGCGTCCTTCGAGAACTTGTTCTTGCATCCGCCACAGCAGAAGTACACCGTCGCACCCTTGTAGGCCACGGCGCAGGCCTTCTTGACGGCGATCGGCTTGCCATCCTTGGTCTTCTTCAGGAAACAGTTGACGCCCTTCAGGGGGTTCTTCTTTTCCTTTGCAGCATCGGTAACCGAAGCGGTCACCAGCACTGCGACGCACAGCGACGCGGCAACCAGAATCTTACGTGACATGTTCTTGCCCTCATGCTCTTGAGAAAGTGAACCGTTGAAAGTGTGACCTAAATGGAACCCCGCGAGCCGCCCCCGCACGCGTCAGTCCTTGTTCGACCTGCCTGGGCTCAACCGTCAAGACCTATCCCCCCGCCGGTTCCATCACATAGCAAGGGGGAGGGCCATCCGGCCTTCGCATCAGATCCCGATTATATGTCTCTTGCAAACAACCTGTCACGGCCGAAACGAAAAAAAATGGCTCGGATCCGATTTGAGCGTCCTCGATTGTTCGCATACGCCCCAGATCTCGCCGCCCCAGTTGAAGTCGACCGTCTGACCGAGGTATGGTCAGCGGAGACCGGAGACATACCGAAACTCGACGTCCGGTCATCCGTCCACCAGGGAATCGACCTATGACCCGCCGCTTCTTGCAGTCGCTTCTGACCATCACAATCTGCGCCACCCTGTCGCCGTCGGCCCACGCCGCAGACTGGGACCAATTCCGCGGCCCCAATGCCACGGGGGTTTCCAAGGACAGCAAGAACCTGCCAGTCAATTTCTCAACGACCGAGAACGTCGTCTGGAAGAAGACACTCGGCACCGGCATCGCCTGCCCGATTATCTCCGGCGGCCGCTGCATCGAGACGGCTGTCACGGGAAAAAAGGGGCAGGAGAAATTCAACGTCTTTGCGTTCGACGCCCTGACCGGCAAGAAGCTCTGGCAAACGTCGTTTCCGGCCGGAAAGCTTCCCGAGATCACCTGGCCCAACCAGCACGCCTCCTGCACCCCCTGTTCCGACGGAGAACGCGTCTACGTGCATTTCAGCACGATCGGACTGCTGTGCCTGGATGCCGGCAACGGCAAGCATCTCTGGACCCACAAGACCCCGATGCCGTTTTACCTGCTCGGCTGGGGGGCGGCCAATTCGCCGATCCTGCACGGGGACAAACTGTTCTTCTGCCTGGACGACGATCTGGACAGCTACCTGGTGGCGCTGGACAAGTACTCGGGCAAGCAGAAGTGGCTGACCAAGCGACCGGAGATGCTCGGTGGCTACTCCGTCCCCGTGGTCGTCACCTCGGGCAAGCAAACCGACATCGTGATGGCCGGCAGCGGCAAGCTGAAGGGCTACAACCCCGAGACCGGCAAGGTCCGCTGGAACTGCAACTCGCTGCTACGAACCATCATGACCACGCCGGCGGTTGTCGACGACAAGATCTACGTCTCGGTCCAAAGTTACGGTGACACTGCCCGCACCCTGAAATTTGCGCTGCTGCAGTGGCGGGACACCAACCAGGACAAGAAGCTCGACAAAACCGAGTTGGGCAAGGCCTTCTGGAAAAAGTTCGACAAGGGCGACGCCAACAAGGACGGGTTCCTGGTCGGCGACGAAATCGACGACGCGTTCCAGGCGAAGACCAATCGGGTTGGGGGCGGGAACATCATCCAGATGATCCGTGGCGGCGGCACCGGCAATGTGACCAAGACACACATGGAATGGAACCTCAACACCAAGGCCCCCTCCAACATCGCTTCCCCGCTGGTCGTCAACGACCAGGTGTTCGTCATCAAGGAAGGTGGCATCTCGGCCGCATTCTCGGCCATCGACGGCAAGACACAATGGCCGCGTCGCCGCATCCGCAACCTGGGCCACTACTACGCGTC